>JBBQFU010000207.1:0-16069 GCA_038322185.1 Haliangiales bacterium
CGCCACCTGGGAGCACCGGGCGGCCTTGCGGTCGGGTCACCCTCCTCGGACATGGCGCAACAGGGATGTTAGTCTGAGATCAGGATGACGCAGGCACTCTTTGCCAACCAGCGCGAGACGAACCTCAACTCCACGGTCGCGCTGATCGAAGAAGTCCTCGGCGAGCTCGGCCACGACCCGCAGGCGACGCGCCAGACTGACACCGACGCGCTTCATGCGTGGCGAATCGTCAAAGGCTCGGCAGTCACGCAGGTCAGGTTGATCCACCGCACGCTGTTCACGCACCTGCGCGTGTGCTCGGTCGTGATGACGCTCGACGACAAGGTCGACCGCACCGCGCTCCATGCGCACCTGCTCGGCCTCAACGCGAACCTGTGCGGCGCGGCCTTCGCGACCGAGGGCGACCGCGTGCTGATGCTCAACGAGCGCACCACGCTCGACCTCGACCGCAGCGAGGTCCGCGAGACGATCCGCCGCGTCACGACCTATGCCGACGATCACGACGATTCGCTCGTCGCGACGTTCGGCGGCCGCATGGGCGAAGGCGCCTAGGTACCGGTCTTGAGATCGCGGCCGCGCGGACCTTCGGCCAGCGCGATCGACGTGAGCACGTTCGGGCACATCGTGAGCTCGCCGGTCTCGCGGACCACCCGGCCACGCGAGTCGATGAGCTTGGCGTCCGACAGCACGACGAACTCGACCGGCCCACTGGTCGGCTGGCACGACGCGAGGTAGCCCGTGACAGACGCCCCCGTGTCGTATTCGATCGTCACGCGATGGCTGATCAGGTCGTGCAGCTTCGAGTAATTCGGCATCGCACCCCCGTATAACACGGGCACCAGGCGGATATCACTCCCACGGATCGGACGTCTTTTTGATGGTGGGCCGGGTCTTGGTCTCGCCCTGTTCGACGACGTTGATCCGGCCGGCCCGGTCGAGCCCGAAGGTGTAGGCCGCCTCGTCCCCGTTTTTGAAGAACGCCGTGCAACCAAAGGTCGCCCCGGCCAGGCCGATCGGGACCCGGTCGTCGCACTCCAGCCGCTCGAGCAGCGGGTTGGCTGTCACGAGCTCCTCCGCCAGGACGCTGCCGCGGGCCACGGTCGGGCGCTGCGCGCAGTACAGCGCCGCGGCAGCAGCCACGGCGATGAACAGGATCACGGCAACGGTGCGCGCCGTATGGCCCATGGCGACAGGATACCCGAAACAATCTCTGCTACACACGGCCGGTGAGCGACGACCGCAAGCAGCCCAAGCTCCGCAAGACCACGTTCGCAACCGACGCGGACATCGCGATCAAAGGCGCCTACGGCCCCGAGGACGCCAAGGGCGATCCCACCCCGGCCGGCTCGTTCCCCTACACACGCGGCGTGCAGCCCACGATGTACCGCGGCCAGTACTGGACGATGCGCCAGTACGCGGGCTTCGGGACCGCGGCCGAATCGAACCGCCGCTACAAGTACCTCCTCGCGCAGGGCGGCAAGGGCCTGTCCGTCGCGTTCGATCTACCGACCCAGATGGGCCGCGACTCGGATCATCCGATGGCGCGTGGCGAGGTCGGCCGTGTCGGCGTCGCGATCGATTCGCTCGAGGACATGCGCGTGCTGTTCGACAGCATCCCGCTCGCCGACGTGTCGACCTCGATGACGATCAACGCCACCGCGGCGACGCTACTCGCGCTCTACATCGCGGTCGGCGAGGAGCAAGGCACACCCGCGACCGCGCTGCGCGGCACGATCCAGAACGACATCCTCAAGGAGTACATCGCGCGCGGCACGTACATCTATCCGCCGGCCGGGTCGATGCGGATCATCACCGACATCTTCACGTACTGCGCGGCGAGTGTTCCGCAGTGGACCACGGTGTCGATCAGCGGCTATCACATCCGCGAGGCCGGCTCCGACGCGGTACAGGAGGTCGCGTTCACGCTCGCCGATGGAATCGCCTATGTCGACGCTGCGCTCAAGGCCGGCCTCGCGGTCGACGAGTTCGCGCCGCGCCTGTCGTTCTTCTTCAACGTGCACAACAACTTTCTCGAGGAGGTCGCGAAGTTCCGCGCCGCTCGCCGGATGTGGGCGCGCATCATGAAGGAGCGATTCTCGGCGAAGAACCCGAAGAGCCACATGCTGCGATTCCACACGCAGACCGCCGGGGTCACGCTGCAGGCACAGCAACCGCTCGTCAACGTCGTGCGCGTCACCGTGCAGGCACTCGCCGCGGTACTCGGCGGCACGCAGTCGCTGCACACGAACAGCTACGACGAAGCGCTCGGCTTGCCGACCGAAGAGGCCGCGCGGATCGCGCTGCGCACACAGCAGGTGATCGCCAACGAGAGCGGCGTCGCCGACTTCATCGATCCGTTTGGTGGAAGCTACGCGGTCGAGGCGCTCACCGACGAGATCGAGAAGCGCGCGCAGGCCTACCTCGACCAGATCGAGAAGCTCGGCGGCATGATCCCCGCGATCGAGCAGGGCTTCCCGCAGAAGGAGATCGAGCGCCGCGCTTACGAGCACCAGCGTGCCGTCGAGGCCAAGCAGCGCATCGTCGTTGGCGTGAACGACTTCGTGATGGCCGAGGAAGATCCTGTGCCGGTCGCGACCATGGATCCCGCGCTCGAGCGCGAGCAGTGCGCGCGTCTCGCAGCCGTCCGCGCCAAGCGCAACGCCGCCGAGCACACGCGTGCACTGCAGGCGCTCGACGATGCGGCGCAGGCGACTACGAACCTACTGCCGCCGATCGTCGGCGCGGTCAAGGCGATGGCCACCGTCGGCGAGATCGCCGATGTTCTGCGCAAGCGGTTCGGCGAATACCACCCCGCGCAGTAGCCCTACAGCGTCGCGTTGTCGCCGGGCTCGACCTCGGTCGCGGTCTCGTCGCCCTCGTCGTCGCTCGGCGGGAACGTCGAGTCCTCGACCGACACTTCCTCGACGATATCGCCCTCGTTGACGAGCTCGTACTCCTTCACCTTCGGGGCTTCGGCGCGGACCTCGTCGTGTACCTCGCCGGCGCGCTCGTTCACGGCGACCGCGATCGAGTCGACGCCCTCGAGGCGCTTGCGGCTCGACGCGGCCTCCTTGGAGCCGAGCTTGCCACCCGATTCGTAGGCGACGCGTGCGTCGTCGAGGTTGTCGAGCTGCTCGAGCGCGGCGCCGAGGTTGTTGAACATGTAGCCGGTCGCACCCTTGCGGCTGGTTGCCTCTTCGAGGTGAGACACTGCATCGGCGTATCGCTTGAGGAGCAGCTCGGTGTAGCCGAGGTTGTTCCACGCGAAGACGTTGGTCTCGTCGATCTCGACTGCCTTGCTGAACGCTTCGATCGCTTCCTCGTACTTGTGCGCGGCGAGCTCTGCGCGGCCCTTGGTGTTCCACGCCTGCGTGGAGAGCGGCGCGAGCTTGACAGCCTTGTTCGCCGACGCGACGGCGAGGCCCCTCTCGTTCATCGAGATGTACATGCGCGCCATCTCGACATGAACGGTCGCGTTCTTCTTCTCGAGCTTCATCGCGGCGTCGAACATGATCTTCGCGTCGCCGTACTTGGCGGCGGCCACGAGCTTCTTGCCTTCGGACAGGAGCTCGTCGAACTTCGTCGGCATCGGCTTGCTGACGTCGACCATCTTGAGGTCGGTACCGATCACGAACGGCTTGGTGTCGACCTGGGCATCCGCCTTCGGCTGCACGACGTAATCCGAGAGCTGGAACTCGACGGTCGGCGTCTCGCGATCACCACCACACGCTGCAACCGGGATAACGAGAGCGAACAGAATGGAGCGGAACTGGATCTTCATGACTGAACCTGTGTGAAACCTTTCGAGGCAGACGATGAGCACCGGATATGCCAATCAGGTTCGGCAGCAGCGACGCCAACTTGTGGGCTCGTGTGGGTGGGCAGACACGGTCACCGTCGACGGGGACACGCACGAAACAAACGTCGGTTCGTGGTCGTTGAATAAACCCCGAAGTTGACCGAGGAGCACAACGCACGCGCGCCGTCGACGCAGTCAGTTCTCGCAGACGCGCTGCCAGGCTAGCGAGCGTGCTCGGCAAACAGTTACAGCCGCAGTTGCTGGGATCTGGTCGGCTTGCCGCGTGCATTCCACTGCGTCAGGAGGATTTTCCAATGACTACTCTCTCGACTGCAGCATGGGCCGCACACGAAGTCGGTCTCGCGACATCCATCGGTGGCACGATCTTCGGGCAGATGGGCCTCGATCCCGCGATCCAGGAGATTTCGAGCCCCGCCGAGCGTGACCGCGTTCAGACCAAGGCCTGGCGCCGGTTCTCGTACGTCAACCTCGCCGCGCACGGCGTGATGGCTGCGACCTGGTTTGCCGGCCGCGCGATGCTCACCGGCAACGAGGTCAGCAAGGACGCGCGCACGCTGACGATGGTCAAGGACGGCCTCGTCATCGGCAGCCTCGTGAGCGGCCTCGCGTGCAATTTGTTCGGCCACCTGCTTGGCAAGCGCACGGACGAGGGCCTCGGCCCCAACGAGCTCGCGGACCGCGCGGGCGCCGAGGCCGAGGCGGAGAAGACGCACAAGTTGCAGAAGTTCGTGAGCACCACCGGCACGATCAACCTGCTCGCCAACATCGCGGTGCTCGGCGTGACCACGATGCTCGCCATGCAGGGCAACAAGTCGGCGCGCTTCCCGTTGAGGAGCCGCAAGCTCCCTTAGCGGCAGACAAGACGAACAGCAACCCGCACACGACCGGCAGCGCAACCAGCGCTCGCGCGCCAGCCGTCGACGGCCGCCTAGCTCACGGCGTGGCAGCCGAGCCCGAGCCCGAACCGGCGGCGTCACCCGAGCCCGCAGCCGAGCCAGAACCGGCGGCGGCCGAGCCCGCAGCCGAGTCAGAACCGGCGGCAGCCGAGCCCGACTCTGCCGGTGGTGCCACAGGAGGCGGAGCTGTCTCCGCCGGCACCGGGACCAGAACCTTCGGCGCCGGCACCGTATTCGTGATCGGCTTGAGCGATCGCAGCGCCGCGATCACCGCGCGCAGGTCCTCCTCCTTCGTCCCGCGGTACGCCCGCCACGGCATCACCCACAGCGTGCGCCCATCCTTGCCCTTGCCCTCGCGGAACACGCGCATCAGGTCCTCGTCGGAGTACGCGCCGATGCCCGTCGCCGGGTCGGACGTGATGTTGGACGAGTAGATCGTGCCGAGCGATGGCTCGGAGAACTTGTTGCCGCCGGCGAACATCTTGCTCTCGACGAGCTGGCCCTTGTCCATCGGCGTATGGCACTCGGTGCACGACATCACCCCGAGGAGGATCTTGCCGCGCGCGAGCGGGTCGGTCGGCCACGCGGGCGGCGAGCCCGACAGCGGCTTGGGTGCGAGGCGGATGAACATCGACACCGGGAACTTCACCTCGGTCTTGCCGACGGTCGTCGTCTGCGCGGGAACCGACCGCATGTACGCGATGATCGCGAGCGTGTCCTCGTCGGTCAGCTGGTTGAGCTGGCCGTACGGCATCATCGGGAACAGGGTCTTGCCGTCGCGATCGACGCCCTCGCGAATCGCCCGCATCAGCTCGCCATCGGTCCACTTGCCGACGGCAGCCGACGTGATGTTCGGACCGATCAGCTTGCCGGGGAAGTCACCCGACGGAAACACGCGGCCCGCGAAGATCTTGGTCTCGTCCCACTGGTCGCCAGGAATCTTCAGGTCCATCGGCGAGTGACAGACCACGCAACCCGCGACGTGCTTTGCGAGGTACTCGCCACGCGCGATCGCCTCGGGCGTCTTCGGCGCCGTGACCGTCGGCGCATCACGCGACTTCGGATGCAGCAGATAGAAGTAGACCCCGATGAAGCCGACGGCGATCACCATCAGCACGAGGAGCCCCAACAAGATTCGCTTTACCCACTTCATGGCGTTCCCTTTCTGGACAGCCGGCGCACCTTGGCGACGACCGATCGGATACCGGCGTTGGACAGCGCCGACTGAAACGCCGGCATCGGAGCCTTACCTGTGCGGATGATGGCCTCGATTTGGCCATCGCCGATCGAGGCCTGCCACGCGGGATCGGTCAGATCACGCGGGCGCACGCCGTTGGCGGCAGGCACGCCGCCAGTGCCATCCTGGCCATGACAGCGCGCGCACACGTTCGCGAACGTCTCGTCACCGAGCCGAGTCTCGTCGGGCGCAGATTCGCTGCAGGCGACGAGCGTGTACACGAGGAGCAGCCTCCACACAGGGAGGCCATCCTACTACGGCAGGTGGATCTGCTGGTTCGTCGCGCCGGGATGACAGTTCCCGGCGTTGCAATTGCCATCGGGCGACGACGCGACCATCTTGACCGCCGACGGGCACGAGCTCGCCAACGTGAGCACCGGGAATGCGAGCGCTTCCCTCGTGTAGAAGTTGCCGTTGGTGTTCACGACCATCTTGACCGTCTTGTTGTTCGTGTCGATGACGGTGATGGTCGCGCCCGGGAACGCCGAGTTTCCGGACGCGTTATTGTAAAGCGTGCCGGCGACGGTGAAGCCGTGGTTGTGGCAGCTCTGGAAGCAGCTCTTGCCCGGCTCGTGATGACCGAGCGCAGGCGCCGGAGACACCTGGTTCTCGCACGGCAGCGTCGTGCCGGTTCCGGGCGCGGCATCGACCCACTGGATCATGCGTGCGTCGGCGCGGCCGTCGCCCATCACGACGGCGGCATCGCTGGGGCCGCTCGGCGGGAGGTCCCCGGCGGTACAGGCTGCAAGCGCGGCGGCGATCGCGAAGCGGTACATCGCCTCCATCGTACTGCTGTCAGAGCCCCGCGTGGGCACGGATCTGGACGAGTGCGTCAAGCCGGCCGGTCGGCACCATGTCGCCCGAGGCCAGCACGATCTGGCTTCCGATGATGATATTGAACGGGCTCTTGTAGGCACTCATCGTGGCGATCAGCGCCGCGCGACCATCCGCCGTGAACGTCATGTCGCGCAGCGCGACCGTCGCGCCCGCCGCAACGGGGGCAATCGTGCCGATATGCTTGGCCATCGGATCGCTGGGATCCATGATCGACATCGGCGCCACGTAGACCCTCATCTCGGGCGTCTCGACATTGAGCGTGTTCGCCGTGACGGCATACGACACAGCGTCGATCTCGACCTCGATCACTGCACGGTCGTTGATCTCCTTCAGCTCGGGCTTCTCGGTGATCAGATCGATCATCTGGTAGAGCCCGACGTCGAGACCCAGCTCGCACGTGCTCGTGGTCGGGCTGCAGCTTCCGGTGCAGTTCATCGGACACGCGCTGGTCGCCGCGGTCATGCACACCGTCGGTGCACCGGAGCAGTCCGTCGCGAGGAACGTATCGGCCTGGCTCTGGTTCACCTGCCAGCCGCTGGCGTCGACGCTGAATGCCTTGTCGGGCAGCGTCAGATCGAAGTTGGTGATGTCGCTGTCGATCAGGCCGCAACCCGACAGAGCGATCGCCACCGCGTACAAACCTAGTTTAGTCATGAGGCTAGAACCCCAGTCTAACACCCGGGGTCTCGGCGGGCCCAGAAAGCGCCCTGGCAGTGACCGCCGCTACAACGGCCTACAGTGTGGCTACGAGGTCCTCGGCGAGCGACCACGGATCCTGCCGTTTCTCGACGACAGCGGCCGCGATCGCAGCCAGCCCACCACGCTCGGCCATCGTGCGCGCAGCACGGTCGGCGAGCAGCGCCCGGACCAGCTCCGCAAGCTGTGCCGAGGCCCGCACTTTTGCGCGCTCGCCGGCGCCCTCCCCTTGCCACGCCTTCTCGCGGTGCTTCTCGATGGCCTGCGCCATCTCGACGATGCCCGAGCCTTCGGACGTGCCACGTGTTGCGATCGTTCTCACGATCTCGACGTCCTTGCGGTCTCCCGTACGCAAATCCAGCATGTGCATGAGGTCGCGCTCGGTGCGATCGGCGCCCTCGCGATCGGCCTTGTTCACGACCAGCACGTCGGCGACCTCGAGCAGACCCGACTTGATCGCCTGGATGTCATCACCGAGGCCCGGCACGGTAACCACGCACGTCGTGTGCGCAGCGCGCATGACCTCGACCTCGTCCTGGCCAACACCCACGGTCTCGATGATCACGCGCTGGTAGCCCATCGCATCGAGCACGTGAGCGAGGTCGAACGTCGACCGCGACAGCCCGCCGAGATGGCCGCGCGTCGCGAGACTCCGGATGAACACGTCGGGATCGAGTGCATGGCGCTGCATACGGATGCGGTCGCCGAGGATCGCGCCGCCCGAGAACGGCGACGTCGGATCGACGCAGATCACACCGACGCGCTCGCCCTTGGCCCGGTAGTACGCGATCAGCGCATCGACCACCGTCGACTTGCCGGCGCCCGGGTTGCCGGTGATGCCGACGACGTAGGCCTTGCCGGTATGCGGGAACAGCGCCTTGAGCGCCGTGAGCGCGTCGGGGCGACGGTCGTCGAGGTCACGCATGAGACGCGCGCCGGCGCGAATCTCGCCGGCGAGGACGGGCTTGATGTCGATGGTCATGGTGTCTTGAACCGCTGTTCGGGGCCCGAGGGCGTGTAGATCTGGAGCGCGCGCACGGCGGTGGTCGCCACGAACGCATGCTTGGTGTTCGGCGGGATCTGGATGACCGAGGTTGGCGTGACCGCCACCGCCTGGCCGTTGATCGTCATCGTGCCCGAGCCCTCGAGGACATACAGCACCTCGGTCTCCTTGGCGTGCACGTGCTCGGCGACCTTGGCATTGGCAGCGAGCTCGAGAATAGATGCAGACAGCGGCGCGCCCTTCAGGAGCGCTGCATCGAGGAAGATCGTCGCCGGTCCATAGGTCTTGGCATCGCCTCGCTGCAGCACCTTCTGTGTCGTCTTGGCCGGCTCGGCATTCGGCGTCGGCAACGCGCCCGCGCGCGCCGTTCCCTCGCGGCCACCCGGCACCATCACCACGACCGCACGTGCACCGCGGTCGCCGGGGGCCCGTAGCTGGCGAATCCCGCCCGCAGGCACAACCATCATGTCGCCCGCCTCGATCTGGCGATACACGGCCTTCGAGGTCGTCGGGCTCTGGAGCTGCGTCGGCGTCAGGAAGTACCAGAGCTCGAACCGCTCGGCCTTGCGCCACCCGGTCGTGCTGTTCGCATCGATCGCGAGCTCGAACAGCGAGGCGTCCCCATTGCCGGTGTTGTTCTCGTCGAGCAGCACCGCGACCGACGTCCCCTGCTGGCCATGCCACTCGACGAGCTGACGATCGATCACGCTCTGACCATCAGGCGCGCGGAACTTGAACGGCAGCTGGATCGCCTCGCCGTGCAGCGGCGGCGCCCAGCGATAGGCGCCGAGCAGCTTGGTCACGCACGTGGAGAGCTTTGCATTACGCGCGGTATCGGTGACCACGGTCGCCTTCGAGGCGATCGCCTCGATCTCGATCATCACCGTGAGCTCGCCCTCGATGTCGAAGCGATCCGTCGCTGCGACCGCCCAGCAACCCTGTGCGGCCTCGCCGAGCTCGTTCATCGCCTTCTGGATCGCCGCGAGCTTCTCTTCCTGCGAGATCGGTGGCGCGTCGACCGGCACCGTTGCGGGTGCCACTGGATCGACAGGTGTCGGCTTCACCGGTTCCGGCGCGGGCTGGCTACAAGCTGCGAGCGTGATCGCCACGAGGGCGCGCATGGTCACGCGACCTTCGGACGCAGATACGTCTCGACCCAGTCGACGATCTCGTGCGTGCTCGCTCCGGGCGTGAAGATCTTCGCGACACCGATCTCGGTGAGCTTGGGCAGGTCATCCTTGGGCACGATGCCGCCGCCGAACACGATGACATCGCCGGCGCCGCGCGACTTGAGCGCGTCGATGACTGCCGGGAACAGCGTCATGTGCGCGCCCGACATGATCGAGAGGCCCACGGCGTCAACGGCTTCCTGAACCGCTGCGGCCGCGATCATCTCGGGCGTCTGGTGCAGTCCGGTATACACGACCTCGTACCCCGCATCTGCGAGGGCACGGGCGACGACCTTGGCGCCACGGTCATGGCCGTCGAGGCCGGGCTTGGCGACGAGAATGCGGAGCTTGCGATCACTCATGACTGACTCCTGATCAAGTTGCGGGCGATCACGATGCGCTGGATCTCGCTCGTACCTTCGTAGATGCGGGTCACGCGGACGTCACGCAACGCGCGCTCCACGGGAAAGTCGCGGACGTAGCCGTAGCCGCCGTGGACTTGAAGAGCGATGTCGCAGATCTTCCAGGCGTGCTCGGTGGCGAACAGCTTTGCCATCGCCGCGACCTGTGAGAACGGCTGCCCCTGCTGCTTCACGAACGCGGCGCGCATCGTCATCAGGTGCGACGCGTCGAGCCAGGTCGCCGCATCGGCGAGCATGTTCCCGACGGCCTGGTGCTTGATGATCGGCACGCCGAACGTCTCGCGCTCGGTCGAGTACCGCACGGCCGCCTCGTGGGCCATGCGCGCGATACCGATCGCCTGCGACGCGATGCCGATACGGCCGCCATCGAGAGCCGCCATCGCGAGGCTGAAGCCGCGGCCCGGTGCACCGAGCACGGCGTCATCGCCGACCTCGACGCCATCGAACACGAGCTGCGCGGTCGACGAGCCATGCAGGCCCATCTTGTCCTCGAGCCGCGTCACGCTCACGCCCTTGGCTTTGCCGGGCACGATGAACGCCGTCATGCCGCTGTGCGAATCGCTGGGCGAGCCGCTCGTTGCCCACGCGACCATCACACCGGCGTGATCGCCACTCGTGATCCATTGCTTGGCCCCATCGAGACGCCAGCCGTTGGGCGTCTTGGTGGCGAGGGTGCGCATCGCGCTGGCATCGCTTCCAGCTTGCGGCTCCGACAGCGCGAACGCTCCAGCGACCAGGTCGCCCGCGACCAGCGGTGTGACCCAGCGCTTGGCCTGCTCGGGCGTCCCGTACTTCGCGATCAGCTCGGCCACCATGTTGGTGACGCTGACTGCGACGGCCACCGATGCATCGGCCTTCGCGAGCTCCTGCAGCGCGAGCGAGTACGCGACCGCACCCGCGCCGGCACCGCCAAGCTCCTCGGGGACGGCAATGCCGAGCAGCCCGAGGTCGGCCAGCTGGCGCAATTCGGCGAGCGGGAACTCGCCGGACACATCGCGCGCGGCCGCCTTCGGTGCGAGCACGCGCTCTGCCACGTCGCGCGCGGTGCGCTGGACGAGCAGCTGTTCTTCGGTCGGCTCGAAGTTCACTACTCTGCCTTGTAGCGAATCGCGAGCTTCGCGATCTGGCCGCGAGGATCGGGGAGGCGCCAGCTCTGGGCTGCCTGCTCCGCACATGCAGCCCACTTCTGCCCGACCTCGGTCGTCGCCGACGCGAAGCCCACGGACTGCAGCTTGCCGCCAGGACCGACGTAGAGCGTCATCACGACATTGCTCGGCGCCTTCTCGGGACGCGCGGGCTTGTCGTCCGCCGTGACGTCCTTCTTCTTCGGCGCCTTCTTGCCCTTGACCGGCTTGGGCTCGAACTCGAAGTCGTCGCAGTCATCGAGCACGGCGAGCTGGCCACCGACCGCTCGTAGCGCCTGGTCCTCGTCCCACACGGCGCTGCCGCCCTTGGCCGAGAAGTCGAACGGCAGCGTGAAGTCGACGTCGCCGCCATTGGGCTTGCCGAACGTGGCGCTCCACGCGATGTCGAGCATGCACTGCTCGATCGCCCACGACCCGAGGTTGCTCTCGATCATCCTGACCGACGACACCGTGCCGTCGCCCTTGATGAACCACTGCAGCACGACGTGACCACCGAGCCAGCGGCGCTTGCCCACCTTGCTCATGTAGCAGTCCGCGAGGCCACCGGCGTGCGGCGCGAGGCCCGCCTCGATCGCTTCCCTGGTGATCGAGCCCTTGGTCTTGACGAACGTGACCCCATCCTCCTGACCATCGCCGGTCTCGCTATCGTCCTCGATCGGGACGCGCGTGACCTTCTTGGGTTGTTCGCTCGGTTTCTCGACGGGCTTGTTCGAGCCACCACCGCAACCGACCCCCAAGGCGAGACCCAGTACTACCAACCTCATGATTCAGTTCGTCTCCATCGCGTACGTGTACGAGGTCTCGTAGGGATTACGCATCTGCGGGAACGTGATGTCCGCGACCTTCTTCTTCACGCAGTCCTGAACTTCAGGCGACTCGATCGACGACTTGATCACCTCGACGGCGGTGGTCTTGCCATTGGTGCCGATCTTGATCGAGAGCACGATCTTGCCGCGCGCATTCTTGGGCGCGTTGCCGGCCTCGACCGCGCTCGACAGGCAGCGCGACACGATGTGATTCTTGCGGAGCAAGAGCTGGTTGACCTCGTCCATCTTCACCGGATCGGTCTGCTCGTGCGAGCGATCCGTGGAATCGGCGGTGGAGTGGTTCGGGTCTATGGTCGCGCCCCCGCCGCTCTCCTCGCTGTTGTTCTTGTTCTTGCTGCCACAAGCGGCAGCGGCCAGTACAACCAGGAGCCATACGTTCTTCGTCATCTTCATCCACCCTTTGCGAGGTAGCTGGCAATCACCAGCCGCTGGATCTCGCTCGTACCCTCATAGATCTCTGTGATCTTCGCGTCGCGGAAGTGCCGCTCGACCGGAAACTCGGTCACGTAGCCATTGCCGCCGAAGATCTGGATCGCTTCCCGTGCCGCCTTGTTGGCGATGTCGCTGGCGTACAGCTTCGCCATCGCCGCTTCCTTGCCGTACGGCTTCTTGCTGTCCTTGAGCCACGCCGCGCGCAGCGTGAGCAGCCGCGCGGCGTCGATCTCGGTCGCCATGTCGGCGAGCTTGAACGCGATCGCCTGGTGCTGCGCGATCGGCTTGCCCATCGTGCGACGCTGCTGCGCGTACGCGAGCGAATCCTCCAGCGCGGCACGCGCGATGCCGAGCGCCTGGGCGGCGATGCCGATGCGACCGCCATCGAGCGTGGACATCGCGACCTTGAACCCCTGGCCCACCTCTCCAAGCACGGCGTCGGCCGGGAGGCGGACCTCGTCGAGATAGATCTGCGACGACTTGCTGCCGCGGATGCCGAGCTTGTCGTCGGGCGGCCCGCAGCGCACGCCCTTGGTCTTCATGGGCAGGATGAACGCGGTGATGCCTTTGTGCCCCGCCGCCTTGTCGTTCATCGTGAGCAGCACGCAGACATCGGCGACCGGACCGTTCGTGATCCAGTTCTTGGTGCCGTTGATGACCCACGTGCCGTCGGCCTGCTTCTCGGCGACCGTCTTTTGCGCGGCGGCGTCGCTGCCAGCCTCGGGCTCGCTGAGCGCGAAGCAGCCGAGCAGCTTGCCGGCAGCGAGTGGGGTGAGCCACTCCTGCTTCTGCGCATCCGTGCCGAAGCGGTTGATCGGATCGCACACGAGCGAGTTGTTGACGCTCATGATCACGCCCGTCGACGCGCACGCGCGGGAGACTTCCTCCATCGCGAGCGCGTACGAGACGTGATCGAGACCGGCGCCACCGTACTGCTCGGGAATCGCGATACCGAGGAAGCCAAGCTCGGCCATCCGCTTGACGAGCTCGACCGGGTGGCGGTGCTCGCGATCGATCTCGGCCGCCTTCGGCAACACCTCGCTGGTCGCGAAGTCGCGCGCCGTGGTCTGCACGGCGAGCTGGTCTTCGGTCGGGTTGAAGTCCATCGCTTACTGCCCCTTGAACTGTGCGGCGCGCTTGCCGAGGAATGCGGTCATCCCTTCGCGCTGATCCGACGTGGCGAACAGCTCGCCGAACGCGCGGGCTTCGAGCGCGAGCGATGCTTCGAGCGACAGCGACTGGCCCTGGTGAATCACGCGCTTGGCGGCGGCGACGGCAAGCGGGCCGTTCGCAGCGATGCGGCTGGCGAGCCCCTCGACCTTGCCGAACAGCTCCTCGGCCGGGCATACCGCGTCGACAAGGCCGATGCGCAGCGCCTCGCGCGCGTCGATCATGTCGCCGGTCATGCACAGCTCCTTGGCCTTTGCGACACCGACGCGACGGGCGAGCCGCTGCGTACCGCCAAAGCCGGGAATCACGCCGAGCTTGACCTCGGGCTGACCGAAGCGCGCGGTCTCGCTCGCGTAGATGAAGTCGCACGCGAGGGCGAGCTCGCAGCCACCGCCGAGCGCGAAGCCGTTGACGGCCGCGATCCACGCCTTGCTCGAGCCTTCGATCACGGCGCCGAGCTTGCCGCCGTTCTCGGCGAACTCCTGCGCCTTGTTCGGCGCGAGCTCCTGCATCTCCGAGATGTCGGCGCCGGCGACGAACGCCTTCGCTCCTGCGCCAGTGAGTGCGACGACGCGGATGTCCGTGTTGACCTCGATCGCCTTCGCGACGTGCGTCAGCTCGCTGATCACTTCGGCCGACAGCGCATTGAGCGCCTTCTCGCGGCTGACCGTGACGACCGCGAGGTGACCCTCGACGGCGATCTTGATGGTGTTGTACGCGCTGAAGCTCATCTAGACCTTCGCCTTCTCTATTTCTTCTGGCCCTGCGGGTCGTACTCGTAGAAGCCATGCATGGTCTTGCGACCGAGCCAGCCCGCGGCCACGTACTGGCGCAGCAGCGGACACGGACGGTACTTGTCGTCGCCGAGCTCGCGATGGAGCACCTCGGCGATCGCCAGGCAGGTATCGAGACCGATCAGATCGGAGAGCTCGAGCGGGCCCATCGGGTGATTGAGCCCGAGCTTGACGCCGGTGTCGATGTCCGCCGCCGTGCCGAGCCCTTCGTAGAGGCCGTAGCAGGCCTCGTTGAGGAGCGGAATCAGCATGCGGTTGACGATGAAGCCCGGGATGTCGCGGGCGCCGATCGTCGTCTTGCCGAACTTCTTCGCCAGCTCGGTGACCGTGTTCGCCGTGTCGTCGCTCGTCGGCAGACCGCGCACGATCTCGACGAGCTTCATCAGCGGCACCGGATTCATGAAGTGCATGCCGACCACGCGGTCAGGACGCGCGCTCGCAGTGGCGAGCTTCGTGATCGAGATCGACGAGGTGTTCGAGGCGAGGATCGCGTTGTCCTTGCAGACGGACCCCAGGCTCTTGAAGATGCCGACCTTGAGCTCCTCCTTCTCGGGAGCCGCTTCGATCACCACGTCGCACTCACCTAGATCGCGGTGCTCGTTGCCCGCTTTCAGGTGCGACATCGTGGAATCGCGCGCGCCGGCCTCGAGCTTGCCCTTCTCGACGAGCCGGTCGAGCGTCTTCTTGATCTTGCCGATGCCCATCTGGGCGAAATCGGGCGCAGCGTCGACGACGATCACGTCGAGTCCGGACTGTGCCGCGACCTGGGCGATGCCCTGCCCCATCTGACCGGCGCCGACGACGCCGAGCTTGCGGACCTCCATTACGGGCGTTCCACGAGCAGCGCGATGCCTTCACCGCCACCGATGCACAGCGACGCGCCACCGGTCTTCGCGTCCTTCGCGATCATCTGGTGGACGAGCGTCACGAGGATGCGCGCGCCGCTGGCGCCGATCGGGTGGCCGAGCGCGACCGCGCCGCCCCAGATGTTGACCTTCGACGCGTCGAGGCCGAGCAGCTGGTTGTTCGCGAGCGACACGACGGAGAACGCCTCGTTGATCTCCCAGAGGTCGACCTTCTTGGCGTCCCACTTCGCCTTCGTGAGCGCGTTCGTGATCGCCTGGGCCGGCGCTGTGGTGAACCACTCGGGCGCCTGTGCGTGGTAGCCCCACGACACGAGCTTGGCGAGGATCTTCAGGCCGCGCTTCTTGGCCTCGTCGGCAGACATGAGCACGAGGGCCGCGCCGCCGTCGTTGATCGACGATGCGTTACCGGCGGTGATCGTGCCGTCCTTCTGGAACGCGGTGCGCAGGCCGGCGAGCTTCTCGATGTTGCCCTTGCCCGGCTCCTCGTCGGTGTCGACCTTGATCGTGCCCTTCTTGTCAGCGATCTCGACGGGAACAATCTCGGTCTTGAACGAGCCGTCCTTCTGCGCTGCGAGCGCACGCCGGTAGCTCTCGGCCGCGAACTCGTCCTGCTGCGCACGGGTGAAGTTCTTCTCCTTCGCGCACAGCTCGGCGCAATTGCCCATGTGCTGGTTCGAGTACGGATCCCACAGACCGTCGGAGACCATCGAGTCCGCCGTCTCGAGCGGGCCCATCTTGGTGCCGCCTCGCGAGTT
>JBBQFU010000208.1:0-16045 GCA_038322185.1 Haliangiales bacterium
GGCGAACACGGTGTACGTGAACGCGGCGTCGGCAACGAGGCTCTCGCGCGACAGCACACGACCGTCGGCGCTGATCACCGTGCGCACGAGGTCGCCGCTCGTTGTCCGGGGATCGGACGTATAGGCTTCGACGACCCATGCCGCCACGAGCTGGTCGGCATACGGGTACCAGAACTTGCGCGCGCGAGCTTGCTCGACCCGCGCACCAGCCGCAGCACGGCGGATCGCACCTGCTTCGTCGTCGACGAAGACCGCCGGCGTGCGTGGCAGGCGCGGATCGAGCGGGCGGCCCGTGCGCATGACCACCGAGCCGTCGCCGCGGACGAGCGTTCGTTGTGCACGCTGGTAGACCGGCATGCCGTCGAGCGCGCGGTCGGTGCGCGTGACGCGGGGCTCGGCGGGTGGATCACTGCATGCGGCGATCACAACGCATGCCGTGAGCCACCGCGACGTCATCATTTCTTGGGCCAGAGCCCTGAAGCGACAAACGCCGGGATGAGCGGCCACAGCAGCAGCGGCCAGATCGGCTGCCGCAGCACGCCGACGGCAAGCAGCACCGCGCACAGCGCGAGCATGCCGAGGCGGATGCGCGCGTAGAGCTGGCGCTGGTGCGGCTTGAGGAACCACACCAGCAGCAGATCGGTGGGCAGCAGCAGCAGGCAGCTCTCGTTGGACTCGACGTACGGCAGCGGGCTGATGATCGCGAGGAACCAGAACACGCTGCCGAGGAACACGTACGGGATCACGGCGAGCGCCATCCCGGTGCGCTCGAACTTACCGAGCAAGCGCGTGATCCACGCGGGCGACGTGAGGACGAGAATGATCAGCGCGAACCAGATGCGTCCGCTCGGGCCGTCCTTGAGCGGCGGCGGTCCCTTGCGCTCGTACATCACGAGCGGCTTCAGCTTCCAGAACGACTCGGCGGCGTCGCGCATGTAGTCCGGGAGGAACATGCGCTCCCAGTAGCTGGGCTCGTGATCGGTGACGCGGCCCATCGCGATGTCCGTGATGATGAGCGGGATGCGCATGCCGAAGAACCCTTCGCGCGCGAGGTCGCGATAGGTGCGGCCGTCGGTCTTCTGCGTGGCCGACCAGGTCTTCATCGCGCCGCCGATCGCATCGTCGAGCACGTTACGCACGCGCGTGGTGCAGTTGTCCCAGAAGTGGTCGTACGCGTAGTAGCGATGATCGTCGAGGATGTCGTACTCGAGCTTCGCGATGACCTTCTGCTCCTGCTCGTCGGTGAGCGGAAGCGGCTGTACCCAGATCGTGCGATCGGCGCGGCGGTAGATGCCGAGCATCGCCTGCGGATCCATCTTCCCGACCCAGAAGCTGTTGGTTCCCCGGAAGAAGCCGGTGCCCATCTTCACCGGCTCGTGAAAGTCGCCGATGCCGTAGTTGTAACAGGCGTCCTCTTGGGGATCCGCGTAGCGAATGCACAGCGCGATGTGGCCGTGGCGCTCCCAGATCAGCGAACCGATGCCCATCGTGATGAGCTCGACGACGGGGTAGCTCTTGTAGATCTCCTGGATCTCGGGCGGGATGTCACGCGGCCGCTGCGCGGCTGCAGGAGCGACCGCTCCCAGCGAGACGCCCAACGCGATCAACACGGCGACGGCGCGAGCTGACATGCGCGGCGAGTGTATCTCTCAATCGGTCCAGCGCCAGCGGATGCGGGTGTGCTTCCCGAGATTAATCTCGGAGTTCCCCGTAACCGTGATCACGCGCGCTGCGGGTTGTCCCGCCAGGAACGAACCGTTCGTACTCGCGGTGTCGATCACCATGAGCGTGTCGTCGATCTGGAGCAGCATCGCGTGCACGCGCGACATCGACGGATCTTCGAGAATCGCGGCGGCATCGCAGCGCGCGTAGCGGCCGAGCAGCACGCCATCGCGAAGCGCGGCGTCACCGATCTTGAGCGCGCCATAGCGGGTCTCGCCGATGATCTCGAGCGTGCCCGCGCTATCACCGGCGCGCTGGACGAGACCTTGCGCGGTGTCGCGCGGACCGTGCGTGCGATAGACCATGCTGCGGCGCGTGTTCACGTCGAGTGGCATCGCGGTGAGCGAGCCCTCGGGCCGGCATTGCATCTCGTCGAAGTAGACGCGCTCGGGGAGCATGCTCCACGCGTCGCTCGCGAGCTGCGGCCAATCGGTGGCGTCGCCGAGCGGCAGGATGAAGATCGCGTGACGCGCGCACCGCATGATCGCGGGGCCCTCGGCGCGTAGACCGCGCATCGAGCGATTGTTCTCGTCGGTGAAGCCGGTCTCGGTGCGGAGGTCGAGCACGCGATAGCGCACGCTCGTCTCGCCGCGACGGTAGCTGGTGACGGGATCGAGCACGACCGTGAGGTGGCGCAGCGCGAGCGATGTGTGATTGTTGAGGAACAGGTCGCAGGCATCGTGGCGGCCGACGATCGCGGCCACGTGACGGCCCGGACGTGCACGCAAGCGAACAAGCCCTGCGGGCTGACCGGTGGCTTCGTCGACCGCGAGCAGCGCGACACCCGGCTCGTCGACCTCGCGGCACAGCTCTGCGAAGCGCGCGTACGCTCCCATGAAGAGCTCGCGCATCGAGAACGCGTCCGCGTCGCGGACCCGCTGGCTCGAGATGCCGTAACAGGTCGCCGCGTTCGGACCGCCCCGGAGCTGCCCAGCCCAGAGGTCGATACCGATGGTCTTCACCGGATCCACGGCTACCAGCGTAGCAAAGCCGCCGGAATAAAAGCACCTCTAGAATGGAGCGGACTGTTCGAAGTGGAGGTGCTCCCCGGTCGCCGGGTGCACGAAGTCGATTGCTTCAGCATGGAGCAGCAGACGGTCCGCGGGCCGGCCGTACAGACGATCTCCGACGATGGGAACGCCGATTCCGGTCGCTGCATGAACGCGTAACTGATGGGCTCGCCCGGTTTTCGGGTACAGCGCGACACGGGTGCGACCTCCCTCGCGCGCCAGCACGCGCCACTCGGTCCGGGCCGCCTTGCCGTGCACGTGGTCGACGACCTGACGGGGCCGATCGTCGACGTCGAGGCGCAGCGGCAAGTCGATGGTACCGCCGTCACTCGGAGGATCTCCGTCGAGGATTGCGACATAGCGCTTCGAGATCGTGTGCTCCGAGAACTGCCGCTGCAGCGCGCCGTGGGTGGCGAGGTCCTTGGCGACGAGCATGATGCCGCTGGTATCGAGGTCGAGCCGATGCGGGAGCAGCGGTCCGGTAGCGGCGGGGTATCGCGCGCGAAGTCGGGCGAGCGCCGAGTCCGCCTTGCTGCTACGGCCGGGCACCGAGAGCAGGCCGACCGGCTTGGTCACGACCGCGAGCCAGGCGTCCTCGAAGATCGTCCACGGCGCCGCCGGGTCGACCGCGTCCTCGCCGAACACCGGCGGCGGCTCGGCGTCGAGACCGGCGAGCATGTGTCCGAGGATCGGGCCGCACTTGCCGCGGCACGCCGGATAGAACGATCCGTCGCGGCGATCGCCGGTCGGCGGCGATGCCCCGCACCAGAATTCCGCGAGCGCGATTGGCCGCAGGTGCTCGCGATACGCGTGCGCGAGCAGCTTCGGCGCGGCGCAGTCACCGGCACCGCCGGGCGGTTCAGCGGGCGCGAACAGCGCGCGAAGGGGTGTCGTCTCACCGCGCGCATTGGCAAGGACGTAGGTCTCGTGGATGCGCACGAGGAAGTCACGCGACTTCGCGGCGCGCTCGGCGATCACGGTGTCGCGCAGCTGCTCGAGCCCGCGTAGCTTCAGGGTGAGCTCGCTCTCGAAGTACTTCTGCCGCCGGTCGACCTCCGTGCGGAGGTTCGTGTCGCCAAAGCTCGCGCGATCGAGCTGCGCGAGCACGGCGGGATCCGAGGTCTGCGCGCGCTGCGCGTGGCGGGCGGATTTCGCTGCGCGTTGCGTCTCACGGATCGCACCACTCTCCGCCGCGTGCTCGGCACGCAGCGCGGCGAGCTGTGCGCGGATCGGAACGCATCCTTCCTCGAGATACGCGATGCGATCGGCGAGCGCGATCAGTGAGTGCTCGCCGTCGATCCAGAATGCGTCACGGGTCGCGCGGTCGAATGCAGGTCCGGCGAAGCCCGCGACGTTCCACTCGTGACCGACCATGCCGCTGAAGGCGCGCACGAAGCCGATGCGACCCGCATCGCCCGCGACGACAAGCACACCGAACATCTTGCCGTCGCGTGCGAGGCCGAGCCGGTCGGCAAGCCCGGCGTCGAGCTCGGCGCGCAGCTGGTCCGCCGCCCGGACGGCGAGCGGATGCGGCGTGCCTGCCACGAATGGGCTCGGCATCCGTGCCGGCAGCTCGTGCGGCGCCGGCTGCGGATCGAAGTACGTCACGCTCGCGGCCACGTCCGGGGTCAGCATACAGTGATGGGCATGAACGCGAACGTGGCCAAGTGCCTCCTGGTCTCGAAGGTGCTCGTGGCGGACGGCATGATGTCCGATGACGAGCGGGGCTTCCTCACGAACATGATGGCCAAGCTCGGACTCTCGGACGACGAGAAGAAGAGCGTGATCGAGCTCGAGAACTGGGACCAGGCCGAGCCGATCGTCGACGCGCTGTCGGAGGACGACCGCCGGGAGCTGGTCGAGATGCTGGTCGATGCCGCGTCGGCCGACGGGCGCCTGTCGCCTCACGAGATGGCGACCGTGAAGAAGGTCTCCGCCGCCCTACGTCTCTGACCGTACGCGCGCACGCCGCGGGAACAGGGCGTGCAAATGGTTCGGACATGGTTGCCCACCTCGTCGACCTTCGCGAAGAGTGGCACCGGTTTCGCCACGATAAGCCCGGTGAGCGGTTCAGGAACCACAACCTGCGAGCGCACAAGAAGTCGAGGATGCACGCCTGCGTGACGGTCGCGCTCGGTGTGCTCCTGCTGGCTGGTGGAGTGGTCCTGCTGTTCATGCCGGGACCCGGGATTCCCCTGATCATCTTCGGGGTCGCGCTGGTCGCCGCCCACTCGAAGAAGATGTCACGGGCGCTCGATCGCGCCGAGCCAAAGCTGCGCAAGCGCGGCCACAAGATCGAGCTGCACTGGAAGGCGCTACCAAGACTGCAGAAGGCCGCCGTGATCACCGGTGGCATTCTGCTGGCCTCGGCGGGCCTCCTCGCGATGTGGGACTGGGTCGTCTCCGCGTACTTGCTCTAAGCTTGCGGCCAGCGGGCCGCGAGCATCTCGACGAACACGTCGATCGCACCGTGCGCTGCCGCGAGCCGTGCGTCGTCGGTGTCGACGAGCTGGAACGTGTGCTCGACGACGAACGTCGCCAGCCCGTGGCTCAGTGCCCATGCCGCGCGGAACGCATCCGCGATGTGCGGCTCGTCGATCGGTACCGTGCGACCGAGACCAGCGAAGTAGTGCTCGCGCGGCAGCGGTGGCAGCGGCTTGTCGCGCTGCTGCGCCGGAACGCGAGACGACAACAGCCTGAACAAATGCGGATGTGCGTGAGCCCAGCGGACATAGGCACGGCCACTCGCACGCAACGCATCGAGCGGCGCGCGCTGCGACTGGGCAGCGCCGATCTCTGTCCGGAACGCGGTCCAACCGCGCATCGCGACCTCGGCCAGAAGCGCCTCCTTGCTCGCGAAGTGCCGGTACACCGCGGGCTGCGTCACGCCGAGCTGGGTCACAAGGGGGCGCAGTGACAGCTCGAGGTAGCCGTGCTTCTCGACCGCACGGTACGCGGCAATGACGAGGGCCTCGCGCAGGTCACCGTGGTGGAACGCCCCGGCCCGCTTCGCGCGCGGCCGAATTCGCTTGCGCTCCGTGACAGGCTCCATGTTATCATCGATAACATGAACGCTGCGACCGCACCAGCTGAACAGCGTCCGCCGAACCTCTACTTCGACATGACCGGCGAGACCTTCGAGTTTCAGACCAGCGCGAAGACCGGGGACGGCATGTTCCGGTTCCGCTGGACGCTGCTGGGCGGCAAGAAGGGCCCGCCAGAGCACGTGCACGACGGCGAGTCCGAGACGTTCGCGGTCGTAGCGGGCTCGCTGCGAATCTGGGTCGACGGTACGCCGCACGATCTCGCGGCCGGCGAGTCGCTGACCGTGAAGCCCGGCGTGCGCCACCGGTTCCTCAACCCGACGAAGGAGCCGGTCGTCGTCGATGTCTCACTCGATGGCCCGCTGCAGGAGGACGCGCTGGTGCCGCTCGCGGTCTATGTCGGCGGGCGCCGCAAGATGAAGCTACGCGACTTCTTCGTGATGATCGTCCACGCGGGCGACGTGCACGCGAGCCGGCCGCCGAGCAAGGTCGGCACCGCGATGATGAACGGCTTCGGAGGCTTCATCCGGCTGTTCGGCGTGAAGCCGCTCGCGCGTCGCGGCGCCTGGTAGATCCCCTCGCTGCTCCAGATTGGCGCTGCTTCGCGATGGAGCGATTGCTTCGCGCTGGTGCAGCGCACGACCTGTCGACGCGGGGTTAGCGCGGCACATGCGCTGCACATCGGGCAGGCATGGAAGAACGAGCGACCAAGCGCGATCTCGTGCTCGCCCCCGGCGAGTACGCATACATGCAGGACGTCACCAAGGGCGTCGTGAAGACGTATACCGGCCCGACGGTCATCAATCCGACCGCGCAGGAGCGGCCGATCGTGTTCGATGCCGACGCGAACCGATTCACGCCGTGCTCGCTCGACGAGGCTGTGCAGCAGTTCGCGACCGCGCCCGAGGGCAGCTACCTCGTGCTCGAAAATCCATCGACGCGCGGCGATCATCCGACACCGGGCGGCGTGCATCCCGCGCCGGATCTCGCTGTCGGGCGGAGGCTGAACCTCACCGGTCCGCGCGCCTTCGCGCTTTGGCCGGGCGAGATCGTGAAGCTGATCCCCGGTCATCACCTGCGCTCGAACCAGTACGTGCTCGTGCGTGTGCTCAACGAGGACGAGGCGCGAAAGAACTGGGCGAGCGCCGTGATCAAGCCGGCGATCGCGGAAGGTGCCGTGCCCGCAGCGACGTCTGCCTCCGAGCCTCCGGCCGACCTCGGCGTCGGCAAGCTCCTGGTGATCCGCGGCACCGATGTGTCGTTCTACATCCCGCCCACCGGGCTCGGTGTGGTCCCCGATGATCGGGAACAGTACGTGCGTGACGCGCTCACGCTCGAGCGTCTCGAGTACTGCATCCTCGTCGATCAGAACGGCAACAAGCGCTACGAGCGTGGGCCGCAGGTCGTGTTCCCGTCGCCGACGGAGGTGTTCATCGAGCAGGGAGGTCAGCGGAAGTTCCGCGCGATCGAGCTGTCCGAGCTCCACGGCCTTCATATCAAGGTGATCGCGCCGTACACCGAGGGCGGCAAGACGTTCCGCGAGGGTGACGAGCTGTTCATCACCGGCAAGGAAACGGCCATCTACTACCCGCGCGAGGAGCACTCGCTGATCCGCGTCGAAGGACGCGATCGTCACGTCGCGGTCGCGATTCCTGCCGGCGAAGGTCGCTACGTCGTCGACCGCACCAGCGGCGTGATCCGCGTGGTGCACGGACCCGCGATGTTCCTGCCGAACCCGATCCACGAGGTGCTCGTGCGTCGCGTGCTCACCGATCGCGAGTGCGCCACGTGGTACCCGAGCAACGCCGAGGCGCTGGTCCACAACCGTTCGCTACGCGGCATCAGCGATGCGCCGGCCGCTGCGAAGGGGAAGCCCGAGGCCGCAAAGGCCGACGACAAGGCGATAGCGCAGACCGGCATCATGGATCGCGGCCAGTTCGTCAAGCCGCGGTCGCTCGTGCTCGATACGCGCTTCGATGGCGCGCCACGCGTGAACGTGTGGGTCGGCTATGCCGTGATGGTCGTCGACCCGCGCGGTCAGCGTCGCGTGGTCACCGGACCCGCCACGGTGCTGCTCGAGTATGACGAGAGCCTCGAGATCCTGCAGCTGTCGACCGGCACGCCGAAGCGCTCCGAGAAGCGGATCGAGACGGTGTATCTGCGCACGCTCAACAATCGGGTGAGCGATCGCTGCACCGTCGAGACCAGCGACCACGTGTCGATCACGCTCGACTACGCGCTGCGCGTCGGCTTCGAGGGTGATCCGCAGCGCTGGTTCGAGGTCGAGGACTACGTGCAGCTGCTGTGCGATCATGTTCGATCGCTGCTGCGCGCCGCGGTCAAGCGCCGCACCGTCGACGAGGTCTACGCCAATGTCGTCGAGGTGGTGCGCGATGCAGTGCTCGGTGTCGCGGCCGACAAGGTCGCGCGTGCGGGACTCGCATTCGCGGAGAACGGAATGCGCGTCGCGGACGTGGAGATCCTCGATGTAACGATCGGTGACGAGGACATCGCGGAGCTGCTCGGCGAGGCGCAGCGCCAGGCGGTCGAGGAAGGCATCTCGCTCGTGCGCGCACGCCGCGGCCTCGAGCTGATCCGCCAGCGCGAGCAGATCGCGCGGTCGACTGCCGAGGAGGAAGCCGTCACGCGCCGGCGTCGTGCCGAGCTCGATCTCGATGCGGCCGCCGATCGACTCAAGGCAGCGCTGTCCGAGCTCGAGGGCGAAGTGCGCCGAGCCGCGAGCCAGCTCGATGTCTCGCGTGCCCGCAATGCAGCGGTCGACTTCGATCACTCGTCGGACCTCGCGCGTCGCCGTGCCCTCGAGGTTGCCGCGCAGGAAGCCGCCGCCGCCAAGCAGGACCTTGCCCTCGTCGCGCTCGCAGCCGACGTCGACTCCACCGTGCGCCGGTTCGGTGCGGCGCAGGGTGGTTTCAGCGAAGCGCTGCTGACGCTATCCAACCGCGAGACGCTCGCGAAGGTCGCAGAGGCGATGTCGGTGCAGTCGTTTGTGGGTGGCAAGACCCTCGTCGACGTCGTCGGCAAGGTGTTCACCGGCACGCCGCTCGCAGGGCTCATGGATCGCGTGACAGCGGCGAGCAATGGTGCATGGCATGGCGCCGCCGAGGACGAGCAGTAGCCGCGGGTGACATACTGCCGACCATGTCGCGAGCCGATACCGATATGGTCCGCATTGCCCGCCGGGTCCTCGAAGAAGAGGGCTTCGAGCCGGATGCGCCGCAGATGGAACCGATCGGCGACCGCGATCCGGCCGAGGGTGCTCGCGACCTGCGTGACCTGCCGTGGTCGTCGATCGACAACGAAGAGTCGCGCGACCTTGACCAGGTCGAGTGGGCCGAGCAGCTACCCAATGGTGACATCCGCATCCTGCTCGGGATCGCGGATGTTGCCGCGTACGTCGAGCGCGGCTCCGTGGTCGATCGTCATGCGGAGACGAACACGTGCACGCTGTACACCGGCGTGAAGTCGTTCCACATGCTGCCGAAGGCTCTGTCGACGCAGCGCACGTCACTGCTCGAGGGGCAGGAGCGGCTGGCGATGGTCACCGAGATGGTCGTGCGCGAGGACGGCACGCTCGACGACGACAAGACATTGGTCTATCCGGCTCGCGTCGTGAATCGCGCCAAGCTGATCTACGAGATCGTCGGCGGCTGGCTCGAAGGTGCGGAGGTTGGCGAGCCGAGCCCGGTGTTTGCCAAGCAGCTGCGCCTCCACGACGAGGCAACCAAGCGCCTGCGCGCGCGGAGACAGGAGAATGGCGCACTCGAGCTCGAGACGATCGAGGCACGCACGGTCGCCAAGGATGGCCGCGTGGTGTCGCTCGAGGTGATGCACAAGAACCGCGCACGCGACCTCATCGAGGACATGATGATCGCGGCGAACGGCGCGACGGCCCGGTTCCTGGAGACCCGCGGCTACTCGTCGATCCGGCGCGTCGTGCATGCGCCCGATCGCTGGCCGCGCATCTGCGACATCGCGCGCGAGCACGGAACCGAGCTGCCTGCCGAGCCCGACGTGAAGGCGCTCGGCAAGTTCGTCGCGGCGCAGCGGCGCGTGCTCGACAAGGAGCGATTCGCCGACCTCTCACTCACGATCGTGAAGCTGCTCGGGGCGGGTGAATACGTGCTGCAGCGCGCGAGCGATCCCGACACCGGTCACTTCGGTCTCGCCGTCGAGGACTACATGCACTCGACCGCGCCGAACCGGCGCTACCCGGATCTGATCACCCAGCGGATCCTGAAGGCCGCGGCGTTGAAGCAGACGGCGCCGTACACCGACGCCGAGCTCGGCGATCTCGCGAAGCACTGCACCGATCGTGAGAACTCGGCACGCAAGGTCGAGCGCACGATGCGGAAGTTCGCGGCGGCGTCCATCCTATCCAAGCGCATCGGCGAGGAGTTCAAGGCGATCGTGACCGGCGTGAAGGCCGGCGCGGCCTACGCGCGCCTGATCCGGCCACCGGCCGAAGGAAAGATCGTGAAGACCGATCGGCCGCTCGACGTCGGCGATCGGATCTTCGTGCGCCTGCTCGCGGTCGACCTCGACAAGGGGCACGTCGACCTCGAGTGCCTGCCTTAGACCACTCGAGCAGGCGGCGACTGCGAGAACGATGGCGGCGATGCGGTGGACGGCGGAATCCTAGCAGGCGGTCTGGTACCGTGCCGCCATGGAGATAGACGCGGAGCGCATCGAGGACCTCGAGGTCAAGCTGGCCTTCCAGGACAAGTTGATTCACGAGCTCGACGCACTGGTGCGCACGTTCGGCGACCGCCTCGACGCCGCCGAGCGCGAGCTCAAGCAGCTCAAGGCGAGCATTCGGTCTCCCGAGGGGGGCATGGGCCCCGCCAACGAACCTCCTCCGCACTACTGATGCGCGCTCTGCTCCTGATCGCGGCGCTGGGTGCGTGCAAGGACACCGCGACCAAGCCGTCCCCGGCGCCGCCCACCACGCCAACGCCGATGCCAACGCCCGAGGTACCGATGACGCCCACGAGTCCCGACGCGCCACCGACCGACCTCGCGAAGGGCGCCAATCAGTTCGCGCTCGCGCTGTGGCAACACGTGCCTCCCGGCAACCTCGCGGTGTCGCCGGCAAGCCTCGCGATTCCGCTCACGATCGTGTGGGGTGGCGCGAAGGGCACGACCGCCACGCAGCTCGCGAACCTCCTCCACTTCAATGGCGCGCCCGATGTCGTGCTGTCGCGCTGGGGCAACCTCGCCAGGTCACTCGTCGACGGCAAGCGACCCGTCACGCTGAAGATGGCGAACCGGGTCTACGCCGAGAAGACGTACGACATCGACACCACGTACTTCACGATCACGCGCCATGCGTTCGACGTGTGGATCGAGCCACTCGACTTCGTCTCGGCGCACGAGGAGGCGCGCGCGAAGATCAACACGTGGGTCGCAGATCAGACCGAGCAGCGCATCAAGGATCTACTGGCGCCACCCGATCTGGGGCCAGCGACCAAGCTCGTCGTCGTCAACGCGATCTACTTCCTCGGCGACTGGGCGGTGCCGTTCGACAAGGCACGCACACAGCCGCGTGACTTCTGGGTCGACGGGACGACGAAGACCCAGGTCCCCACGATGGCGAGGACCGATCAGTTCCGCTACGCGAGCGGCAACGGCGCGGCGTTGATCGAGCTGCCGTACACAGGCGACAGCATGGCGATGTACGTGCTCGTGCCCGATGCGCGTGATGGGCTCGCGGCCGTGGAGAAGACGCTCGAGCCCACGTTCAAGGCGCTGCAGCCCAAGCTCGCTGTGCGCGAGGTCGCGTTCACCCTGCCCCGCTTCACGATCGATCCGCCGGCGCCGCTCAAGCTCGACGCGGCATTGCAGAAGCTCGGTGTCACCGACGCGTTCAGCCCGCAGACCGCCGACTTCACGGGCCTCGCGCGCGAGGGACTGTTCATCTCGTCGGTGATTCACAAGGCGTTCGTGAAGGTCGACGAGAAGGGAACCGAAGCGGCGGCGGCGACGGCGATCGTGATGGGCCCCGGCGGTGCGCCCCCGAAGCCGATCGAGCTCAACGCCGATCACCCGTTTCTGTTCGTGATCGTCGACAAGGCGAGCGGCCTCATCATGTTCCTCGGTCGCGTCACCGATCCGAAGTGATCAATTACCTGCCTTCGGCTAGTTCGCGATCTGGCCGGCCTTCGGCGCGAGCGTCCACGGTCCGCCATTGCTCTCGCTCTGGCCGTGGCCCCACGTGCCCTCGAGCGTGCCGTCCTTCTTGATCAACCACACGCCCTCGCCGTGACCGGCACCGCGCGGCTCGTGCCAGTGGAACTTGATCACGCGGCCCTCGACGATGCGGCCCTCGATCGTGCCGCCGCCGCAGCACACGTACGTGCCGCGCACGCGCGTGCCGTCTTGCTGCAGCGTGACCTCGTCCCAGTTGCTCGTGTACACACCGCTCACGTTGCTCGCGAGCTGCGAGCGCGAGCCCGCGGTGGCAACGGCAGCGATACACAGGATGGCGACGACGGGGAGGGCGCGAAGCATCCCCTGTTCAACGCACGAGTCGCCCCGATGGTTCCTACTCGGGAACGGTAATCAGACCGCGGGCTTCCGCGTGTCGCACATACTTGCGGGTCACGTTCCAGGCCAGCCAGTTCCCACCCGAGCCCACCAGCACCCACGGCGTGTAGGCATAGAGGCTGGCCGTCGCGTGGTTCGCGGGCGTCACGCGGCGCGGGTCGAGCGTGCTCTTGGTGACGCCACGAACCCACAGGCCGGTGCCGTTCGTCGAGCCGTCGTACCAGCGGCGCATCACGCGTGCGCCGCAGTCGAGCTGCTTCTTCAGGCCGGCGTAGGCGGGGTTGCACGCGGCGCCATCGGGGCAGCCGCAGCCGAGCGCGCGATTGATCATCTTCGTGGTCGGCTTCGTGGTCTTGCTCACGAGCGAGGTCTCGACCTGCATGCGCGAGATCAACATCAGCGGATTCACTTTGTGCAGGACCGCGGCGTCGACCACCATCTGCGCCGCGCTCACGCCGCCTTCGCTATACGACGCGAGCCACGAGCGGTTGCTGTACGGCGTCTTCTCGAGAAACGTCTGCACGTCGGCGACGCTCATGGCGTCTACCGTGGTGAGCATCTTGTCGCTGACAATCGAGTTCGCGCTGAACGTCGCGGGGACGCCGTCCGCCTTGCCGTCCTCGGTATCGACGACGAAGTCATCAGGCTCCTGATCAACGTCTGACAGGTCGTCAGGGCCCATTGTGCAAGCTGCCAGGAGCAACGCGAGGATGGTGAGCATTCGCATGCACCCCGAAAGTGCAAAGTCCTGCCCAGCGCATGGCGCGCTGCAGTTGATCACATTCGCGAGCTTGCCCGCGCTGCGGTGGCGAGCCCGGTTGCCGATCGGCTGATGCGTCGGCCTGGGACGGTCCCACTCAGGGCTGAGGGGCCGCGCCCTCGACGGTGGCGAGCGTCTCCGTGAGGTACGTGTCGATCTGCTCGTCTGACGGAGTCTGACAGGAGCCGTCCTGCATGAGTGACGACTCCCACTTCCAGTAACCGGGCGGCTTCGGGGGCTCAGGCTGCTTCCGCTTCCAGTACCAGAGGCGCGCCTCGCGAACGCCGGGCGGGAACGGCTGCGCCGCGCGGCCGTAGTCGTTCGTCCACAGATAGAAGCGCGGCACGAAGCCCTGCGCCTCACCACGGTCCACGATCTTGCGCAGCTTCGCGGGATTGCTCGCGAGGAACACCTGCAGCCGAGCGAACGCTTCCTTCGCGCATGCGATCGCCTCCGGCCGCGCCGAGTCGACGTTGGGCTCGGTCTCGCCTGGCGCGATCTCGCCCTTCTGCGGATAGAAGCCCCACAGCACTTCCTTGGGATAGTCGATGTCGTCCTTGCCGACGTACGGCCAGTACTCCGCACCGGCGAGCGAGTAGCCATTCATCTCGAACGTCTCCATTCGATCCGAGAGCGGCGTGACCGGTGCAGGACGCGCAACGCGCCTCGGTGCGGGTTTACTGCACGCGGCAACCAACGCGAGGGCGACGAGGCGCATGCGCGAGGTGTACTACAGCGTCATCGCAATAGCATGAGCAGCACGCCGACCGCGGCGAGGCAGAGCATGATGCCCCCGAGCCACAGCAGCAGCCCGAGCCACGCCGGCACGAGCGAGCTGCCGCCGCGCTTCACGCACGTGTGACAGATCGCGAACGTGGTCGCGCCGCCGTCGGTGAGCTCGCAGCAGTCGCCACAGATGCTGCGCTTGCACCGCGCGCACGGTCCCGCTGCATCGCGCGCCTTGCAGATCGCACAGCGCGTGACCGGCGGATCGCCGTGAGACATCAGGCCGCTCATTTGATCCTCGGCGCGGTCAGCGTCTCCCAGCTCAGCAGCGTGGCCATCGCTTGCTCCGCGGAGTCACCACACATCTCGGCGCCGGGCCGCAGTCCAACGCACGTCTTTGGCCGCTCCGGCTTACCGAACAGCGCGCAGCGGATCTCCGTCGTGAGGTGCGGGCACACGACGCCGGCCGCTTTGCCGTCAGGCAGTGCCGGGGTCGACGGCGAGATCGACGGCGCGATACAGCACGCCCCACAGCTCGGCCGGCACTCCATGCCCCACCGTAGCGCAACGTTGACGCCGATGCCGGCGAGCTAGGGTCAGACACAAATAGCACCACTAGCGTCGAGCGGAGCTAGGGCGAGCTAGGAGCTAGTGGTGCTATTTGTGTCTGACCCTCTAGTTGACGTTGACGCCGATGCCGGCCATGCCGAACAGCGTCGCCGTCGACACGACCGCGTCGGCGCGGACATCGAGCACGAAGGATCCCGAGCGCACGATCGCGAACCCGACCCCGCCGGTGGCGCCGGACGAGAACGTTGGATTCTCGAGACCCGGGTCGAAATGGAGGATCGCGGCCGGCCCGCCGCGCACGGTCAGCCGCGGCCTCACCCAGTACTGCACGCCCAGGCCCCACGCGTGGCCCATCACGTACCCGAGCTGCGCGTCCTCTCCGTTGACGAGGCTGTAGGTCCCGATCAGTGCGAGGCGCGGGTGAACCATGCCGCCGATGTAGACGCCGACCGACGGCAGCGGTGTGCCCGCCTCGATGATCCCGCCCATGCCAGCGGTCAGGCCCATCACGAGGCCGGTGTGCGCGTTGAAACCCGGCGGAAAGCCCGCGGCGACCGCGGCATCGACATCGAGGAGCGTGCCGTTCGGCGCGACGATGGCGAGCGCACGCGTGTACTCGTACTTCTCGGCCTCACCGGGTTTGGCCGCGGCATCGATCGCGAAGCTCGTCGGCGTGATCTTGAGATCGAGGTGGCCGCTCGGCAGCGACTTGATGTTCACGCCGTGGCCGACCCAGCGCAGCGCGAGGTTGCCGTCGGGCTGCTCTGCCTGCTGCGTCGCGGGTCCGATGCGCGCCTCGAGGTCGACGCGCGCGCGACCGCGCCATGCGGTGTTGATGTCGGGCGCAGCGCTTCTCGCCGTGTAGCAACCCGTCGCGAGCAGTGTCAGAGCGAGCAGACGCATGGTGCGCGATCGTACACCGCTCACCGTCCCCACCGGATCGTGCAGCCCTTGCCCGCGCCCGTCAGACCACAACACACCGTTCCCTCGACGCGTGCGCTCGCAGCGTTGGTCGCGGTGAAGTGGCGCGAGCTCTCGCCCTCGGCGCACCCGGCGGTGTCGGCGCCGCCCAGCGTTGCGTTCTTCAACCCCGCCCCGTGGAGCGCGGCGTGGACACGCTCGTCCCCTGCCTCGACGCGGTTGAGCGAGACGTAGGTGAAGATTCCACCGACGACGAGCACGACGAGGATGCCGCCCACGAGGAAGATGCGCGACCACCGTCGCTCGCGCTTCGCCCCGTCACGCATCCACTCGTCCATCCCCGCGGGCATCGAGACGATGTTAGCGCGCTAGTTCGGCTCGGCGACGACGATCTTGAACCACAACGTGCGTTTCACGCCGCACAGGTTGCACTGCACGTCGACGGGCCGCACGCCCTGCCCCGCCGAGCGGTGATCGAGCACCCGGTAGTGGCCCTCGCATTGCGGGCACTTCATCGCGTGGATCCGGATCTCGATCTGCGGCGATGCGACGACCTCGATCGCCAGGTCGGCCGAACCACCCGCGGAGATGCCGGCGAGCTTCTCGGTCGCCTTCACGAGCTGGCGAACCTGGCGCTCGCGGGCGCGCCGCTCGGTCCGTTCGGGTCGCTTCTTGCCCATCACGGCATCGGGTGCGCGAGGAAGAACTTCATGACCTCGGCGCCCCAC
>JBBQFU010000209.1:0-16013 GCA_038322185.1 Haliangiales bacterium
AATAGCCCTCAGCGAAGAAGCCCGCAGCGAAAAAGCCCGCAGCGAAGAAGCCCGCAGCGAAGAAGCCCGCAGCGAAAAAGCCCGCGAAGCGCCGCTAACCTGGCCTCGACCTCGACCGCGACCTCGACCGCGACCGCGACCTCGACCCGAGCCTATTCGAATGTGCGGGAGCTCCTACTTCTTGTCCGACTTCTTGTCCGACTTCTTGTCGTCGGACTTCGCGGCCGCGTCGGCCTTGCCGGCCGCGATCGCTTCCTTCGCGAGCTCGTCGTCCTCGTCATCCTCGGGAAGCGTCACGGCGAGCTTCGGGTTCTTCTTCGCCGGGGTCAGGTCGACCTTCTTGTCCTTCTTGTCGTCCTTGACCTCGTCCTCACGCGGGTCGGACTTGAGGATCATCTTGAGCTGACGCTGCGCCTCGCCGCTGGTCTCGGTGACCTTCTCGGCCGGCTTGCCGTTCTTGAGGAGCTTGAACGCGAGCGCGGCGCACGCACCGAACAGCAGAATCGAGCACCACTGCGCGAAGGTCAGCCCGACATAGCGCGGGTCACTATCGGTCGGACGCAGGAACTCGAGGAAGAAGCGGACGGGTGCGTAGGCCAAACCGATGAGGACGGTGATGAGGCCCGCGTTGACCTTGTTGCGGTAGATGGGACGCTTGGATTTGGGGTCGACGCCGTCCTGCTTGGCCTTCGGGAAGAAGGCGAGCCACAGGACGAAGATGTTAACCGGGATGAGATAGAGCAGCTCGATGAAGCCGAGGTTCCAGGCGCGGATGAACTCGCTCGTCCCCGGGTAGTTCTTCGCGAGGTTGCCGACGTTGAGGGCGCGCGGGTAGTCCATCGCGAGGAACGCGTACCAGGCGTCGGGGTTGGCGACGGCCGCACCGACGTGATCGCTGACCACGGTGCAACCGATGCGACCGATCGAGAAGGCGACGAGCAGACCGATGATGCTCGTATCGGCCATGAGGCGCATCGGCAGGCGCTTCCACCAGACGTAGAAGTACCAGCCTGCGGAACCACCGAGGAAGCCACCGTAGGACGAGATGCCCTTCCACACGTAGATGAGGAGCAACGGGTCCTCGACGAAGTCGTCCCACTGGTAGGCAAGGACGTCGAATACGTGGGCACCGATGAAGCCGGTGATGGTCACCCAGCCAGTCAGGCCACGGATGTGGTCGTCGGAGATGCCATGCCACTCGGCATAGCGGCGTAGCAGGCCCGCGCCGATGAGGACACCGACCGCGACGATGACCCCAAACGCCTGGATCGGGATGCCGACATCGAGCTGGCCGAGCCGGAAGAACGGCAGCGAGAGGGCCGCGGAGTAGGACAAAGCCAGGGCGTACATTGCGAGGTGAGCCTACAACAGGCGTGGCCCCGCGCTATCATCCCGGTGTGATCTGGGGACCGTTCCTGCTGGCACTCGCACTGGGCCTCGCCGTCTCGGCTGGCTTGTATTTCGCGTACCTGTGGCCGCAGGTGGAGCCCGACGACGAGGCGATCGCAAGTCCCGGCGTTGCCGGGGCGCGCAGCGAGCCGGATGATGGCGCCGCGAGCGACAGCAAGGTTGCGGATGCGGCGGACGACGCGAAGGCCGGCCCGACCGAGACCGAAGCCGAGACCGAAGCTGCCCCACCGACCCGCGAGTCTTCACCGGCATGACCCAGCGTCTCGCGGTCGTACTCGTTGCCATCGCGCTCAGCACGACGGCGACAGGTGCGCCCGGCGACGAACGTACCGCAAGCCCCACCACCATCAAGCCGACACCGGCCAGGCCCGCCACGACCCGCGCACCGGCCAAGCGCGACGAGGGCGGCGTGGTCCGGGTCGAGCATCGCGATCCGACGGCCGTGCCCTCGCGCGGTCCGTCGAACGCGCTGGTGACGATCGAGGTGTTCTTCACCCCGATGCCGAGCTTTCGCCGCGAGCCATATCGCAACATCGAGCGGCTGCAGGCGAATCACCCCTCGCGGGTGCGGCTCGTCTACCGGATCCTCAAGGGCAGCATGGCGCGCTTCCCGTACGCCGCGCTTCATGCGTACAGCGAGGGAAAGTTCTTCGAGTTCCTCGATGCGATCAACGGTGCCTCGCGCTCGCTCGACGACAAGGCACTGCTCGAGCTCGGCAAGAAAGTCGGGCTCGATCCCGAGCGCCTCGCCGCCGCGATCACGAAACCACCGGCCGCTTACGACAAGCTCCTCGAGGATAACCAGCGCCGCTTCCGCCAGCGCACGCGCGGCAATCCGGCGCTGCCGACCGCGCTGTTCAACAGCCGCTGGCCGTCGACACCCCTGTCATCGATTCGCGTGGAGGAGCTCGAGGCCGAGTACGTGCTCGCACGCGAGGCGGCCGAGGACCTGATCGACCGCGGCGTCGACCGTGACGCGCTGCCCGAGGCATTCGACAAGATCCTCACGTTGCCCGCCGAGATCCGGATCACGCCCGGCGCCACCGACGAGGAGCTCGAGGATGTATCGGCCGAGCCGCGGCTCGCGACACCGCCACTCGTGTACAGCGGCCTGCCCTCGCACGGCGCGGCCGATGCACCGATCACCATCGCGGTGTTGTGCAGCCCGACCAGCGCGAACTGCAACGCGCCGCTGTCGACGGCACAGCGCATCGCCGACATCTATCCGGATCAGGTTCGCGTGGTGTGGGGAGCGTTCTACGACGTCGGCCGCGACGACGCCGCCGAGCTCAGCATCCTCGCCGATGCGGCGCTGTGCGCCGAGCGCGACGGCGGCCGGTCGATCGACCGCGAGGACACCTGGGACCCGAAGGACTCGCCCGGCTGGCGCTGGGTTCGCGAAGTGCTCGCGCAAGCGAACAGCCGAGTCCGGCGCACGACCGACGAGATGATCGACAAGATCGTCGGCAAGCTCCGCGTCGAGCCGCGCGCGTTCGCGACCTGCCGCGCCCAGATCGCGGGGACGTCGATCAGCTTCATCGAATCAGCGCGCCGGGCTGGCGTCCGCTCGACCCCGGCGACGATCGTCAACGGCCGGATCTACGGGCCGATCAACGATCCGAACACGCTGCAGCTGCTCGTCGAGACGGAGCTCGCGCCGGGGATGCTCGCCCCTACCTGGTCGCAGCCCGAGCTTGTCGAGTCTCCCTGAAAGTGTTACCCGGGTAAGGGATGGAGCTCTCGTTTGCCGCAGCGACCGATGTCGGTCGGCAACGGAATCACAATGAGGACAACTTCCTCATCGACAAGAAGCTCCGGCTATTCATGGTCGCCGATGGCATGGGTGGCCACGCTGCCGGCGAGGTCGCCTCGTCGATCGCGGTCCACGAGGTTCGCGACGCGCTCAACGCCAACCGCGAGCTGATCGATCGATACCGTGTCGATCACCCTGCGGTGCAGCCGTACGAGATCCTGCAGGTGCTCGAGTCCGCCGTTCAGACGGCCTGCAGTGTCGTCCATCAGCGCGCGCAGGCCGAGCCCGACAAGCGCGGCATGGGCACGACCGCGACGGTGCTGCTGATCGCCGGTGGCGCCGATCACCTGCGCGGCTTCATCGCGCACGTCGGCGATAGCCGCGTGTACCTCGCGCGCCAGAATCAATGCCACGTGCTGACGGAGGACCACTCGCTCATGAACGAGCTGGTCCGCCGCGGCAAGCTCAACCGCGAGCAGATCGATAGCTCGCCGTACAAGCAGTACAAGAACGCGGTGACCCGCGCGGTCGGCGTCTACGCGTCGGTCGAGGTCGACACGTTCGACTTCGACATCCTGCCCGGCGATCGCTTTCTGGTGGCCTCGGACGGCATGTACGCCTACGTCGACGAGACCGAGCTGCCCAAGCAGCTGGCCGACGGCGAGGTCAAGGAAGTGCCGAAGCAGCTCGTCGAGCGCGCGAACAAGGGCGGCGGCCACGACAACATCACCGCCGTCGTGATTCGCGTCGGTGAAGCCACCGCATCGACCCCGCGCACCAACGAGGTCGAGCAGAAGCTCGAAGTCCTCAAGGGCATGCTGATGTTCCGCTACCTCTCGTTCAAGGAGCTGGTGCATGTCTCCGCGCTCGCCGAGATGGTCGAGCTCAAGGGCGGCGAGAACATCTTCACGGCCGGCCAGGCGGGCGACGCCATGTACGTCGTCACCCAGGGCAGCGTCCGCCTCGTGCAAGGCGAGGCGATCGTCGCCGAGCTCGGCCGCGGTCAGCACTTCGGCGAGATGGCGCTCGTCGACCGCTCGACCCGATCATTGACCGCGATCGCGAACGACAACACGCGCCTCGTCGTCATTCACCGCAAAGACTTCTACGAGCTGATCAAGCGCGAGCCAGCGACGGCCGTGAAGATGCTGTGGTCGTTCGTCCAGGTGCTCGGCCAGCGTCTGCGCAAGACCAACACGGACCTCAGCGAAGCGCTTCACGGCGACAAGCGCGGCGAAGTCACCGAAAAAGAAAACAAGTCGCAGGATTAGGCCGAGCTTTACGGCGTTCGCAGCTCGGGCGGCGCCTGCACGAGCTCGATCAACACACCCTCGGCGGACTTCGGGTGAATGAAGCAGACGTCATGACCCGCGGCGCCCTTGCGAATGCCGCCCGGCGTGAACTGCAGGCCCTTGCCCTCGAGCCACGCGACCGCAGCCGGCAGGTCATCGACCCACAGACCGAGGTGGTTGAGCCGCGGCTCGTGAACCTTCGGCTTCTTCTCGGGATCGATCGGCTCCATCAGATCGATCTCGATGCCCGCGATCGATAGGATGTCCTCGTCGACATTCTCGCGCTCGCTGCGAAACGTGCCGGTCTGCGGCACGCCGAGCAGATCGATCCACAGGTGCCGCAGCGCCGCCTTGCTCGGGCCGCCGATCGCGACCTGCTGCAGGCCGAGAATACGGAACGGCCTCTCGCTCGGAGCGCCCATCAGCGCTTCGCCGCGCGCACTTCGTCGAGCGTGCGCAGGCCGGGCCGCGGCGTGTTGACGAGGATCGACATGTTGCCCGACGGATGCTTGTTGTCGCGCATCAGCTGGTGGCACGCCGCGGTCTCGTCGAACGTGAACACGCGCGACAGGCACGGGTCGACCTTGCCCTCGTCGACGAGCTTGTTGATGCCGATGCACTGCTCGTCGTTCGCGAAGTGGCTGCCCTGCAGCCGCTTCTGACGCATCCAGTGGTAGCGCAGGTCGAGCGTCGCGTTGTAGCCGGTGGTGCCCGCGCAGATCACGACCATGCCGCCGGTCTCGACCATGAAGCAGGACGTCGGCAGCGTGGTCTCGCCCGGGTGCTCGAACACGATCGTCGGGCTCTTCTTCTCGCCGAGCGCCTCCCAGAACGCGGCGCCGAACGCCTTGGCACCCTTGAGCCACAGCGAGTACTCGAGCTCATCGGACCAGCGCGGGAGCTTGCCCCAGTGGTCGAACTTGCGACGATCGATCACGCCGACGGCGCCGAGGTTCTTGCAGAAGTCGTTCTTGCTGTCGCCCGAGACGACCGCGACCGGACGGCCGCCGGCCGCCGCGACGATCTGGATCGCCATCGAGCCAAGCCCGCCTGCCCCGCCCCAGATGAGCACCGGGTCGCCGGGCTGCACCGTGTTACCGGCCCAGCCGTGGAGCATGCGATACGCCGTCGCGCCCACGAGCATGTACGCCGCGGCCTCCTCCCACGTCAGGCGCGCCGGCTTGGGCACGCACTGATGATCCTGGACCTTGGTGAACTGCGCGAAGCTGCCCCAGTTCGACTCGTAGCCCCAGATCTTCTGCGTCGGGGCGAACATCGGATCCTTGCCGGCGAGAACCCACGGATCGTCGGGCTCCCACATGCCGCAGTGAACGACGACGTCATCGCCGACCTTGACGTTCTTGACGTCCTTGCCGGTGGCCCACACCACGCCGCTCGCGTCGGAGCCGCCGATGTGGAACGCCTCCTTCTCGCCCTTCTTCATGCGGGTCTTGATGACGTCGATGGGGATGCCCATCGCGGCCCACACGTTGTTGTAGTTGACGCCTGCAGCCATCACGTAGACGAGCACGTCGCGCGGTCCGAGCGTCGGCAGCTCGACGGGCTCGACCTTGAACGCATCGACCGGCTCGCCGAAGCGTTCCGGGCGGATGATCTGCGCGAGCATCTTGCTCGGCACGACGCCTAGCTCGGGCACTTCGCCGAGCTCGTACAGGTCCTTGGAGGTGGGCACGCTGGCGGTCGACACCATGCGTTAATCTACGCGAATCTCCCTGTCCTGGCTCGACGACCTCACGACGATCCCACTGTGGGATCGATAGGGGGCAGCCCCTCAAGTGAGCGCGCGTGCACGGCGCCGGTGTATGCCGTGCGTTCCTGACGCTCCAGCAGCCTTAGATCGAGCGCTGGTTTGGCAGGGCGCGCTGCTGGTGGTTCCCGCCGCTTCCGGTGTTGTGCCGCTCGAGGTCGCTCTCGACCAGCGAGCTGCGCGATAGCTCGTCACCAAAGCCGTCGAACGAGACCACGCGCGACGGATCGAGCTGCGACAGCCGATAGAGGCGCGTGTACGCATCGAAGACCTCGGGGCGCTTGCGTAGCGCCTCGTAGGCACGGCCGACCGCGGTGAGGCTCTGCGTCTTGGCGCGGGCCTCGAGCTCGGCGACCTGCTGCTCGGTGCGCGCGAGGAGCAGGGCAGCATCCGTGCGACCGCGCTCCTCGTACTCGGCCTTGGCGACCTCGAGCTTGGCGGCGACCGCCTCGAACATCTGGCGCGTCACCTCGGGACGGAACTCGACGTTGTTGATGCGAACGCCCTCCACCTCGATGCCGTAGGCCTCCATGGCCGCCTTCACCGACGTGGTCAGCATCTCGGCGAGCGACGGCGCCGAGTGCAGAAACAGCATGCGGTCCTTGCCCGCAAGCTTGGCGGCCGCCTCGTGAAGCGTCGTGCTCTCGATCGCGCCTTCCCAGTCATCGACCGAGAACAGCGCTTTGTTCGCGTCGGAGATGCGGAACGTGACGCGCAAGTCGACCTGCACGATCGTGCCCTGGTTGTCGTTGGTCTCGATGCCCTTGTAGACGCGCTCGTCCCACTGACGACTGACGGTGATGTACTGCATCCACGGCGCGACGCGGCTCAGCGAGCCGACCAAGCCGGCATCGGTGTAGCGCTTGCCGAGCTTGCCAAAATTCAGCTGCAGCACCTCGTGCACCTCCGGGGTCACGACGCAGAGTTTCTTGAACAGGAAGATGCAGACGAAGACGACCGCGGGGACCACGGCGGCGCCGATCAGGATTTGTGTGTCGAGTTCCATGGCTTAGCCCTTCACGAACGATGAGTGGTTGAGATAGACACGCTGCGACTCGCCGAGCACTTCGAGCTGACGGCGAGCCACGTAGTCACGAAGCACGCCCTGGTCGGCGAGCGTCGCGAGCTCGGTCCCGATCGTGAGAATCTCCGCCTCTTGCGCGAGCGCACGTGCATTCGCGATCTCGACCGCTTGCTCGGCTGAGAGGACCCGCTGCTGCGCCTGCAGCTCGGTGCGCGACACGAGGGCGCGCGCCTCGGACTCCGCGGTAATCACCGCGTTGAGCGCGTCGACGAGCTCCTCGGGAGGATCGATCTGCAACAGGTCGACCGACGTGACGGCGATGCCGTACTCGTCGAGCGCGGCCTGTTTCATCGCGTCCTGAATGCGCTGCTGCAAGTCGTACATCCGCAGCCGCAGCGACGTGTACGCCGACAGATCTTCAGGGCGCTGCTCGAACCGCGCGACCTGCTCGCGGACGGTCACCTGGAACAACCCCGCGAGGTGCTCGATCGCATCTCGCGCGTCGGCGATGAAGCAACCGACGCCGTCCTCGGTGACGCGAAAGCGCAGGCGCGCGTTGACGCGAATGCGCGTGCCGTCGGGGGCGAGCGCCTCGATGCTCTTGGCCTTCTCGTCGAGCCCGAGGCTGCGCTCTGCGAGCGAGACGATGATCGGCTGTGCCCACGGCGCCTTCCAGTGCAGCCCCGGGCCAAACGTGCGGACCTTCTTCGCGTCGTCGCGCACGAAGCGCCCGAACACGGTGAGCACGGCCGCGTTGCCGTTGTCGATGCGGAAGCCCGCGCGCATGAATGCGTAGACCGCGACGAGCGCGGCTCCGATGATGAGTCCAATACCGAGTGACATGACAGGCTCCTTAGAGAGGCTTGAGGTGGTTGGAGGGTTTGCGCGCTGGCGGCAGAAGCACCGCGGAAGCGGACGACGCCGCGTCATGCCCGCCGTCTGCGTCATGGCGCGCGTACGCCATGACGAGACCACGATTGACCTGGACGACGTCCTCGTTGAAGTGCGCGTGTGCGTCCTGGGCGGCCGGTAGCTCCTTGACCTTCTCGGGGCTGTCGACGACCCACCCGCTCGGCACGGCTTTGCCCGGGGGAATCTCGACCCCGACGACAAGCGCGTTGTGCCCGATGAAGCACCCCTCGCCCACGATCGAGTCGTGGACGATCGCTTTGAAACCGATGAACGTGCGGTCGCCGATCATGCTCGGCCCGTGCACGAGCGCCTGATGGGCGAGCGAGCAATCGGCACCGATGTAGATCGCCCACTGGCGGCCGTCGACACGAACCCACTTGTCCTTGAGCGCATGCAACACGACGCCGTCCTGCACGTTGCTGCGGTCGCCGATGAAGAACGGTGCTCCTTCGTCGGCGCGGATCGAGGTATCGGCAGCGACATTGACCTCGCGGCCGAGCTCGACCCAGCCGATGATCGTGGCCGCCGGATGGACGTAGGCGGTCGGATGGATCTTCGGGCGCGTGCGGACGTGCCTGCTCCACACGGCGGCTTCGCGTAGCGGGACGAGCTCTGCGGCGCCTTCCTCGCTCGCGGTGCCGTGCTTGGACACGATCGCCCGGATCATCGGGGTCGGCCGCAGCACGTGACCCATCTTCGCCGCGCCAGCCTTACGCTTCGCGAGCAGATGGTCGATGTACATCACGAAGCAACCGATCGCGAGCCCCGTCATCAAATATCCGAGCAGCGTGCCGATGGCGGCGGCGGCAAACGCAACCGCGTGGAACCGGTTCGTGCGCAACGCATCGACGAACGTCTGGATCTTGATCAGGCGCCACGCGATCGCGACCAGCAAGCCGGCGAGTGCAGCGATCGGGATGATGCTCAGGCTGTGACCGAAGAAGTAGGCAGCGATGCCGAGGAACAGGCCGTGAAACATCGCGGCCAGGCGTGTACGTGCACCCGAGTTGTAGTTCACCGACGAGCGCACGATCACGCCCGCGAGCGGCATGCCGCCGAGCATGCCGACGGCGACATTGCCAAGGCCCTGCCCGAGCAGCTCGGTGTTGGCCGAGTAGCCGGACTTGCCGCCTGACATCTGATCGACCGCCTTGGCGGAGATCAGTGACTCCGCCGAGGACAGGAGTGCGAGCGGGAGCGCGAGCGCGATCAGCGCCAGCCACGAGCTGCCATCCGTGATCGCCGGGAACGACAGCGAGAGATCCTGAAGATCGACCGTGCCTACGCGCGCTACCGTCCAGCCGAGCTCGTACGCGATGAACGTCGCGATGATGATACCGAGCAGTGAGGACGGGAAGCTCTTGAGGTGCGCGAGACCAACCGTGATCCACACGACGATGAGACCGCACACGACGGACAGCCAGTTGACCTCGCGCAGCCACGCCATCGCCCAGAAGTCAGTGATGATATGGCCCAGCGCTCTGTCGGAGCCCAGCAAGAGCGGCGTCTGCGAATCGAAGAGCTTGAGGCCGACGCCGGTGGTGAACCCGGCGAGCACGATCTTGGGCAGCAGGTTGGCAAGCTTGCCGTAGCCAAGCAGCGCGACCGTGAGGCCGACGGCGCCGCACACGAGCGCTGCCGCCGCTGCACCGCCGGGCCCGAACTGCGCCACGATGCCGAACACGAGCACGTTGAGTGCGGCCGCCGGTCCACTGACCTGGAAGTTCGATCCGCCGAACGCGGCCGCGATGAAGCCACCGATTCCGCCGGCGATCAGGCCCGCGCTCGGGGAGAGCCCCGCAGAGATTGCGAGGGCGACGTTGAGCGGGATCGCAACGGTCGCGACGGTCAACCCGGCGAGTACGTCGTGAAACGAGATGCCGTCGCGCGCGATGTCGCCCCACCGGTCGCGCAGGGTGGTGCGAATCTCGTCAACGCCCGAGGGCCGGTGAGGGCTGGGCTTGCCGGGACGCTTGGTACGTAGGTGATCGATGCGAGATCGGGCGTGCGCCGACTCGCGTTCTGAGGCGCGCGAAGACGCGCGTCCAGACTGCTGCTGCCGCATGAGGAGTCCTCTCGGTCGTGAGAAACGATTGGGTGATGAGCTGCGCGGGCGAGCAGGTACGGACCCACTCGCAGGCAACTCACAACAATCGTCTGACCGAGACGGCGAACGGCGTGCGGGGATGAACGACCGAGACAGCGACCGACGTGGTCGCGAAAATCGGTGCGGCGCGCGATGGAAGCTCGCGGGCCTTCGGCGGCGGAGGCTCGGGACGCCGATGCTCGCCATCGCGCGCCTCGATCTCACGGTGCTCGTGCTCCTCGCGCTCCTCGTTGTTGTTCGAGGTCGAGGGCGCCGCGATCTTCTGCTGCTGCGCCCGAATCAACGCGCCCGCCCAGCACGCGGGCAGGACAAACACCATGAACAGCGCAATGAGGGCGCTGATCCAAGCTCGTGGGTACAAACTGCGGGACATCAGGAAAGGACCGGATCGAAAGCGAACGAAAGGATGGGTCTTCTAGACCGTTTTGCCAAGAGGACACATTCCCGATCAACAAAAAAAATCAGCTAGGCGTCGATGTAGGAGCCGGGAGCATCGCTGCCTCGATGGGCCGCATATCCCCATCAACGAAGTCCTTGAACGCAACGGTCTGCGCCGGCCGCAACATCGCCAGCTCGTACAGCTCGCGATATGCCTCGAAGACTTTGGGCCGCTTCTTCAACTCGGCATAGGCGCGACCGACCGCCGCCGGGTACTGGCCCTTGGCATCGGCCACGAGCGTCGCGATCTTGGCGGAGGTCCCGGCCTGGAGCAGTGAGACCTGCTGCCGGCCCTGCTCCTCGATGTCGGCCTTTGCGCGCTCGAGGCGCGACGCGACCGCGTGGAACAGCTGCTGGCTGACATCGGGGAGCAGGCTGATGTTCTTGATGAACGCCAGCTCGACCTTGATGCCCCAGCGCGCGGTCTCGGCGCCGATGTCGCGCTTGAGCATCTCGCCGAGGTCGGTGCGGTCGGCGAGGATCTGCTTGAACTCGCGGTTACCGAGGATCGTGATGACCGCGTGCGAGACGAGGTTCTTGAGGGCGACGCGCCAGTCAGCGATCTCGAACGTCGCCTTGACCGGATCGACGACCCGGAACTCGAGCCACACGTCGGTGACGACCGTCGTACCGCGCGAGTCGTTGATGCAGATATTCGGGAAGTCGCAGTAGTCACTGCGCAGCGACACCGTGTGAGTTTTGGTCCACGGCATCATGCGATCGAACAGCCAGTGCCAGCCCGGCCGTACGAGCTTGCTCGACAGCTTGCCGAAGCGGGTGACGAGAATGGCCTCGTTGTCCTCTACCTCGACGCGGAACAACCGCAGGAGGAGCGCGAGGAACGGGATCACGGCGAGGCCGAGTAGGATTCCAGAGACGAAGACTTTGGTATCGCTCACGAGCTGCTCCGCATGTAGAGGGTCTTGGACTGGGAGATGACCTCAGCGCGCCGGCGAGCGACGTAGTCGCCCAGCGTACCTTCGGTCTCGAGCTTGCCGAGCACCTCGCCGAGCGTCTTGATCTCGAGCTCGGTAGCGAGCCCGCGCTGCTTGGCGATCTCGACGCCGTGCTCGGAAGCGACGACCTGCTGCCGGGTATGCGCCTCGGCGAGCGAGTAGAGGCTCTCGGCCTCGGTCTGCGAGTTGATCACCGCGTTGAGCGCGTCGGCGAGCTCGTCGGGCGGCAGGATGTCGGTGAGGTCCACGGCGTTGAACTGCACGCCGTACCGCCGGCCGATCTGCGTCTGCGTGAAGTCCTCGATGCGCTTGTTGAGCAGCGCTCGCTCGCGGCGGATCTGGGCGTATGCACCACCCGTAGCCTCGATCGAATCGGGAAGCACGGTGCCCGATGAGTCGACGGGCGGATGAAAGTTCGCGATCTCGTTGCGCAGCAGCGAGGTGAACAAGCCGGTGATGTGGTCGTGCGGCTTCTTGAGGTCAAACAGGAAGTGCTCGAGCTCCGCCGGCACCGGCTGGAAGCGCAGGATCGAGTCGAAGCGCAGGATGGTGCCGTCGTACGTCATCGCCGTACGGCCGCCCTCCTCGCCCGACAGCTCGAGGCTCTGCTCCATCATCGCGACGTCATGGACGCGCTGCCACGGCCACTTGAAGTGAAGCCCCGGGCCATAGGTCTTGAGGTGCGTGCCGTCCTTGGCAGCGGCGCCGAAGGTGGTGAGCACGGCGGTGTAGCCCTGCCCGACGCGGAAGAAACACCGCGTGAGCATGAACACGCAGTAGGCAACGATTCCGACGAGAATTCCGGTGATCAACATGACGCCTCCTAGAAGCGATCTTGGCTGGATGAGGTGGGGGGGGCGTCCCAACCGACTTCGCGCGAGGTGCGCGGCAGGTGGACGCGCGGCTTGCTGGTGGGCTTGCCGCTGCTCTGACCCGAGTGGCTGCTCGAGTGGGTGTGGTGATACGCGGCGGCGAGTCCGCGGTTGACCTCGACGACGTCTTCGTTGAAGTGCATGTGCGCTTCGGTGACGTCGGGCAGGTCTTTCACCTTGGCCTGGGTGTCGATGATGCGTCCGTGCGGCACGAACTTGCCGTCCGGGATGTTCACGCCGACGACGACCGAGCCGATGCCGATGAAGCAGCGCTCGCCGACCACCGAGTCATGCACCACGGCCTTGAAGCCGATGAACGTGTCGTCGCCGACGTAACACGGGCCGTGAACGAGGGCGTCGTGCGCCATCGATACGTTCCGACCGACGTAGACCGCCCACTCCTCGCCACCGACCTCGACGAAGCGATCCTTGAGCGCGTGAATCACCACGCCATCCTGGATGTTCGAGTTCGACCCGATGAAGAACGGCGTACCTTCGTCGGCACGTACGCTCGCCGAGGCTGCGACGTTGACGTGGTCGCCGAGGATCACATCTCCGATCACGCTGGCCTTGTCATGCACGTAGGCAGAGGGCGACATCCGAGCACGGGCGCGCAGGTGAGCGATCCACTTCTGGCGCTCGCTCGAGAGCGGCACCACGTGCTGCGGCTTGCGCGCGGCCGCGCGGTCCTTGTGGAGAATGGCGCGCACGACCTTGGGGTGCTGCTGCTGGACCTTGTTGTGGTGAACGGCCCCGACCTCGACCTTGACGCCGAATGCCTCGATGATCTTCCAGACGCCGAAGATCACGAGTGCCGACAGCACGCCGGTGAGGAAGTCCGTCACGACCACCATGACGGCCGTGTAGATCATGAGCGCGACGTGGCCGCGGCCCATGTGCATCACCTCGGTGATCTCCCCCGGCTTGACCATGTTGGTCGCGACGTAGAGGAGGATGCCGCCGATGCACGCCATCGGAACCAGCTCGAGGTAGGTCGCCAGGTAGAACGCGATCAGCAGCTTGAGCACGCACTTGAAGATGCCGGCGAGCGGCGACACGGCGCCGAGCTTGATGTTCGTCGCGGTGCGCGCGAGCGCGCCGGTGTGCGGAAAGCCGTTGATGAGCGGCACGAGGCCCATCACGAGCGACTGGCCCCACAGCTCCTTGTCGGGGTTGTACGGCGTGCCCTTGTTGTTCGCGAGCCGGTCGGCCATGCGCGAGCACAGCAGGCTCTCGACCGCGGCGACGAACACGACCGAGAACACGGCGTACGCGAGATCGGATGCGTACTCCGCCTTCAGGTAGTCACCGGGCGGCGTGAAGGCCCACGACTGCGACGGGATCGCGCCGTACTTCATGCCGATCAGCGTCAACCCCGCGTCGGACAGCGCCGTCGCGGCAAGCAGAGCGCCGACACCGAGCGCGATCAGAGGCGCCGGCACGAACACGGATATCTTGAGGACCTTCTTCGTGAAGACGAACGTGCCGAGCGCGAGGATCAGCGCCCACACGTTGAACTGGTCGTAGTGCTTCGAGACGCCCTCGAGCTTCGCGAAGAACTTGTAGCCCATCTTCGCTTCGAGCCCGAGGATCTCGCCGAGCTGCGACGCTGCGATGGTGAACGCGATGCCGATCGTGAACCCGACGATGATCGAGTGCGGGACCTGCTTGACGATCCTGCCCGCGCCGACGAGCGCCATGATGGCGATGCAGGCGGCGGAGAGCACGGCGACCAGCACGAGGAACGAGTGGTCATGTTTGATCATGATCCCGGCGATCACCGGGATGTACGCGGCCGTCGGGCCGTAGACCTGATACTTCGAGCCGCCCCACACGGCACCGACGAAGCCTGCGATGGCACCACCGACGATGCCCTGCTCCGGGCGCAGGCCGGAGGCCATCGCGAATCCCATCGCGAGCGGGATGGCGACCATGGCGACCACGAGGCCCGCCATGAAGTCGCGCATCACGTTGAGGACAGGATTGCCCTTCTTTAGATCTTCGAATCGCCCGTCATTCGGGTTGAGAAATAACTTGAGCCGCTTCCACATGCAGCCTCCTGAACAGCAACTGAGATGAACTGATCGAGAGGCCGCTGCCTGAGCGCAACCCCCACCTACCCCCGCACGAAGCGGGTCAGCTCACTGCAATATGAGTTCGGAGAACTGCGACGGATGTAGCTTCGCCGCGACCGACGCGATGATCGTCGAGCGGTGCTGGGCAACAGGGAGCTGTGGCTCGCAGTCGTGGCCATGCGGTGGCTTGGCCTCGGGGGACGACGTGATGCGGGCAGCTTCGCGCTCCTCGCAGTGGTCGCGCTCCTCGCGCTCCTCGTTCGTGTTGCTACTGGAGGGCGGCTGTCCGCGCTCGGCCCACGCACGCTGCAGGGCACCCGACCAACAGGCCGGAAGCACAAAGACGAGGAACAACGACAAGATCGCTGCAGTCCACGTCCACGCTTGCCCAGAGCACTTCAAGGGGAGCTTGTACCAGAGGACTCCCGGCGACTCAATCGTCCGTCACGTCAGGTTCGACAAACGACCACTTCACCTCGGGAACCTTGGCCTGGAGCCTCTGCTCGAAGGCATTGATGGAAGCCACCATGTCTGCGCCAGAGATTCCCGCTTTGTACTTCAGCTTGCAGGCCACCAGAACTTCCCCCGGTCCCTGCTGAACCGTGATCGCGCGCAGGACCTTCTCGATCCGCGCGTCGTCGGCCGCACATTGACGAATATCGTCCATGAGCGCCGCATCGGCCGATTCTCCGAGCAGGAGCGATTTGACCTCGGTTGCCAGGAACACCGCGACACCGACCAACACCGCACCGATGCAGAGCGTGCCGATGGCATCCCACATCGAATCGTTGGTCGCCCACGCGATGCAGACGGCGATCAGCGCGAGGGCGAGGCCGAGGCACGCAGCGGCGTCCTCGCCAAAGATGACGACGAGATCAGAGTCCTTGGTCTCACGCAGGTACCGGAGCAGCGGCCGATCACCCTTGCGGGCCAGGACGGCCTTGTAGGCACCCGACATCGCCCAACCCTCGACGACGAGCGCGAAGCTCAGGATGATGACCGCGATGTGGGCATCGTGGACCGGAGACGGGTGCTGCAGCTTGTGGATGCCCTCGTAGATCGAGTACGCGCCACCGCCGAGGAACAGCATCATCGCGACCATGAACGACCAGAAGTACAGCTCGCGGCCTCGCCCGAGCGGGTACTTGTCTGACGCTGGCTTCTTCGCCTGCTTGAGCCCAAGCAGCAGCAGCAGCTGGTTCACGCAGTCCGAGAGCGAGTGCAGCGTCTCGGCGATCATCGAGGCAGAGCCTGTGACGAACGCGCCGACGCCCTTGGCGCACGCGATCATGAAGTTCGCGCCGAGTGCGCGGAGGATGTAGCCGGAGCCTTGGCCCGCCATATCAGTCCTGGTGATCCGGTTCGATGAAGCTCCAGCGCACCTCGGGCACGCGCTTCTTGAGCTC
>JBBQFU010000210.1:0-15898 GCA_038322185.1 Haliangiales bacterium
CGTCGGGGAGCCAGCTGCGCAAGAATGCGCTGCAGGACCTCGTGAGGACGCGCAAGCCAGCGCTGCAGAAGCTCGCGAAGGACGGCGACAAGGCCGCCGCGAAGCTGCTCGAGAAGTGAGCTAGCTCGAGAACGCGAGCGAGATCCGGAAGGTCCCGCCGCTCGGCGACTCGCGGAACCGCCACGCTTTGATGCGCGCGATCAGGCACGTGCCGAACACGTCGGTCGAGTGCGACGACAGGTTCACCGTCGAAACAGCGCCGTCCTTACCGACGGTGAGCGTGACCTCGATCTTCTTGAGATTTGCGATCTCGAAGCCGAGCGCACCCTTCTGCGCGCGCATGTAGCAGCGCTTGGTTCCCTCGCCCTGCTTGGACGCCATGTCCTCGATCTCGGACGCCTTGAGGTTGAGGCCCTTCGGATCGTCGTCGACCTGGGGGTTGGTGTTCGGGTTCGGGCGCGTACCGGTCCACTTCGGTTTCACCTGCGTCTGCGTGCTCGCCGAGCCCGTGTCCGGCACCGGCGGCAGCTGCCTGCGCACGATGTCCTCGGGACGCGACGTATCGATCGTGCGGGGGCCACCGCCGAGCCCGCCGCCGATCTCGTCGCTCTGCTGCGAGGTGATGTACATGAGCAGGCCGGCCACGCCGGCCACGAGCAGGCCCGCGAACGCCAGGAGCGCGATCATGCCGCGGCGGTGACGATGCGCGAAGGACTGCGCGACCATGCTCTCGTCGGGCGCGATCCCCGACTGCGCAACGAGCGAAGGGTCGACGTTCATGCCGAGGTCGGTCGGCGAGAACCGCGGCTGCGACGTGCGATTGAGGCCCGAGACGCGCGGGTTGGAATTCGTGCCAGCACCGATGCGCTGGACCGAGCCCGTGTTCCTTCGCATGGGGTCCGTCGCCGGCGACGCCGACGGCAGCGGCTTGGGCTTCGGGACGAGGTCGGCGAGGTTGACGACGCGCGAGACCTCACCGATCGACAGCTCATCGTCGTCATCGAGCGACTGCTGGACGGTCTTGGGCTTGTTGTCGAGCGCGCTGAACGGATCGTTGGGCTTGGCGCTTGCCGCGCCCGCGAGATCGAACGCAGGCGCGTCCGTGCTGGTGCGCGAATCGCCGTCCTCGCCGGGATCGAAGGCCGCTGCGAGCGCAGCGTGGCCCGGGCCCTTTTGCGCGTTGAAGCGACCCGATGGCGTCGAGGTCCGCGCAGGGGTCGGGCCGGATGCACTGCTCTTCGCGGCCTGCGGCACCGCGCCCGACCCGTTCGCGCGAGCGCTTGGAATCGAGGGAACAGCCGGCCGCGCAGCCATCGGCTGGCTCGCGCTCGCCGCATCCTTCTCGAGCGCAGCCATCGTCGACGCGAATAGCGGCTTGGCTGGCATCGGCGGCGGAATGGTCGTGGGGCGCTTCACCGGCGCGCGCGGCTTCCGCAGATTTCGGAAGTGGCCGACCTTGTCGACCGACAGCCAGTCGTCGAAGCCTTCGCTCCAGCAATGGAGGTCCGCCTCGAACGGCTTGCTCGAGACCCACTTCTGCGCGTCGGTCAGCGACAGAGGGCCCGACTGCACGCCATCGATCGAGACGTACCACTCCTGCTGCAGTGCGGGCGGTGGTGGCGGTGCTGCCGCGGCCGGCGCCGCAACCGGCGCCTGGGCGCCACTCTGCCGTGCGGCACTCGCATCGGCATCACCGCCCTCGCGAACGGTGATGACATTTCCGCAGTTCTTGCAGCGGATCTTGAGGATCTTGCCGCGAACGCGCTCCTCGCCGATCGAGTACCGCGTGTTGCATTTGTCGCAGACGAACTTCATGCCGCGCTCTCCAAGCAACGGCGTCCGTCGTACCAGCCCAGGTCGCAGCGAGACACGCGCCCCAATTGTGCCAAAAACTCCAGTGCTCGCAAAGGGGTACGCCCGATTGCTCAGCGGGCTGGACGCTCTGAATTCGACGATCCTTGGGTACCGCCATCTGGCACACCAGCATCCCCGGGCTCCGGAGGCGGTCCTTTGGCCCTGCGGCGGCCCACGGGAACCGGTGAGATCACGACGATGTCCCCAATCTTGTCAGCAATCCGCGTGGTGAGGAGACCTCCGACCTCGATGGCGTCCGGCCTGGACACCAGCTCGATCAGCAAATCGACATTCTCGAGCTCCGCCCCGACCCAGCGGGCGTTCGCGGAGGTGATCTGGTACAGGGTCGCCGGCTCGATCACCCGCATCAGCTTGCCGTCGATCAGCCGGTAGGCAATCAGGGTCCAGGTCCGCGTCTGCCCATCATCACTGCGGGTGATCGCCACCAGATCATCGCGGCCATCGAGCGGGTTGCGCAGCGCGGCACCAAAGACCAGGCCGGGGACCGGCAAACGCGTCACGACCTTCTCGGCATCCTTGCCGAGCACGCTGAGCTCATCGTTGCCGGCGCGCACCAGCTCGCCCACGTTGGTGAGACATACGCCGAACACCCGCTTCGCGCGATCACCCGCCGGCCGGGTGCATGGATGCTCGACCGACGCCTCCTTGGCGCGCTCGACCGCGGGCGTCAGCACGATCGCAGCGATGCGATCGTCCTCGACGACGACGTGCGCGTTGTCGAGCTTGCTCGGGATCACGACGCGAGGATCGCGCGCACGCTCGTGCTCCTCGAGCGGTGCACCGAGCGAGCGCTCGAGCTCCTCGCGCGTCGAGCCCACCTGGATGCCAGCCTCGGTCCGTGCAATCTCGCCGCGCACGACGGCGATGAACTGTGCTTTGCCCTGCGGCTCGGCGCCGACCAGGATCGCGTCGTCCTCGCCGCGCAGCATGTCGCGGTGAACGATGCCGGGGATCGTGAACTGGCGGATGCGCGGTCCTGACGGCAGCTTATCGAGGACTTCGGCCGTCGATGCACCGAGCTTGTACGGTCCTACACCGTCGACGCGGATCGCGTGGGGCGGAAGCGCGCGAACACCCGGCGATAGCGGCTCGACCACGCGGCGCGGCGGCGCGGGCTCCTTCTTGATCACGGGCTTGTCGCGCTCGGAACATCCGACCGAGAGCACCGCCAGCAAGAGGACCGCGCGAATCACCTCATGACGATATACGCCACGAGGCCCATCACTGCCATGGCGAGCGTCGCCACCAGCACCCACGGGAGCTTCGGGGGCGCGGATCGCGCCAGGAACGCGGCTCCAATCTGCGATCCGCCGGGGAGCGGGGTCGTCGGGATCACGGGCTGGCGAGTCACCGCGGCGATGGGTGCGGGCCGGGCGTCCGGTTTGGGCTCGGGCTTCGCCGGTGGTTTGGCAGCCGGCGGCTCCTCGCTCGTGACCTTGCGCGCCTTCTTGTCGGTGACGTCGGTGTCGTCGTCCTCGTCGTCACCGTAGATCTCGCCGGTCTTCATGCGGCGCACGGGATTGGTCACCGCGGCGACCTCGTCGTCGGGCTCGGCGGGCGGCGCGATCCCGAGCTGAGATGCGGCCATCGGGATCATTCCGGACGGCCGCATCGGAACCGGCGTCCGCAACGCGCGCAGCTCGGCGAGCTCCATGTGCAGCGCCGCCGCGACATCGGCCTCATTCTGCTCGACGTCCTCCCAGAGCGGTGCCTGCTCGGGGCCCGGCGCGCCTTCGCGTGGCGCGAACCCGTCGAACACCTGGCTGTCGAAGTCGAGCTCGTCGCCGCCGTCGCCGCGCCGTGCCTCGGCCTCGGAGATGAGCTCGGGCCGACGCGTGCCGCCGGAGGCGATCGCCAGCATGTCGAGGTAGCGCGCGATCCGAACTGGCCCGGAGTGCAGCTTTTCGTCGCGCAGGAAGCTCTCGAGGTCGTCGGCGAGATCGTAGGCCGTCTGGTAACGGTCCTCGGGATGCTTCTCGAGCGTGCGCATCACGATCGACTCGAGCGCAGGCGGGAAGTTCCGGCGCGCGAACGTGGGCGGCTCGATCTGCGCATCGATCAGGCGGCGCACGACCTCCTGCGCCTGGCCGCGGAACAGGCGCCGGCCGACCGTGATCTCGTAGAGCACGATGCCGAGCGAGAAGATGTCGCTGCGGTGGTCGACGTCCTTGCGCCCCGCCTGCTCGGGCGACATGTAGCTGAGCTTGCCAGGCAGCACGTCGCTGCGGCCGGTCTGACCCTTCGCGCGCGCGATGCCAAAGTCGATGACCTTCAGGAAGCCGTCCTGCGTGACGAGCAAGTTCGACGGCGAGATGTCGAGGTGCACGATCTCGAGCGGATCGTTCGCGACCGGCGTGCCTTCCGTCCCGCGCTTGGCGTGGAAGTAGCCGAGGCCCGCAGCTGCCTGGCGCATCAGCTCGACGGCGTGCTCGAGCGGCAAGAACCGGCCGTACGAGATCCCGCGCCGGCACAGCTCGTTGAGCTCTTCACCGACGATGTACTCCATCGCGATGTACGGAATGCCGTCGTGCTCGTCGACGTCGTAGACGTGCACGATGTTGGGATGGTTGAGTGCCGCGCCGATCTTGGCCTCGTCGAGGAACATCTCGACGATGCGCGGATCGTCGGCGAGCTCCTGGCGGAGGCGCTTGATCACGACCTCCTTCTCGAAGCCCGCCATCGCGGCCTGCCGCGCGAGGTAGATCTCGGCCATGCCGCCAACAGCGAGCCGGCGCACCAGCGTGTAGCGGCCGCCGAACGACATCGGATCGATCTCGCCGGTACGCCGACGTCTCATCGCGCGCTCTCCGCTCCGGGAATCGGCACACCTGCCGCGCCATGCGCTGACAACGTCCCGTCGATCGCCGCGCGCGCGAGCGTGCCGACCGCGGGCAGCTCGACGAGTGACGGCGGTCCTACGATCGGCGACGTCAGCGTCTCGAGCACAGCGGTCATGCCCCCGGCGAGACCGTCGAGATCGTAGCCACCCTCGAGGACCGAGATCACCCGACCGCCCGCGACGCGCTCGGCGACGTAGCGCAGGCGCTGCGCCATCGCGGCGAAGCCCGCCCGCGTGACGCGCATGCCGGCGAGCGGGTCGTGCTCGAACGCATCGAAGCCCGCCGAGATGAAGATCAGATCGGGCTTGAATTGCGTGAGCGCCGGCAGGAACACGTGATCGAACACGGCGGCGTAGACGGCGTCGCCGCTGCCCGCGGGCAGTCCGACATTCAGCGTCGCGCCTCTCGCTGCCTCGCCACCGAGCTCGGTCGGCGCGCCGCTGCCCGGGTAGTACGGGAACTGGTGCACCGAGATGTAGAGGACGTTCGGATCATTCCAGAAGATGTCCTGCGTGCCGTTGCCGTGGTGAACATCCCAATCGACGATCGCGACGCGGGCCGCACCCGCCGCGCGAGCCGCCGCTGCCGCTGCCGCAACGTTGTTGAGCAGGCAGAAGCCCATCGCCTGATCGCGCGTGGCGTGATGACCGGGCGGGCGCACGACCGCGAGCCCATGCGCGAGCTCGCCCTTCATCACGCGCGTCGCGAGCTCGCACGTCGAGCCTGCGGCGGCGAGCGCTGCCTCCCAGGTCTGCGGCGAGTAGTAGGTGTCCGGATCGAGCCAGCCGGTATTGCCGGGCACCACCTTCTCGAGCTGGCTCAGGTAGGCCCCGCCATGCACCGCAGCGAGCTCGGCATCGGTGGCCGGCCGGATCGCGACCTGCGTGCCGCGCTGGGCGATGCCTGCGGAGACGAGCGCATCGCGCACGGCCTCCGCTCGCGCAGGTCTCTCGGGATGGCCCGACGGCGCCCGATGCTGGACGAAAATCTCGTCGAGAACGTAGCCGAGACTCACGCGGCCGCGAACGTAGCACGGCCGCGGCTCCCGCAAGCGCTGGGCGGGCTCAGTCGCGCTCCGAGCGAGGCGCTCGCGACAGCAGGCGCAGGATGGCGTCACGGACCGGGACACCCTCGTGGATGATCGCGTGCATCGCGTCGATGATCGGCGAGTCGACGCCGAGCTTGGCGGTCAGCTCCTTGGCCACTTTCGAGGTCTTGACGCCCTCGGCGACCTGGTTCATGTCGGCGAGGATGTCGGGCATCTTGCGGCCCTGCCCCAGCGCGAGGCCGACGCGGCGGTTACGCGAGGCGTCGCCCGAGCAGGTCAGCACGAGATCGCCCATGCCGGACAGGCCGGCGAACGTCAGCGGGTTCGCTCCCATCGCAACGCCCACCCGCGTGATCTCGGCGAGGCCGCGCGTCATGAGCGCGACCCGCGTGTTCGAGCCCAGGCCCATGCCGTCCGAGATGCCGGCGCCGATCGCGACCACGTTCTTGAGCGCGCCACCGACGAGCACGCCGATCACATCGTCGGTGCGGTAGATGCGGAAGTGCAGTGCCGTGAGCGCCGCCTGTGCTGCCTGGGTGGTCGCGTCATCGCGGCCGGCAAGCACGATCGCGGCCGGCAGCCCTGCAGCGATCTCGGTTGCAAATGTGGGCCCCGACAGATAGGTCGCGCGCTCGGCGACACGCTGCGGAAAGATGTCCGCATAGACGCGGTCGATCGTGAACAGCGTGCCGTCCTCGAGGCCCTTGCTCGCGTTGATCACGACGACATCGGGATCGAACCACCGCGCCGCTCGCGTCAGAACTTCGCGGCTGCCGTGCGACGGCGTGACACCGACGATGAATCGCTTTCCTTTGACCGCCGACTCGAGATCGGAGGTCACCGTGATCGAATCAGGCAGGCGGTGACCCGGCAGGTACGCCGCACACTCGCGGCTCTCCTGCATCTGCGCCGCAGTCTCGGCATTGCGTGCCCACAGCGACACACGGTGACCGGCGCGCCCGAACAACATCGCGAGACAGCTGCCGTAGCTACCCGCGCCGACGACGGCGATGTCTTCCACGCGGCGAACGTAACATGCCTAGCGGACGCGGCGACGACGCAGGCTGACGAGGCCGAGCAGCACGAACAGCAAGGTCTGCGCGCCAGCACCGCTGCTGCTCTCGCAGCTGCAGCCACTCGCGCCCGCCTGGCCATGGAACGGCTGGACCAGCGCGATCGTACGGTTGCCGCGCTCGTCCTCGAGGAACACCGCAAGCTCGCCATCGACGGCGAGCGCAGTGACCTGACCGCGCGACAGGTCCGCGCTTGCCGTCGCCTGCCACGGCGTCTTCGGTTCGTCGTCGCCCGGCGAGCCGAACGCGATCTTGATCGCGCGCTCACCGACCACGTCGAAGCCGCGCACGACGTAGCGGTCGTCGTCCCAGCCCGACTTCCTGGTGACGTGCGGACCGACGGAATCGATCACGACCGGAACCACGGTCTCGCCCGAGGCCGTGCCCTGGTCGCCGCGCACGCGCGACATGAGGCCGATCGAGTAGGTGCCCTGCCACGCGAACGCGCGGTCGCTGATCGTGAGCGGCGTTGCGCTCGCGTACGGATGCCACAGGCCGTTGCCGACACGCCAGCTCCACTCGAGGGGGCGGCCGAGCTGGTCGACCGTGTCGACGTCGAACGTGACGACCGGCAGCTTGCCGCCGGCAGTGTTCGCGAGCGCCGCGCGCACGCTGTCGATCGACGGAGTCTCGACGCTGCGCAGCTTCGCGCGCGCCGCAGACTTGATCTGCGCGACGGGCGCCACGACGTCGAGGTTCGCGTTGAGCGCGAGGAAGCTCGCGGCCGGCGCGGTCGACGTGACCTTCGCGATGCTCGGGTTACCGATCGCGAAGCCGGCGAAGGTGGGCAGATCGATCGTCGGAATCGCGAGCTGGGTGACGAGCAGATCGAACACGCTCGGCAGCGCGCCCTCGAGGTTCGTCACGCTCTCGGCGACGAACTGGCTGTTGATCACCTTGATCTCGACGTCGCTGGAGCTGAGTCCCGCGAGTGTCGGCTTCACCTGCCACGGCGCACCTGCCGGCTGATCGAACTCCACGTTGATGCCGATGTCGAGCGTGGCGCTCATCGTGAACGCGCGGGTATAGCGCTCGAACAGGAACGCGTACACGTCGATCTCGAGGTCGCGAAGGTGAACCGTCAGCGCCGGAGACTGCGCGGTGTTGTCGCCGATCGTGAAGTCGATCGCGCGCTGCGGCCGCGTGACGAGCAGCATCGGGTCGTTGCCATCGTCGTTGCCGAGCTCGGCGACCGAGGGCACCAGCACGCCGAACGTGCCGAGGTTGAGCTGCGGCACCAGCGCGGTCCCGATGCCGAGGCACGCCGCACCTGATGTGACCGCGTGGTGACCCGCGAGGTCGAGCATCATCTCGGACACGCCGATCGACAGGTCGCGCCCGAGCGGATCGGGCGAACCGGAGAAGCCCGGTGCCGCGGGGAGCAGGAACGAGCCGCGCGCAGTGGGCGTGAGCGAGTACGGCGCCGCGCTCAGCACCGGAGGCAGGATCGGTGGCACGCACAGGGCGGGCTCGCTCGCGCTGCCCGCGCCGCGTGTGGTCGGATCCTCGTCGGAGTTGAAGCCCGTGATCACGCCGAGCGTGGCGCCAGTGATCTGCAGCTGCGAGTTCCCGAACACCGTGGCGAAGCCGCCGGGGATGATGCGTGTCTCGAGGCCGGCCTGCGTGCCAGGCGAGATGCTGGCGAGCAACGAGCCGATGTCGACCACGCCCTCGATGCCGAGCGGATCTGGCAGGTAGCTCTGGATCAGGTCGTTGACCGTCGGGGTCATGTAGTCGGCGAGCTGGTCCGCGAAGTAGTCCTTGAGGAACCCCGCGAACGCCGACGCACCGCTGCAGAATCCGCTGCTGCCGGTCACGTTGAGGCGCGACAGATCGACGTTGCGAATCTGCGTGAGCGTGACGGTGAGCTCGCCGGTCGTCGGATCGGGAACCAGCGCGATGTCGGCGTCGCCGTAGAGGTGATCGCCGACCGCGGTGAGGTAGCAGGGATCAAAGCCGGGCGCGTCCGCGGGAACCGTCGCGTTCGCGGCGAGATCGAGCCGCACCGTGAGCGTGGTCGAGTTGGTCGCGACGAACTGGACCGCGTTGAGCGCGAGGTCGACGAGGCAGCCGGTGTTGCACCGGCCTTGCACCTCGTAGCAGTAGTGGATCGTTGCCTCGGTGCCCTCGGGCACGCAGAAGCCATCTTCGATCTGCGCGTTGATCAGATCGGGCACCACGCCAGTCAGCTTCTGAAAGCCTTGCCGCGTGATGCGGATCTGCGCGCCACCTTCGATCGTCTGCGTGGCCGGCAGCTCCCCGTTGGGAAGCGGCGTGGTGCCGCAGCCGGTGGTGTCGCTGCACGCGCCCGTGGCGACGAGCGTGATGATAGAGAGCCAACCCGGGGACCTCAGCACTGCGGTCGATCGTAACGTGCCCCCGTCGGCGGATGTGCCCCTTTCGCGGGTCTCACGGTGCATTCCCCGTGCACGTGCTCGTCCACGTGGCACGTGCTCGTGCTCGTTCACGAAGCCCGCAGAACCCATCCTCGTCGGAAGATCGAGCACGCGAGCACGAGCACGTGCACGTGCACGTGTACGTGTACGTGTACGGATCTCTCAGCCGGCGGACGGAGAGAGGACCAGCGTGCCGGTCGACAACACGACCCGGTTACGCCCTGCCCGCTTGGCCGCGTAGAGCGCGGTATCGGCTGCGCGGACGAGCCCCTCGGCATCACTGCCGTCGTCGGGGAACGTGGCCACGCCCAGCGACACGGTGATGTTCGTGCCCTTGCCCGCCGTGGTCGCGGCATCGGTGAAGTCATGCGCCGCGATCCGCTCGCGCACGCGCTCGGCGACCTTGGCCGCGGTGAACTTCGCCGTGTCGACCAGGATCACCGCGAACTCCTCGCCGCCGTAGCGCGCGACGACGTCGTTGGCGCGGCGCGCATCATTGAGCACGCGGGCGACCTGGCGCAGCACCTCGTCGCCCGCTGGGTGCCCGTACGAGTCGTTGAACTGCTTGAAGTGGTCGACATCGAGCATGAGCAGCGAGAGCGGCAATCCACTGCGTTGGCTGCGCTCGACCTCGAGCGAGAGCCGCTCGTGCAGGTGGCGGTGGTTGTAGAGGCCGGTGAGACCGTCGGTCACCGCGAGCTGCGCCAGCCGCGTGTTCGCCTCGGCGAGCTCATGGGTGCGCTCGTGGATCTTCGCCTCGAGCTCGCGGTTCATCTCAAGCAGCGCCTGATTCTTCGACGACAGCGACGCGATCAGCTGCTGGTTCTCGTGCACGAGCCGGTACTGGCGCAGCAAGTTCTCGACGCCGAGCAGCAGCGCGGTCTCGTCCCACGGCTTGCCGATGTACTGGTTGAGGTGCGCGCGATTGATCGCGTCGACGACGGCGTCGAGACCGGCCTGCCCGGTCAGCAGGATCTTCATCGTGGTCGGGAACCGGCGGTCCACGATCTCGAGCAGCTCCACGCCCTTCATACCAGGCATGATCTGATCGGCGACGACCAGCGCGATCGCCTCGTTATCGCGCGACAGCTCGTCGAACAGCGCTACCGCCTCGTCGCCCGAGCGCGCGGTGAGCACCTGGCACTCGTGGCCAAAGCGCGCGCCGAGCTGGGCACGCAGGACGCGGAGGACGCCCTCCTCGTCATCGACGCACACGATGACTTCCTTGCGGCTCACGCGCTCACCGCCTGTACCGGAAGCCGGACCTCGAACACGGTGCGGCCGGGAACCGACTGGCAGCTCATCTCACCGCCGTGCTTGGCCACGATCTGGCGCGAGATGCCGAGGCCCAGGCCGGTGCCCTCGCCCTTGGGCTTGGTGGTGAAGAATGGCTCGAAGATGCGCGGCAACACGTCAGCCGGCACACCGGGACCGCTGTCGATCACGCGGACCACGGCCCAGCTGTCTTCCAGGAGCGTCTCGATCGCGATCGCACCTTTCCCGCCGAGCGCCTGCTGCGCATTCGATATGAGATTCGTCCACACCTGATTGAGCTCGTCCACGAAGACCGGCACGTGGGGCAAGGCCCCGTAACGTCGCTCGACGACGATATCACGCAGCGTGTGATGGAGGAGGACCAGCGTGGTTTCGAGGCCTTCGTGCAGATCGGCCTCGATTCGCGTCGCCTGCTGATCGAGGTGCGAGTAGCTCTTGAGTGCGCCCACGATTCGTTGGATCTGGGCGACCGCGTGGCGCACGGTCGAGGTCGTGCGGTGGAGGTAGACGTGATCAGTGAGGGCCGCGATCACCCGCGGCGCGAGCGCCTTGTCGGGCCCGAGCGCGACGAGCAGGCGCTTCGCCTCGTCGGGCGTCGTGCCGAGATCGCCGAGCTCGGCGGCCGCCGTCTGCGCGTCGCCGGTGCCATCGAGCATGGGGGCGAGCTCGCGCGCTGCCTTGCGTGCGGTGAGGCCGGTCGGTAGCGGCCGGTCTGCGAGCGCGGGACCGAGCGTCTCGAGGAGCTCGGTGATCGAGTTCGCGCTGGCCGGGGTGCTCGCGCGCTGGGCGAGCTCGAGCCCGTGGCGCCCGACGCGACCGAGTGCTGCCGCGAGGCCATCGATCGAGCCGCGGATCGCGGCGCTCGGCGAGTTGATCTCGTGGGCGACACCCGCGACGAGGAGACCGAGGCCGGCCATGCGCTCGGACAGCACGAGCTGGGCCTGCGTCTCGCGCAGGTCGGCGAGCGCCTTGCCAAGCTCGTGGTTGATCGCGGTGAGCTCCGACGTGCGCAGCTTCACCTTCTTCTCGAGCTCTTCGCTGGCGCCACGAACTTGCTGGTAGAGAACGGCGTTCTCGACGGCGGCTCCCGCCTGATCGGCGAACGTGGTCAATAGATTGAGATCGGCGTCCGAGAACTCGCGCGCATCCTCGCCACGCGACACCGCGAGCACGCCGACGACACGGTTCTTGCGCTCGAGCGGCAGGCCGACGAACGGGCCCGGCATGCCGGCCTCGACAGCGGCGGCGCCGTGGGTCGGATCGGACATCGCACGGTCGAGCCGAACTGGCGCGCGGTCATCGCGCACGCGCTCGGCGATCCCACGTAGGGCGTTGGCGGAGGTCAGCGCCTCCTCGGTGGCGAGGTTGCTCGAGACATCGCGGCGGCGCGCCCGGGCAGCCGAGGCGCGCAACACCTGTCCGTCGACGAGCCACAGCGCGGCGAGCTGCACATCGAACGTGCGCGCGACGGCGTCGACGATCTTGCGCGACACCTGATCGAGGTCGATGACCGACGATACGGCGCGACCTGCATCGTGCAGCGCGACGATCTCCTTCATGCGCGCAGCGAGGCGGGCCTGATTGTCCTTGAGCGTCGACGTCATCTGGTTGAACGCCTGCGCGAGGTCGGTGAGCTCGTCGCCGCCCGGGATCTCGATCTTGTGATCGAGGTCGCCGCGCGACCCCGCGAAGGCGCCGCGATGCAGCTCGGCGATCGGCGCGCCGAGCCGACGCGACCAGAACAGTGCGAGCACGAGTGCAAAGGCGAGTGCGCCAAGGCCGCCGACCACGAGCGAGCGAATCGCGAGAGTCTTGGTCGCCGCGAGCGAGCTGCGATCGACGGCAACAGCCACCACGCCGACCGGCTGGTCCGTATTGTCGAGCAGCGCCGTGGCTGCCATCGTGTAGTCGCGCGTCGACGAGCGCTCGATCTTCACCCCGAGGTCGCGCATCACGCGCTTGCCCTCGAGCACGCGCTTCCGATCGGTGTCCGACAGCACGACCGGATCGGCGCGCCGGCCGAGCGACGATCGGAACGTTCCCTCGAGCGCGCCCATGGTGCCGCCGCCGATCAGCACGTCGGCCGACAGCGCGCCCTTGATGCTATCGGCGAAGTCGCCGTCGAGCGGCATCGAGAGCACGGCAACGCCGCGCAGCGTGAGCGCCGCGTCGACGATGGGTGAGACCGCACGCACCACCACGCGATCACCGATGGCGACGAGCGTGACACTGCGGGTCCACGACTGACCGAGCCGCACCAGCGCGTCGTTGGCGAGGATGCCAAGCTCGGCGAATCGCGCATCGTTGCCGCCGATCACGCGATCGAAGACAAGCGCGCCCGCGCTGTCGAGGATCTGCAGTCGTGACGACGGGACGTGCACGCCCTCACGCGCGAACCACGCCTCGAGCGACGTGACGTTCGCCGGATCGGTGATCTCCTCGCCGCTCGGCTCGCGGCGGGTGGCGCCGAGTGCGAGCGACAGATCCGAGCTCTCCGACAGCTGGACGGTCTCGTCGCCGATGCGCTCGACCGAGCGCAGGATCAAGTTCAGCCCCACGTTGAGCTGACGATCGGCATCGTTGCGCAGGCTGGTCTCGAGGCTCGACAGGATCACACCGGTCGCGATCGTCGCGACGATGGCAACCGGGACGAGCGCGGCAAGCGCCATCGCGACGACGAGCTTGGTACGCAGGCGCAGCCGCAGCTGCGGCGGCGGTGGCAGTGGAGCCGGACGCGGCTGCCGGCCGCCGCCCTGCAGGATGCGCTGGATCGAGCCCGTGATCGGCGTGGGCCTGCGCTCCGTCGAGCTGCCCGGCACCGGCGTGACCGAGATCGGCGTCGGCGTGCGCACGAGCGAGGGCTGCGTGTCGACGCGCGTGTCTCGCGGTGGTGGCTTGCTGGACTTACTCACCTGCCCCCCACGCGCCGCCGGATCAGCGAATAGATGGGGCGGCCCGTCGGCGACAGCACCACGTTGACCAGCTCGACGCGGCCGGCAACGACGAGCTCGCTGTGCGCGATCGGAACCCACGGCGCGTCGGCCGCGATCTGATCCTGGATCCTCGCGTACAGCGCCTGACGCTTGTGCGTATCCGACTCGCCCTGCGCTTCGAGCAGCAGCTGATCGACCTCGGCGTTGCGATAGAACGCGATGTTCTGCGCGACGTCGCCTTCGGCCTGCTTCGACGACAACAGCACCATGAGGAAGTTGTCCGGATCGCCGGTGTCACCCACCCAGCCGAACAGGCCGAGGTCGTGCTCGCCGCGCTGCACCGCGGTGCGGTGCGCCGCGTACGGCTGCAGCACCAGCCGCGTGCGGATCCCCGCCTGCGCGAGCGATGCCTGGATGTAGCGTGCGACGCGCTCGGGCTGTGGCAGATACGGCCGCGGCGTCGACGGTGCGTACAGCCGATAGGTCCGGTTCGGATCGAACACACCATCGGCCGCGGCTTCGGCGAGTAATCGCTTCGCCGCGATCGGATCGTAGGCGTACTGCGTGACCGGCGAATGATACGCCCACAGGCTCGGCGGCAGCGGCGAGTCAGCGGCGGTCGCGCGGCCCTGGAACCCGAGCTTGACGATCGGCTCCTTGTTGACGGCGAAATTCGCGGCGCGCCGCACGCGCACGTCGTCGAAGGGCGGGCGCTTTGCGTTGAGCGCGAGGTAGCTGACGTTGTTGCCCGACGTGTGATGGAGGACGAGGTCGGGATGCAGCTCGACGAACGGCTGCTCGTCGGGAATGATCGCGGTCGCGAGATCGACGGAGCCAGACTCGAGATTGATCAAGCGCTGGCGAGCGTCGACCACGACCTGGAACACGATCTGATTGAGATGCGCCGGCACGCCCCAGTAGAGGAGGTTGCGCCGCACGATCACGCGGCTGCCCTTCGCCCAGTCCTCGAACACGAACGGCCCGGTGCCGATCGGATGCTCGGCGAACTCGGGGCCCCACTTCTTCACCGCGGTCGGCGAGACGATCGAGAACTTCGCGAGGTTGTCGAGTAGCGGGGTGTACTTGCGGCGGACGTGAATCTCGACCGTGAGCGGCCCGTTCGCTTTCACCTGCTCGACATCGGCGAGCATGCTGCGCCAGTACTTGCCCACATCCCCGATCTCGAACGGGTGGCCTTTCACGAGCAATCGCTCGAACGAGAACACGACGGCCTCGGCATCGAGGCGCGTGCCATCATGAAACCGGACGTGATCGCGTAGCGTGAATGTCCACGTGCGGCCGTCTTCCGAGACCTGCCAGGAGGTGGCAAGGCGTGGCTCGATGTCGGTACTACCTGCCCGCCAGCCGACGAGCCCCTCGAAGAGAAGGTCGATGACCTCGATCGACTCGCTATCGGTGGCGCGCACCGGATCGAGCGTGATGACGTCGGCGGCCTGGGCCACTACCAGGGCGCCGGGATCACGGCGCTGTGGCAGGGCTTCTCGCGGCGCGTCACAGGCCGCGATCAGGACCGCTGCGAGCGCCAACCCTCTCATCGCAGGGCGGACTCTATCACCCACCCGGGCAATTGACTCTGAGGTTTTACTGACTTAGCGTCCCCGAACCATCGTGCGCGGCACGATGAATCTGCGACCACCGTCACCGTCGAAGGGGAGCCTCCGTTCATGCGACTGCTTGCACTCGTTCTATCTACTGCTGCCCTCGCAGGCTGCAATCTCGCGTCGAACCTCGCCGTGAAATCCACCTCAAAGATTCTCGCTGCGGCCCAGCCGAGCCTCCAGCAGGAGGCCGACTACGACATGGCGCGCATGGCGATCCCCGGCGCGCTCAAGACGGTCGAAGGGTTTTGGATCACCGGCTTTGGCGACGCCGCTTCGGCCGCGCGCCTCGAGAAGGTGCTGACCGAGGGCTACTGCCAGTACGGCACCGCGTTCGTCGAGGACGACTGGGAGGAGGCGAAGTTTCGCCAGGATCCGCCGGCGGTCGCGTATCACAACGCTCGCTCGAGCCACATCTTCACGCGCTGCCTCAACTTCGCGCTGATCGGTCTGGGCAAGCGCTGGCAGAAGGAGATCTTCGAGGGTCCCGAGATCGTCGCGAAGCTGCTCAAGGACACCGGCAAGGGGAAACGCTTCCAGCTGCTGTTCGCGGCGAACGCGCTCGGCTCGCTCATCAACCACAACCTCGACCGGATCGAGATGATCTCTCACATCGGTACGGTGCAGGCGATGGTTGAACGCGTGATCGAAATGGACAAGAGCGGTCTGCCCGCCAACCTCACGCACGCCGCGCTGCCGCACGTCGCGCTCGGCATGATCCACTCGGGCAAGGGCAAGTCGATGGGTGGTGACCCCGAGCTCGCCAAGAAGCACTTCGAAGAGGCGCTTCGCATCACGGGCGACAAGTTCCTGCTCGCTCGCACGCTGATGGCGTACCG
>JBBQFU010000211.1:0-15758 GCA_038322185.1 Haliangiales bacterium
CTCGAGTCATCGGCCGCATTGACCGCACGCGTGCGGTAGCCAAGGCCCGCGCGCACGGCGACGGTGTCGTCGCGCAGGCGGAGCTCGCCACCGGCGCGCCAGGCGAGGTTGTTCTTCCAGCCCGACCGGATCGGACGCGGGAACACGAGTGCACCCGACGCACCCTCGGGATCGAGCGAGTACATGTTGAGGAACGGATAGCTCGAGTTGTTCGTGCGCAGCTCGCCCCAGCGGTAGTAGGTCACGTCGGCGGAGACGGTGAGGTTTGGTTTCGGCTCGCCGCTCGCACCGGCGGAGAGCTGGCGCGGCGAGAACCAGCCGAGCGAGTCGACGTGCACGGGGACGGGGATCTCGATGATGAGCTTCGCGGTGATGTACGCGTCGACGTCGAGGTCGTGATAGAGCGAGCCGCGATACGCGACGCCGACGCGGAAGCGCTTCGAGGGCGTGTAGAGCACACCGATGCGCGGCGCGAGCTTCGCGCCCATGCTGATGCCGAGCGTGAATCCGACGGGGCGATAGCCCGATGGGTCGACCGGATCCGGCTCGAGGATCGGGAAGTCGGCGGTGAGCGGCAGCTCGGATTTGATCAGTGCTGCGAAGCCAGCACCGATCGATAGCGTGCGGGTGGCACGCCACGACAGGCCGAGGGCGAACGAGACCTGGTTGTGGGGCTCGCCGTACATCACGAAGTTCGGCGTCTCGTTGGCGGTCTGCTGATCGAGCGAGAGCGCGCCGGGCGTGCCGAAGCCGAGCATCATGCCGAGGTTCAGATCGAGCGGCAGCCCGAGGCAGGCGCCGAGCATGAACCGCGTCTGGTTGCGCACGCGCTTGGGGACGAGTGGCTCGGCGCGAGCGGTGTCGTTGTCGGTGAACGACAGCGCGTGCGCGATGTGGCTGACGTCGAGCGCGAGCTGGTCGGACTCGCAGTAGGCGAGACCCGCGGGATTGTAGTGAGTCGCCGCGTAGTCGCCGGGTAGCGCGGTTCCTGCGCCGCCCTGCGCGATCGTGCGCGGCGAGGCGCCATAGACATCCTCGGGCGTGTTCGCGTGCGCGAGGGCAGGGGCGAGCGCGAGCAGGGTGAGCCAGCGTACCGACACGATCAATTGGGGCGCAGGGTGCCGACGAGCTTCCAGATGGACGCGATGCCGTGCGTGTCGTCGAGCAGGAACTCGCTCAGCGAGGTCACGACGTTCTCGAGGATCGGCACGGTGAGCACGGACCGCATCGCGCACGCGTTGCCGGTATCGACGCTCGCGACATCACCGAGCGTGTCGCCGAACACCGACACGGGTGGCACGCCGCCCTCGGCGGGGCCCGGCGCGACGAGGTTTCTGAGGATCTGGACCATCGCGCCGCTCGAGTCGCTCTGGATCATGTCGTCGATCGCGACCAGCGTGGTCATCGCCGTCGATTGATTGTCCTCGGCCACGCGCTGCAGCCACGTGGCGATGTTCGACAGATCGGTTCCTGCGACCTCCGCCGAGGCCGCCGCGGCCACGAGCTGCAGGATCGGGCGGTACGCTTCGATGCGGCCGCCGGGATTGCCGCGCAGCAGCGAGACGAGCCAATCCTCGACGGGCGCGGCGTTCGGCGATGCGATCACGTGGCGCGCGAGACGCACCAGTGTCGCGAACGTGCGGCCGGTGAGGAACGCTTCGCTCTGGTCCTGGAAGTAGCTGACGTAGCAGGCCTGCGCGCTCGCCGAGATCGCAGACATGTCCGCGAGCGCCTGGAGGCCGGCTGCTGCGAGCACACGCGTGTTGGTGTGGGCGAGCACACGCTTGCCGGCGACCGTGGTGGTCTCGGTGAAGTATTGCGTGGCGTAGCGAACGACCGCGGACAGCGAAGCTTCGGCATTCGCGGCGTCGACGCGCGAGCTGATCGTGCGCACGACCTTGAGCACCTCGGTCGCGATCGAGCTGCCGGCCACCGGCGCGAGCCGCGCGTTCACGCTGCGCAGCTGGATCGCGTAGTCCATGGTGTCGACGAGCAGGTGGCTCGCGCGATCGTTCGAGCCCGGGACGGTGATGCCGTGCAGCACGTCGAGCGCAGCGAGCAGCTTGACCAGCGCGCCGGCCTTCATCGTCGACAGCAGCGCAGGCTCGAGGCGACGCACGAAGCTGTTCGCGTTGTCGACGCGGGCGTCGTGCTGGCCGCTCTTCCACAGGTCGTCGGCGACGAACACGAAGATGTTCACGAGTGCCGGCATCTGGTTCTGGGCGTCGAACACGCGCGCGACCGGCAGCAGCCAGTCGAGGCCGCCAGAGTTTGCGAGCGACTTGAGCGCGGGGATGTGTGCCGCGGCGTCGTCGGCGCGCGCCGAGCTGCAGCCGAGCGCCTCGAGCGCGCAGCCTGCCCCGCTGCAAACGAACGGGATCGAGAAGCCGTTGAGCCAGTCGATGAACGAGATCAGGCTCGAGACCGTCTGCGGCGACTTGCTCGACATCGCGCCGAGCAGCCACTCGGACACGGTGCCATCGTTGGGATCGCCGAACGAGCCATTGAGGAGCGTCGCCGCCGCGCAGCTCGTCGAGAACGAGCCCTGCGAGCAGCCGATGAAGCCGCAGTCCGCATACGACAGCAGCTCGACCGCTTGCTCGAGGCCGCTGCGGTTGTCGACCCAGTTGCCGCCCGACTGATAGAAGCGGTTGCGCCGGAAGTCGACGGCAGGGCCGTTCGGCGTGGGATTCGGGCGGCTCGCGAGCGACTTGTACTCGATCATCCAGCCGAGCGACTGCTCGATCTGCGCCTTCTCGGCGACGGACATGCTCGCGATCAGGTCGACGAGCAGATGTGGCGTCGACGCGCCCGTCGAGTTGCTGACCGTGAACACCTGGCGCAGCAGCGGCACGATGCCGATGAACGCGTCGTACATCGCGGTGTCGGTGAGCGACAGCGTGGAGCTCTGCAGCGCGCCCACGAAGTCGCCGGTCGCGACGAGGAGGTCCTCGGCCTTGACCGGATCGTCGACGAACAGCGTGTGCAGCACCGACATCAGCTTCGACGTCTTGGGGAACCGCAGCATCTCGAGGCCGAGGTGCGTGAGATCGGCGAGCGGGTGGTTCGTGCTCGAGTATGCGCGGCACGTGGTCGTGCCGTCGTTGCACACGCTCGGCGTGCCGAGCACGGCGTCGGCGATCGCGGGAATCTCGTGGTGGATGTCGGCGTCGAGGAAGTCGGCGCCCATCTGCATCGTGAACGACAGCGCCGTGCGCTTGATGTCGTAGTAGTCGTAGAGCACGCCGCCGTGGCTGTTGAGGGCGCGGCCGAGCCCGTCGCGATCGCCGGTGGTGCCGAGGAACGGCAGGTCGATCACGGTGCCGTAGGCATCGACCGGGCGGCCGGTCGTACCGACGTCGGCGGCGCCGTTGCCATCGAGATCGATGAACGGGGCGGGGAGCTTGCCGGTCGTGGTGTCGACGAGCACGCGCGGGTTGCCGTGCACGTCCGGCCGCACCATCCAGCCCACGGTGCCGAGCGAGTAGTGCGGATCGTCGGTGAAGCCCTCGGTCGCGAGCAGCGTGCCTTGCACGTCGTCGAGGACGAGGCCGGTGCACGACGGGGTGGGCGTCGAGCCGCTGTGAGTCACGAGACCGAGCACGTCATCGAGCACGAGCGCAACGCCGTCGTCCTCCTGCATGAGCAGGCGGGCCGAGTGGAGCACCTGCGGCAGGTTCGGTGCTGCGAGTGCACCGGCTGCGATGTCCGTGATCATGGACGACTCGACCAGCGTCGGCGCGGTGGCGAGGCTGACGATCGAGGCGAGCGTCGTGCGCTGCGGATCGACCTGGTCGTCGACGAGCCGCGCGAGTGCTTCGCCCACGTGATCGACGAGCCCGGGCAGCGAGCCATTCGTGACCACCGGCAGGATCGTGTTGCCGATCAGATCGGGCAGGTCGTTGCGAATGTCCTGTGCGAGCGCGTGATCGAAGGAGCTGACGAAATCGGCGTGATGGGGCTCGAGCTGCGAGACGTACTCGAGCGCGCAGCTCTGCGCGGACGCGAGGTTCGCGCGAATCACGCGGAACACGAGCTCGCCAAACGTCAGCGACTCGCTGGCCGGGTGGTGCTCCGCCGGGATCCCGCCACACCCGGCGGCGATTCCCGCGGCCAAAAGCCACACACGACCCTTCATCGAGCCGAGGCTAACACGGCGGTTTCACGTCCCTTCCGCGAAAAAATGGGATGGCGGCTTACGGCCCGGGCCGTGATATTATTTCCCGAGTAGCCCGGATGGCGACATCCACCGAACAGGGTTGGGAGGACGGCACTGCTGTGGCCGGCGCTGCGTATTCGGAGGCGATCGCGAAGAGCGAGCCGGACTTCGAGCACGAGTCGGGCACTGCTGTCGCTGGACCGAACTACGTGGAAAACGTGCGCAAGAGTGCAGTTCTCGTCGAGCCCGCGAAGGCCGCAGTCGCCGCGGGTACGCCCGCACCGTCACCGGTCGTTCGGCCGAGCCAGCCGCGAGCGCCGACCATGGCATTCGGCACGCCGGCCCTCCTGCGTGCGCCGGCCCCCGCGCCGGCTCCCGAGCGCCGCACGCCTGCGCCGCTTCCGGGGATGGCGGCACCCGAGCGCCGCACACCTGCGCCGGTTCCGGGGATGCGCCAGCCCGGGCCAATCGCCGCGATCCCGAATATCCCGGCGCGTGCGCCGCAGAGCCGCAAGCCCGCGCCGTCGGGGTTCGTCGATCAGCCGTTCGGCCACGACGAGCGTCCCAACATGGATACGGCGGCCGCGACACCCATCGCCAAGGAGCGCGTCTCGGGCGGGATCGCCGCATCGATTGCGAACGAGCGGCCGTCGGGTCGCGTCGCGAAGCCCTTCGTTGCCGAGGAGCGACGGTCGGCGCGGATCTCGGCGTCGATGCCACAGGAGCGCGACGATGGTCGGTACTCGAGCTTGCCGGCGCGCGCACCGACCGACATCGATACGCCGTTCGTAGACGACGGTGCCGAGGATGAATCGGCGGGCGATCTCGACGAGTTCGATCACGCCGAGACGATGGGCCAGCCGCAGCAGCGCCAGTCGTCGCCGGTGATCGAGCGACCTGCGCCCGCGCCGCTGCGTCCGACCCCGCTGCCGATGCGCGCGGTCAGCCAAGGCTACGAGCCGGCGGGCGAGCCGGCCTACGCAATGCCAGAGGGGGCGCCGGGCCCGACGTTGCCGCAGCAGCATCCGCAGTACGCGCCAATGCCGACCGAATACCGGCGCGTCTCCGCCGACGAGATGGACGCGTTCCGCTCGCCGGAAATGTCGGCGATGATCCACGATCCGGCGCCGGCGCCCGGCGCTGTCGCGCCGAAGCGTCGCGTCCTGCTCATCGCGGTGAGCCTGGCTGTGCTCGTCGGTCTCGCGGTCGGGGCGTACTTCGTCCTCGTGCCCGGGGACGAGGGTCCGATGCCGACCGCGTCGGAGTTCCCGACCAAGCCGAAGAAGGCAAAGCCGCCGACCGCCGACGAGCCGGCACCCGCCGACACGCCCGCGGCCGCAGCCAAGCCACCCGCGAGCGAGATCCCGGTTCCGCCCGTCACGACGGTGCCGGGCACCACCACGACCGCGAAGACTGCGCCTACGACGACGCCCGCCACGACCACGACCGCTGTGCCGGCCACGACCGCAAAGACGGCGCCCACGACCACGAAGGCCGTCGCGAAGACCACCGCGAAGCCGACCGCGACCAAGAAGAAGGTCGCGAAGAAGCCCGTGCGCAAGGCGCCGATCAAGCGCAAGGCGCCGGTCAAACGCGCCACTGTGCAGTGCAGCGGTCTCGACTGCCTCTGAGTCGCGTCGGTTGAACGTTGATGTCAGGGATTGGCTTGTAACGAGCGGCCCGACGACGTTGGTGCCTGTCGTGACGCAGCGGGCCGTTACAGCGAGGTCACAGTTGCGGTCGGGGGCACACGCGCGATTGAACCTCGGCGGCGTCCGCTCTACATCAGGCGGCGATGAGGACAGGCGTGCTGGCGCTCGTGGTGTTCTGTTCGTGTAGCTCGTCGCACGCGGGCGATTCCATCGATGCGTCACCTGATCAGGCGCCGCCGTTGGATGCCGAGGTGATCGGCGCGTGGACGAGCGCGCCGCCGTGCGCTGCGACCGCCGACGACATCTACACGACGCCGGCACCGCTGGCGGCGGGACCGCGCGGCTCGATCGTCGAGTGTGCGCTGGGCGACGAGCTCTCGGTCGCCGAAGCCCAGGACAAGCTCGGTGATGACGTGCCGGCGGCCACCACCGGCGTGCGGGTGATCAAGCTGTCGTATCGCACCGTGCGCAGTGATGGTCGCGAGGCGGTCTCGACCGCCTCTGCCTACCTGCCGCTGGTGCCACGTACACTTCCGGTGCCCGTCATCCTCGTCGGTCGTTCGACCGCGGGGATCGCAGACAAGTGCGCACCGTCGCGCAGCGACCTGCCGCAACAGGACTACGCGTTGCCGCTCGCCGCGCGCGGCTTCGTGACGATCACGCCGGACTTCTCGGGCCTCGGTAACGAGGGCACGCACGCCTATCTCGACAATCACGAGGCAGCGACGCAGCTATTCGATGCCGCGCTCGCCGCGCGTGCGCTGGTTCCCGGCAATGTCGTCGGTCCGCCGGTCGCCGCGCTCGGCTACAGCCAGGGTGGTGGCACGGTGCTGTCGGCACAGGCGCTCGAGTACGAGCTGACCGGCACTCGCACGCTGCGCGGGGTCGCGGCGATCGCGACCGAGTGGCCGATCTCGACCAAGTCATTCGACTACGAGGCCGTGTTGCGCGACCCCGATCGACTCACGTCGCTTGCGGGTCTGTCGACGCCGGTGGTGGTCGTGCTCCGCCAGTTCGGCTTCGCCGCCAACAGGATGGCGAGCGGGCAGGGCGGCGCGACATTTCCCGCGAACGAGGCGTCGTCGATCATCTCGGCGATCGAGTCGCAGTGCACGATCGAGCTCGGCGGAGCACTCAACGCGCAGCAGCCGTGGCTGCGCGAGCTCGTCGACCCGACCTTTCGCGAGCAAGTGCTCGCCTGTATCGACGGCAATGCCGCGGGTTGCACCGGCACCGGTGCCGCCTTTCACAGCTGGCTCATCAGCGACTTCGTGACCGCCGATCCGGCGGGCGCAGCCGTGATGATCGTGCACGGTCTCGCCGATCAGGTGATGTCCGCCGCGAAGGAGGCCGCGTGTGTGGTCGCCAAGCTGCGTACCGAGGGTGTCGAGCCGACGCTGTGCACCGACGCGACGGCGACCCACGCGAGCGTGCTCGGCCGCCGGATCGGCGATGCGGTGCGCTGGCTCGAGGCTGCCATCGACGGAACCGTCAGCCCCTCGTGTGCATCACAGACCCTGCCGTCGTGTTCGCGCTGAGAAGCTAGCGCACGCTAGTGCCTCATTCAGATGGCGTCATCCAGATGGAACGCCAAGACGCCAAAGAGGAGAGAAGAGAGATCGCCAGAGAAGGATTTCTTTCTCGCCAGAGCGCTCGTCCCGGCTTGCGGCGTGGAACGAAAGCCGTCTTCTCTGGCGCTCTCTTTCCGGCCTTGGCGCCTTGGCGTTCCATCAGCCGACCGCGACCGCGACCGCCACGACGACAGGCGTTGCGCGGGCACTAGCGGCGGCGACGACGACGCGCGAGCTGCGTGCCGAGGCCCGCGATCACGAGCAGCACGGCACCGCCAAGCAGCTGCGTCTTCATCGGCCCGGTGGGCTTCGGCGGCTGCGCCGTCGGGGCCGGCGTTGCAGGCGGCGTCACCGGCTTGGGCGGCACGGCCTTCTTGAACCCGATCTCCCACAGGTCGCGCTTGATCACGCTCGCGAGCTGCAGCTTGCCGCGCGGCGCGTACGCAGTCCCGGTGGCCGCGATCAGCTGCGGCATCCGGCCATTCGGCGGCGCGCCCCAGACGTTGCGCTTCGGATTCTTGCACTTCACCTGTCCGGTCCACGGATAACGGATCGCGTAGCGCGCCTGGAAGAAGCTCTGCGTCGACTCCTTCGTCGCGTACTCCAGGCTCCCTTTCTCGTTCATCACCTCGCGGCCGCCGACGACACCCTTGGCCTCGCGGAACAGCAGGTCGTCCTTCATGTCCTTCTTGCCGTAGCGCGCGTGCAGGCGCGTCAGCACGTAGGCGCCACGCTGCATCGGGCCGCCGATCACATCCGCGCCGAGCGCGATCATGTCGCTGTCGTTCGGGATCACCGTCGGACACGGGTCACACTTCACGCCGAGCGGACCGGCACCGCCGCGGCCCCCGCGCTGGGTGGCGCGCGCTGTCCACGCGTACTCGGTGATCACGGCGCCGGGATTCTTCGCGACGGTCTTGTCGAACAGCGCGGCGTAGAACTCGGCGAACCGCTCCTTCACGCTCGGCTTGACGTCGAAGTTCGTCGGGATGAACGCGTTCTTGTAGTTCGCGACCTCGTAGCGCTTGTCGGGGGACACGATGTTGACGATCAGGTCCTGCTTGCCCGACGAGTTGGCGAGGCCGAGGCGGATCGGCAGCGAGAACTCCTCGCTGTCGTACTGCACGCGCAGCGGCGAGAGCTCGGCGCGCCCATCGACCATCGTGACCTTCGTCGGGTCGACCCGGGCGACGAAGAACTTCGCGCCGCTCTCGACATACGGCCGCAGCAGTGGCTCGGCACCCTCGGGCACCTTGTAGTTGTTGAGCTTGAGCCAGCTGTCGAGGCCCGTGGACTCGGTCGCCGACAGGATCACGATCTTGTACTCGGCCACGTCGAACTGGGCCTCGACCTTGACCACGTTGATCTTGATCTCCTTGCTCGACCGACCGGCGGAGTTGACGCACGTGACCGTGAACGCGGTCGTGGCGTCGAGCTTGAGCGGCGAGGCGCTACCGTCGGTGACGCGGCCGACCTTCTGATCGATGGTGCAGGTCGGCGTGGGGTAGGGCTGGTTCGAGTACGAGATCGTCCAGGTCACGCTGGTCTCGACGCCCGCGGTCAGCGTCGGCGGATCGGCGCTGAAGTGGCCGATGATCGGTGGGACCGCCGGTTGCGCGTCATCATCCATCCGTTTGGCTGACTCGGCGGCCATGGTACCCCCGCCAACCCCGGCGGATGACTTCGACATCGGCGGCGCTGGCTGCCGGGACGGGCTCGGCCGCGGATACCTCGGTGCGGGCGGCGGACACGGATCCTGCTCCCAGTACTCGACCAGGCGCGGTGAGCCGAGCGAGTCGATGCGATCGAAGATGGCCTTGGTCAGCACGCGGACGTCGGTGTCCTTGAGCACCACCGGTACCGGTACGACCATCGCGAAGTCCTCGATTGGACCGCGGTAGTCGTTCTTCATCGAGAGCACGGTGCGCGTGCCCGACCGCATGAGCACCACCTGGGTCGCATCGGCGAACATCTTCTTGTTCGAGCCGTTGACGTAGAACCCACAGAACGCGTGAGCGACAACACTCGTGACGACGAGCATCGCCGCAATGACGGCAGCAATCACAACTCTCATTCACCCTCCCTCGGTCGGACAGGGTGACGGTACTCGATTCGCCTACGAGTGGTTGCCGCAGTGGCGTTCGATCGCCTGCAGCAGCCGGCTGCAGCTGACCGGCTTGCGCAGCGTCTCCGCGATCGCCGGATCGAGCATCGGCTCGTAATCGGTGCCCGTGAGAACGACGGTCGGAATCGTGATCAGGCTGGGCGTCCGGCGCTGCGCCTCGCGGAACGAGTAGCCATCCATGATCGGCATCTGGAGGTCGAGCACGATCAGAGACGGGCGAACCGTCAACAGCACATCGAGCGCTTCGAGCCCGTTGCCTGCGGTGACCACGAGGTAACCGGCGCGGCCGAGTAACTCGGCGAGCATGTCGCGCGTCTCATCTTCGTCATCCACGAGCAGGACACACTGCGGGTGTGCGAGAGCGTTGGGGGACGGGGCGTCGCTCATGCGTCCTGTCGCGTTGCCGGCCACCTATTACGTGTAGCCCATCCGTGACGGATGCCCAGGCTTTCGGGTCCGGGAGCATGACGTTCTGGCCGGCGTTTTGTTCACGGAGATCGCGTTTCAGCCTCTGTGTCTTCTGGGCGCACACCGCACGGATTTTTTCTGACCGTCAGTCGGCGATATATGTCGCAGTGAGCTCGAATGTGTCCTTGGCGAACACCGCGCGATCGACGATGTCGTCATCGTTGGTCGCGACGTCGATCTTGAGCCGGTACTGCGTGCGGCTGGTGCGCGCGCCTCGATGGACGATGTCGTCTGCGACCTCTGCGGAGACGTCGATCTGCTTGGACTCCGCGGTGGCGTCCTCGGAGTAGGTGCCTGCGAGGGACATCGCCGTGATGCTCGTGAACGTCGCGAGATTCGGGAAGGTCACGTGCTGCGACCACCGCGCCGAGCGAGGTGTACGGCGGCCAGATCTGCATAGGCCCCAGGTACTTCGGCCACCGACCTTCTTCGTAGTCTATGATCGGCGCATGAGGATCCAGGCGCTGTGCAGCTTCGCGCTCGTCGGTTGTGTCGGAGCCGCGCCGTCATCACCGAACACCCAGAAGGACGCTGCGGTCGGCGGTGGCGCCGATTCGAGTGGCCCGGCGATCGATGCGCCGACCACGACGTTCTCGTTCTTCATCACGAGCACCGGTGGTCCTACCGGTGGTGACCTGCGCGCCAACGTGGCTGATGCCGACGGTCTCGCTGGCGCGGACGCGTTGTGTCAGTCGAAGGCGGCAGCGGCCGTCCCCGCTTCGGCGAGCAAGACCTGGCGGGCGTACCTCAGCACGAGCACCGTCAACGCGCGGTCGCGCATCGGGACCGGGCCGTGGTTCAACGTCAGTGGTGTGATGGTCGCGACCTCGGTCGACAACCTCCACGATGCAGCCGGCAACAACGTCAACAAGCTGACCGCGCTCGACGAGACGGGCGCGACCGTCAATGGCTCGGGCGACACGCCGAACACGCACGACATCCTCACCGGCTCGCCTGTCGACCGGCATGGCTGCAGCGAATCACTGCAACAACTGGACAAGCTCCGCCGCTACGGGGGTCACGGCGAACGTAGGCCACCACGATCGCATGGGCGGTGGTGCAGACTCGACCTCGTGGGGTGCGGCCCACGCGACCAACGGTTGTTCGGCCACTGCATTCCAGGGCAGCGGAGGGCGCGGGTCGTTCTACTGCTTCGCCGCGAACTGACGCTCAGCGCGGGGTCTCGACGTACCAATGCACGATGGGTGCATCGATCTCGAGCCGCACGGCCACCTCGGAGCGGATGACACTCTCGGAGCTCGGCTGTAGCTGCCACGCGTAGATGCGGCCGCGGTAGATGCCCCAGTGCGGCACGTCGAGGCTCACGCCGCCGACCTCGCACGGTGCCGAGCGAGAGAGTGGTACGCCCCGTTCGGACTCGAGCTCGAACACGACGCGATGCGGCTCGCCGCAGTCGAGCGGATTCCACGCCGCGATCAGGCGGGCCTGCGGCTCGACATCGGGCATCGGCATATCGAGACAACCACAGGCCAGGGCAACGACGGCAACGAGGACAATTTTCGAGAAGCGCATGCGTGGCGACTACGCAACGGGCGCGCCACGCCGAAGCTCGCGAGATTGCATGCGCGTGTTGTCCGTGTCCGACGGCGGGCGGACAAGCGTGTCCGACGGGTGGACAGCGTCCGGCTACAATGATCTGATGAGGTTCGGATGACGGCGCCACTCTGCGAGACCTGCGCCGTCATGGATCGGCAGGATGCACTGCAGATCAAGACGCTGGAGATCGTGCAGACGATCCACAACCCGTGCGCGCCGGTCACTCACTTTGCGTGCAAGTGCCGCACGTGCGGGACCTTCTGGCTGGCGATCGAGGTCTACGACGAGGACAACGTGCGGCCGTCGGAGTGGAGCTGGGAACAGTCCACCGAACCGCCTGCCGCGTAGCTCACATCTCGAAGCCGAGTGATTCCTTGGGCCCGAAGTCGTCGATCCACGCGACCGGCATGCTCGGCCCGAGCTGCAGCGCGGCCCATGCCTTCTTGCCGACGATGATCGCACCGGCGATCGCATCGGGCGCCAGCTCGCGCAGCTCCTTCAATGCATCCTTCGCGGCACCGCGCAGCGATGCGCCATCGGCGATGCGACGCGCGATGTTGTGCGCGAGGGCGACGCGGAACAGCGCCTCGCCGCCGCTCGTCGAGATCGCGACGTTCTTGTCGGCCCACGTGCCGATGCCGGGAACCGACGAGTCGTCGACACAGCCCGAGCGCCGGAACACGGTGCCACCCGTCGATGTCGCCGCGGCGTAGTGACCGTTCTTGTCCATCGCGACCGCGCCGACGCCACCGCCCTCGGTCGGGATCGCCGACGGACCCTTCGCGCGGACCTCCTGGAGCTGCGCGTGTGAACGCGGAGTGACGAGCGCATTCGGTGCCGCTGCTCGAATTCCGATCTCGGCCGCCAGCTCGAGGGCCGCGTGGCCCGCCAGCAGGACCTGCTCGCCGCGCTCCATGATCGCGCGGGCGAGGATCACGGGAGCCGCGATGTTCGGAACCGCGGCCACAGCGCCGGCGCGGCGGGTCGCGCCGTCCATCACGGATGCGCACGTCTCGACCGTGTTCTCTCGCGTGAGCGACGAGCCAATGCCCGCGCCAAACTCGGGATCGTCCTCGAGCACGCGAACCGCGGCGACGACGGCGTCGAGAGCGGTCGCGCCGCGTTGCAACGTGGCGTAGCCCGCTGCTGCCGCCGCCCGACACCCCGCAAGCACGCGCTCTTGACGATCGGGCGTGAGAGCCCCCGCACCACCGTGGACCAAGATCATGGTTCTACATACCGCAGTCGGGGCTCGGGTTGCCGGCTCCGTTCCGTTCGTTCTTTTGGAAGCGCGTCAGACTGCCGGGCTGTCTGCGGTCCTGCGGCCTGGAGCAGCACGTCGTTCCACGCGCCGAGTACGAGCACGGAACCCGCCGTTCGCGAAGCAACGGCCGTTGACAGATTTCGTCATCTGGCGGCGAGGGCCGCTAGCTGATTTCGGCACGCGGATCGAGGCCATCCGCCGAACCACTCCCCGCCGTTCGCGAAGCTACCGACCGTCACTCCTCGCTGCGCCTTAACGGATCTCGGCGCGCGGATCGAGGCCGCGCGCGGTGAGCTCGCGGACAGCCGCCGGCTCGATCGAGAACCGCTCGAGCAGCGAGCGCAGGGTCGCGCGCGCCTTGCGGTCAAAGCGATTCACACGCCGCGCGAGGATCAGCTCGTTCTTCGCCGAGTGCTCCCAGCCGACCAGCTCGGTGACGGTCACCTTGTAGCCATGCGCCTCGAGCACGAGGCCACGAATCACGTTGGTGAGATGCGAGCCGAGCTCGCGCCGATGGAGATTGTGCGCGAACAACGCGGCGAGCGCGGCATCGCTGGGGCGCGACGACTCGAGCTGACGCGCGACCTCGGCCTGACAGCACGGCACCACCGCGACGTGGTCGGCACCGCTCGCGATCGCGAGCACGAGGGCATCGTCGGTCGCCGTGTCACACGCATGCAGCGCGGTGACCACATTGGGATGGTTCGCGTCGGCTGCCGCGGCGGCCGCATCACGCGCCGGCGCGACGATGAAGTCTCCGATCGCGCCCGTCGCGACCTTGAACCGCGCTTGACCGAACCGCGCGGCCCGGTCGGCCGCCTGCTTCGACAGCTCCGGCCGCGCCTCGATCGCAGTCAGCGTTCCGCGCCCCGCGGGACCGAGCACCAGCTCGTAGAGCAGGGCACCGAGGTAGCTCTTGCCCGCACCGCAATCGAAGATGCGCGGCTCGGGATGACGGGCGAGGGTGTCGTCGAGTGCGGGCTTGAGGAGCCCGACCAGATGCCGGATCTGCTTGAGCTTGCGCCGCGCGTCGGCATTGAGCTGGCCCTCACGCGTGAGGAGGTGGAGGTCCTTGAGGAGCTCGATCGACATGCCCTTCGGAACATCGGGGTCAGCGAGCGGATCGGGCTTGGCCACCGTTGCACTGTAGCGTGTCGCGCGGCCATGCGTGGTCACCGAACGTGCAGGGTACGGTCTGTGTTTTACTAGCGAGATATGAAGCGCATGGCCTTGGCTCTCGGTCTGGTTGGGTTGGCTTCTCAGGTCGCATCGGCGGATCAGCCCGCCCCCCTGTATGTGTGCAAGGAGACCCCAGCGACGGCGAAGATTCAGGCGTCGTTCTCGCCCGACGCGTCGCTGCGCGATCTCGTGACCTGGCTCGCCGGCTTCACCTGCAAGACCGTGATCGTCGACTCCGAGGTTCATGCGCGTGCGCCCAAGGTCACCATCGTCTCGCCCAAAGCGATGACCTCGCAGCAGGCGGTGCAGCTGTTCATCGACGCGGTCGAGGCGACCGGCATGACGGTGATCAGCAAGAAGGACACCATCATCATCAAGCTCGGGCCGACGATGCCGAAGACGTGCCCGACGGACACGGCGACGGTCGCCGCCAGCGAACCAATCGACACCAAGACAGCCGATGCGGAGTCGGCGGCATTCGAGAAGGTGCTCGCAGGCGGGGTCAAAGCCGTCGACGCTACGCATTACGAGATCAAGCGTTCGGTCATCGCCGCGATCACCGCGAACCCGATGGCGGTGGCGAAGGGCGCGCGCGTGGTGCCTGCGGTCAAGGACGGCAAGCCGGCTGGGTTCAAGCTGTACGCGATCAAGCCGGGCTTGCTCTACGCACGCATCGGCCTGCAGAACGGCGACACGATCCAGAAGCTGAACGGCGTCGAGCTGACGTCCATCGACAAGTTCCTCGAGGTCTACAGCAAGATCCGCGAAGCGAAGCAGTTCACGCTCGATCTGCAACGCATGGGTAAGCCCGTCACGCTCGTGATCACGATCGTCAAGGATTGAGCGCGGCCTACGCGGCGCGGCGGAGCAGCCAGTTGCCGAGCTTGCGGAACGGGCTCGTCGGCTGATCGTCGAACGCCAGGGCCGGCGCGATGTGCTCGCGCGTCTCGTCATACTCGCCGAACCACATGTCATCGAGGTTCGCGTCGTCGATCGCGATCGTCCCGACAGCCAGCGTGATGTGGGGCAAGTTGATCTCGCCGGCGATGGCGGTGAGCTTGCTCGCGATCACCTCGAGCTCGACTTCGAGCTCGGGGTCATACGCGTAGTAGAGGTCAAGCTCGACCTCGAGATCCGGCTCGTACACGCGCTCTCCAGCAAGCTCCATCATCTGAAGCCCCGACCATGCACGGTCGCGAGCGCACACTCAAGATTTCGTAGGGCAGCGTCCGGGTAGGGAGGGGGCCGAGACGATCGGTCCGGCATGATGGCTGCAATCCCAAGGAGTATGCGTGCCATTGGTTTTGTCGCCGCGCTCGCCGTCTCGGTGGTGTTGCTACTCGTCGTGTGGCTCGTCGGCAAAGTCGTCGGCTTCGAGGTGTCGCTACTGGGCTCGCTCGGCGTGACGGTGCTTTTGACCGTCGTTCTGAATGTCGTGCTCGGCGCCGTGACCCGGCGAAATCGCCGGTACTGAACGACGGCCGAGCGCTCAGCGAGCCGCGCAGCGCAGCGCTGCCTGGCGGCCGCGGAATGCGCGTGTCTTGACTGCCGCGACAGAGATTCCGAGCTCGCGGGCAATCTCGGTCTCGGTACGGCCTTCGCCATAGCGCTTCCAGAACACCGCCGGATACTTCGCGCCGAGAGCGGCCACCGCGGCCTGCACCTCGTCGAGCTCGGCCCGCGCGATCACTTCAGCACGCGTGTCGGTCGGCGCCGCGTGCCGCTCGAGCCACGGCGTGCCGTCCTCGTCGGTCGCGTTGCTGGCCGGGATCTCCCGGGACAG
>JBBQFU010000212.1:0-15743 GCA_038322185.1 Haliangiales bacterium
GTTTTACTCGACGGGGCGCCTTGCCGCCCCTTCTTCGGTTTTCAACGGCACCGACCCTACATCATGGGTACGACAACCAATTGCGGGACACCTTTAGCGCGCGGTGTAGACGAGCTCGATCATGCCGCGGAAGCGCGGCGCGCCGATGTGATCGCCGATGCCCTTGCCAGCGCGAACCGCGACCGCGAGCCACGGGCGGATCCGGCTGATCACGCCGAGCCGGCCTTCGGTCGGCGACGGACCGAGCCTGTCGCCGACGTTGTTGCCGAGCACGCCGACGATCTCGCCGGTCACACGCACATCGTTCGCCGCGCAGTACAGACCGCGAATCGCGGGAAGCGCGTAGGTCACACCGACGCCACCGAACAGCTCGTCGCCGAGTAGCCGGTCCGCGACCACGACCTCGGCGCCGCGAAACCGCACGCCGCCCGTCGCAGCGACCGTGAACCCGAGCGGCAGCGTGAAGCGGCCGATCAGCATCCACGCCGCCGTGAACCGCGCCTCGCCTGCGTAGTCACGGTCGTCGCCGGTGCCGAGCGTGACGGTGCCACGCACGAACATCGACGCGCGTGCACCCGAGGACAACCGCAGCCGCACTCCGAGCCCAAGGTCGCCCGGCACCCAGCGGTCGAGCGGTCGGTCGTCGCCGAGGCCACGCATGCGGTCGCCCACCTGATGCGCGAGCGGCATGCGCGCGTCGACCACGACTCTGTTGCCGATCGATAGTGCGCCGCCGAACGCCACCGTCTGGCGATGCTCGACGGGAAAGATCTTCACCTCGGTGGTGTGCAGCCGGAACGGGCGATCGAGATAGCCGAGCTGCATGCTCAGCGCCCACGGGCCGACCGGTGCGCCACCGTCGAAGCCGAGCTCCGCCTGGCCGGGCGGCGGAACCTCGCGATCGACCTCGAACGCCTGCGGCCGCATCACCGGATCATCGGCGTGCGTTACCGACGCGGCGGCAGCCATGAGCAACAGCGCGAGCCGGGTCATCCCATGATCCGCGAGCCGAGCTCGTACACGCGAGCGGGAGCCATGTGCTTGTAGCGCGTGACCTGCAGGCGCAGCTGCGCGATCGCGTCGATCACGTCGCGACGCGACGAGCCGCTCGCGAGCATGGCGCGGGCACGCTCGACGATCGCGCCGCGTGCGGACTTCGCGTGATAGATGAACGTGCGGCCAAACCGCACCTCGCCGTGCACGCCGACGAGCCGCAGCTCGGCGACGTCCCCGATCTCGACGCCTAGCATCGCGCGGGATTCACTGACGACGAACTCCGCACCGCCGAGCAGATCGAGCAGCGCGATCTCGCCCTTCCCGATCCCGCTCACCTCGTAGAGGCTGCGCTGCGAGGTGACGAGCGCGGCGACGACCGGCGCACGCGGATCGCCTGCCGCCGCGAGCTCTCGGTAGGTCAACGCCGCCGCCGGCACATCGGCGCCCGGCGCAACGCGTTCGATCACGAGCCACTCGACGAACGCCGCACTCCACGGCTCCCACAGCTCGTCGTCCTGGTGAACCTTGCCCCGGCGCTCCTCGTACTCGCGACGCGCGGCGCTCGCCACCTCGGTATCGCTGGTGTGTCGCGCGTACAGCTCCTCGGTGACTTGCTCGAGGAGTGCCGCGGTCGAGGTCACTTGCTCCTCTTGAGCTCGTCGCGAAATCTGCCGAACAAGTAGGCCGCGTCGTGCGGACCCGGACTTGCCTCGGGGTGGTACTGCACGCTGAAGACCGGCTTGCCAGCGACCGCGATCCCCTCGTTCGAGTTGTCGAACAGGTTCTGATGCGTGACGTGCACGCCCGACGGCAGCGTCGCTTCGTCGATCACGAAGCCGTGGTTCTGCGAGGTGATCTCGACCTTGCCCGTGGTCTTGTCGAGCACGGGGTGATTGCCGCCGTGGTGACCGAACGGCAGCTTGAGCGTCTTGGCGCCGAGCGCGAGGCCGAGGATCTGGTGACCGAGGCAGATGCCGAACACCGGCTTGCCGCTCGCGATCAGCTCCTTGGTCGCAGCGATGCCGTAGCTCACCGCGGCCGGATCGCCGGGGCCGTTCGACAGGAAGTAGCCGTCGGCACCGAGTGCGAGCGCGTCGCGGCCAGGCGTCGAGGCAGGAACCACGGTGACGCGCGCGCCGATGTCGCGCAGCTGGCGAAGGATGTTCTCCTTCATGCCGAAGTCGTACGCGACCACGTGAAACTGCACCGGCGGCGGCGGGATCGCGCGACCGTCGTCGAACGCGCGCCAGCTCGGCTCGGTCCACTCGTAGCGCGCAGTGCATGTGACGCCGGGAACGAGATCGAGGCCGTCCATCTTGGGCGCCGCGCGCACGCGGGCAAGGACGCCGTCGATGTCGCCGACGTTCGGCGTGATCGCGCCGCGCATGGCGCCTTCCTCGCGCAGCACGCGGGTGAGCGCGCGGGTATCGATGCCATCGATGCCCGGGACCTTGGAGCGCTCGAGCCACACCTCCAGCGTCTCCTCCGATCGCCAGCTTGCCGGCACCGGCGACAGCTCGCGAACGACGAGCCCCGAGCACACGACGCGCTTGGCCTCGACGTCGTCCTTGTTCACGCCGACGTTGCCGATCTGCGTCGCGGTCATCACCACGATCTGACCGGAGTACGACGGGTCGCTGACGATCTCCTGGTAGCCAGTGATCGACGTGTTGAACACGACCTCGCCGATCGACTCGTTGCGGCCACCGTAACCCTCGCCCATGAAGACGCGGCCGTTCTCGAGCACGAGCGCGGCGGGCCAGCGCGGCGTGGTCACTTCAATCTCCCGTCGAGGTCGTATACACAGCGTCCCTCGAAGAGCGTCAGTACGGCGCGACCGGCGAGCGTCTGGCCGAGGAACGGCGAGTTCTTCGACTTCGACATCAGTGCATCCGCCGTCAGCATCAGCGGGCGCTCGGGGTCGATCACGGTGAGGTCAGCGACCGCCCCGACCGCGAGGCTGCCGCCGGGGATGCCGAACGCTCGGGCCGGACCGCTGGTGAGCGCGGCGATCGCACGCTTGTCGTCGAGCGTGCCCATGCGGACGAAGTCGAGGATGATCGGCAGTGCAGTCTCGAGGCCGAGCATGCCGGGTGCGGCGCACTCGAACTCGACATCCTTCTCGACCGGCGAGTGCGGCGCGTGATCCGTCGCGATCGCATCGATGGTGCCGTCGGCGAGCGCCTCGAGCAGCGCTTCCTGATCAGCGGCGGTGCGCAGTGGCGGCATGACCTTGGTGCGCGTGTCGTAGTGCTGGCAGGCCTCGTCGGTGAGCGCGAGGTGGTGTGGCGTGACCTCGCACGTGACTGGCAAGCCGCGGCGCTTGGCGTCGCGGACGAGCGCGACCGTGCGTGCGGTCGACACGTGCGCGACGTGATAACGGGCGCCGGTCCACTCGACGATCTCGAGATCGCGCGCCACCATCGCGCTCTCGGCGCATGCGGGCTGGCCCTTGATGCCGATGCGCGTGGCGACCGCGCCCTCGTTCATCGCGCCGCCCTCGGCCAGATCGAGGTCTTCGGCGTGCTGGACGACCGGCAGGTCGAACGTCTTGGCGTACTCGAACGCGCGGCGCAGCAGGCCAGCGTTCATCACCGGGCGGCCGTCATCGGAGATGGCGACGATGCCGCCCTCCTTCATGTCCGCGATGTCGGCGAGCAGCTTGCCCTCGAGGCCGTGCGTGATGGCGCCGATCGGCCGCACGCGAACCGCGCCGACTTCTTTGGCGCGCCGGACGATCAGCTCGGTGATCGCGCGGTGGTCGTTGACGGGCTTGGTGTTCGGCATGCAGCAGATCGTGGTGAACCCACCCGATGCCGCCGCGCGCGTGCCGGTCTCGATGTCTTCCTTGTATTCCTGACCCGGCTCGCGCAGGTGCACGTGCAGATCGATCAGGCCCGGGACGACCCACAAGTCCTTGATGTCGATGATGCGCGGCGCGACCAGCCCGCGACCAATTTCGACGATCCGGCCGTTCGAGATCCGAATATCCGCGACCTGATCGATCGGCCGCTGCGCCCCCGGGTCGAACACCCGGCCGCCTCGTAGCACCAGGTCGACAGAACCCGAATCCATCGGGTCGGGTCTTAGCACGGCCTGCTATGGTCGCGACATGCCGACCGCCGGGATCATTGTCATCGGCGACGAGATCCTCAGTGGGAAATTCGTCGAAGAAAACGCGGCCTTCCTGATCGGGGAATTACGGGCACTCGGCGTCGAGCTCAAGCGAATCACGGTCGTTCCGGACGACCTGGACGACATCGCGGCGACCGTCGCCGAATCCGCGAAGCGTTTCGACCACGTGTTCACGTCGGGTGGGGTCGGCCCCACGCACGACGACGTGACCATGGCCGCCATTGCCCAGGCCTTTGGCACGACCATCACGCGCCATCCGGACCTCGAGACGCGCGTCCGCGGCTACTGGAAGGACAAGCTCGCAGAAGCCAACCTGCGCCTCGCCGACGTCCCCGAGGGAGCGCAGCTGGTGTTCGGCAAGGATAGCGTGTGGCCGGTCGTCGCCTATCAGAACGTCTACATCATGCCGGGAGTTCCGACCCTGTTCCGGCGCAAGTTCGTCGACATTCGCGACCAGTTCCGCGCGTCACCGGTCACCGCCGCGCGCATCTACACGACCCTCGAGGAGGGCGAGCTCGCGCCGCACCTCGATGCCGTGGTCGCCCAGTGCCCGACCGTCAAGCTCGGCAGCTATCCGCGGTTCTCCGAGACCGACTTCAAGGTGCTGATCACCCTCGAAGGTCCCGCGGCCGAGGAGGTCACGGCTGCCTTCACTGCACTTGCCGACCGCCTGGGCGACAAGGTCGTCCGGCGCGAAGAGCCGCAGCGCGTCGGCTTAGTCGTCGCGTAGCGCGACACCAGCGCGCCGGCAGCGCGCGACGTCCTCCAGCTCGTCGAAGGACCCGTTGTTCGCGACGAAGCACTCCGCCAGCGCGGCGTATGCACAGGTATCGCCCTCGCTCCTGACCTGAGAAGCCACGATGCGCCACCGGGACAATGGCGGCGGGCGCGTCTCGAGCACCACGCCGGCTGCGCCGCAGCGCGCGAACAATGCGTCCACGGCACGGGATGACGCATCTGAGCCGCACATGTAGAGGTGCATATAGGTCCACGATCCACCGTCGATCGTATGTAGCAACTGCGCCAGGAAGTCCGCGAAGCCGCGCTGGCTGAGCACCGCGTCACCGGTGCGAAGCGCGAAGATCGGCAGCTCGTTGGCGAATAGAACGTCCTCGCGGCACTCGAACCGCGACGTCAGCGCGAGCGCATCGTCGAAGTCGCGGACCTGCCGCAGCACGATCTCCCGTTCGGGCTCCTGCGGCCCGTACGTGTAGTCGAGCGGATGAGTCACGACGGCAGCAGGGCGCGGATCTGGGCGAGCAGGTCAGCGGCCGGCACGTCGACCTCGCGGTTCTCGCGGAGGATCTTGAGCTTCACGAGGCCCGCATCCCGCTCGCGGGAGCCGATCAGGATCACGACGGGCACACCCGCGCGGTCGGCGTACTTCATCTGCTTGCCGAGCTTGTCGTCGCCGCCGTAGACCTCGGTACGAATGCCCTGCGCGCGTAGCTGATTCGCGAGCGCGAGGTACTCGTTGCCGAGCGCCTTCTCGACGTTGAGGATGAGCGCCTGCGCGGTCGTCTTGATCTCCGCCTTCACGAGGCCCAGCTCGACGAGCTGTGAGAACAGGCGCGTGATGCCGATCGAGATGCCGACGCCGGGCAGCTTGCTCTTGGTGTAGTGGCTCGCGAGATCCGCGTAGCGCCCACCGGAGCAGATCGAGCCGAGCTTGGGGTGGTCGGTCAGAAACGTCTCGTAGACGGTGCCCGTGTAGTAATCGAGGCCACGCGCGATCGCGAGATTGATCTGCAGCGCTGACTCGGGCACACCGAGCGCGAGCGTGCTGGTGTAGACCGCCTCGAGCTCGTCGAGACCTTCCTTGAAGGTCGCCGTGGTCGGGCGCGTGGTGTCGGCGCGCATCTTCTCGAGCTCGGCAAGCGCCGCTCGCGAGTCACCCTTGTTGGCCGTGAGCAGATCGAGCAGCTGCTTCGCGCTGCCCGGATCCATCAGCGCGGCCACGCGCGCCTCGATCTCGACGCGCTCCTGCTTGCCGAGGCGATCGACCTCGTGCAGCACGTCGGCGTGCTTGTCGAGTGGCACGCCGAGCGACTCGAGCAGACCGCGCAGCAGCTTGCGGTTATTGATGAAGATCGTGAACGGGCCGAACGCGAGCTGACTGAAGATGCCGTAGATGACAGCCGGAACCTCGGCGTCGTAGGACAGCGGCAGCGAGTCCTTGCCGATCACGTCGATGTCGCACTGATAGAACTCGCGGTAGCGGCCCTTCTGCGCGCGCTCGCCACGATAGACCCGCTGGATCTGATAGCGCCGGAACGGGAAGTTGAGCTGGTGCTCGTGCTGCGCGACGTAGCGCGCAAGCGGCACGGTGAGATCGAATCGTAGCGCGAGCTCGGGCGTGTCGCCCTGCTTGAGCGAGCCCGTCGACTGCACGAAGTAGACCTGTTTCTCCGTCTCGCCGCCTGACTTGGTGAGCAGGACGTCGGTGACCTCGAAGGCAGGCGTCTCGATCGGAAGAAACCCGAACAGCTCGAAGTTGTGACGGATCGTATCCAGCATGTGCTGGAACGCGATCTGTTGCGCGGGCAGGAGCTCGAGCACTCCTTGCGGGGTGCGGGGCTGGACGGGCATGGGGAGAGTGTTTTACTCCTAATTCGGCGAAGGCGTACGTCGCCGAGCGTCGCGCTGAGCTACGGTTGCTGCGTGTTCGAGTGCAAGCACGCGCCGTTCGCCCTGCCCGCGCCACTCGCGACCGAGCTTGCGGTTGCGTACGGCGCGCCGCAGCGCGCGTATCACAACGCGACCCACATCGCCGAGCTGCTCCACTGGTTCGACACCGTCGCCGAGGGGCCGGGCTGGCGGCAGCCAAGCGACGTGTACACCGCGATCCTGTTTCACGATGCGATCTATGTCCCGGGCGCCAAGGACAACGAGGCCAAGAGCGCCGTGTGGGCGCGCCGCGCGATCGCCGAGGCGCGGCTGCCGGCGAATCCCGATCGAGTTGTCGCGCTGATCGAGCTCACGGCCCAGCACGGCAAGCTCGAGACCGCGACCGGCGATGCAGCCCTGTTCCTCGACTGCGACATGGCGATCGTCGGAAGCGAGCTCGCTGCATATCGCGAGTACGCGCAGCAGATCCGCCGCGAGTTCGCCACGGTTCCCGGCGACACGTACCAGGCCGGGCGCCGCGCGTTCGTCAGCGGCCTCGCGAGCAAGCCGCGCATCTTCTTCACCGACTACTTTCACCAGCGCCTCGATGCGCGCGCGCGACTCAATCTACGCGACGAGCTCGCGACGCTGGGCTAGCTCGTCGGCGACGCGCTCGAGCCACTTCACGATCAGCTGCGCAGGCTGCGCACGACGAACACCGCAGCGCCGAGCGCGAGCGCGAGCGCGGTCAGCCCGAACCACAGGCCCTTGGTCGACTCGTAGGGCATTGGTGCTGGCGTGGCCGGCGCCGGCGACGCAACGGGCGCGCCTCCACCGACCGGGCTGATCTGCGGCGGCTTCGGTGCCGTCACGCGCGTGGGCTCGGGACCCTCGGTCCACGCCGAGCTCTCGATGGTGGTGCCGTCGGCGCGGATCGCGGTCACGTCGACACGATTGCCGGTGATCGAGACGCGCAGGTAATGCAGCGCGCGCTCGAACTTCTTCACGGCCGCGAGATCGATCTTGCTCGACTTGGGCCGGCGCGGGTAGAGCGCGGCGCCGCCGCCACCGCTGACGAAGTAGTGCACGCCATTGGCTTCAGCGCGCGAGTACACGTGGTCGTGACCGGAGAACACGGCCGACACGTCGTAGCGCTCGAACAGCGGACACCAGCGCTCGCGCAGATCGGTCGCGCCGCCGTGCAGCGAGATCGAGTACGGCGGGTGATGCATCACGACGAAGATGTGGCGAATCCCCGCGTCCTGACGCGCCGCGATGAGCTCGCGCTCGATCCACGCGGTCTGGTCGGTGAGCGCGAACGAGTACAGGTTCGAGTCGAGGATCAGGAAGCGCGAGCTCGAGTAGGTGAACGAGTAGTAACGCTCGGATTGGTTGCCGTTCTGCGGAACCGAGAAGTACGAGCGATAGGTGTCGGCCGCGCGGTCCTTGCCCTGACGATCATGGTTACCAAGCGCCGGGAAGTAGACGTTGTCGCGCAGCAGCTCGTTCTCGATGTCGAAGAACTGCTGCCACTGATCCTGGCGGAAGCCTTCGTCGACCATGTCGCCGGTGCCGAGCACGAAGTCCGGGACCTCTTGTGACACGCGCTGGATCACGCGACGGTGCTGCTCGACGAAGTAGCGCGAGTCGCCGAACACGACGAACGAGTGCGGGACATCCTTGCCGTTGGGCGGCGCGGTAGCGAACTCGCCATCCCAGCTCGCATCGCCGACGCTCACCCGATAGCGGTAGCGCGTGGCGGGCTCGAGCCCCTCGATCTTGGCTTCCGAGATGCGAGCCGCGGCGACCTCGATCGTGCGCTTGCCGCCCGGGCCTTCGACCACGAGCTGCGCAGGCGTCGGCTGCTCCATCTGCCACATCACGGTGATCGACTGCGGCGCGAGATCCTGCAGGTACGGACCCTTCAGCATGCGCGGCGCGGCTACGGCCGAGGTGGCCGCAGCGAGCACGCAAATACCGACGAACCCTCGCAGCATAGCCCTGCTCCGAGGATACGGTTCGGCCCCGGATTTCCGCAAGCTTTGGGCACCCCTTGGCGCGATTCGCTCCCGGCGACCCCGCCTCAGGTTCGGTAACGCATCGAGGCGAGCGCGCCGACCAGGTCGCGAGCGCTCTCGCGCGTGTAGCCATACTTGGTGATCAGGGTCGCGAGCGCCGTGTCGGCGCGGGTGCGCGATTCGGCCGAGAGATGGCCTTCATTGCCGGTGATCAGCTGCACCAGCTCGGTGATCCCCTTGCCGATCGTCTTCTTGTGCTTCTCGAAGTACGCGTCCTTCAGCTTGCGCACCATGTCCGCGAAGATCTCGGTCATGACGGGCTTCTGCCCCTTGTGGTCGAGCGACCACGCGCCAATCTTGCCGACCAGGCTCTGCCGAAAATCCTCAGCACGTCCCGGGATCTCGAGGGTCCGCTCGACCTCTTTCATCATCCCCTCGTCGGGCTCTTCCATGCGGCCCGAGTGCGGGTTGCGGACCTTCTCCTTCTTGAGCACGGTCATCACGTGCGTGACGTAACGTTCGAACACGCGCGTGTACTCGGACTCCTCGACGAGGCCGACCGCGGCGCGCACCTCGTCGTCGATCACGTCGAACAGCCGGCCCTTCGCGACATCGGCGAGCTTCTTGTGATCGTGGTAGCCGCCCGGCTGCACGTCCTGGCGCAGGAACTCGTAGAGGCTCGCCTGCTTGCACAATTCGACGATCTCTTCGAGCACGACGAGTGGGGACACGTAGTCGTAGCGAGACGAGCCCGCCGCTTCGAGCAGCACGGTCTGCATCTCGCGCGGCGACGCACCGACGCGGCCCTCGTAGATCGGATACGTGTCGCTCTCGTGGAACAGATCCTTGATGTGCGCGGCCAGCTCGCGCGCGCGATCGGGCGAGAGATCCTCGGGGACCTGCCCGGTCGTGTAGAGGTCGGTCTTCTCGAGCGGCGACAGCTTGCCGATGACCTCGGCGAGCGTCGATGGATAGCGCTCGATCTGCGGCTTGCGCATGCGCGACAGCACGGCCCACAGCGCCGCGACGTAGGCGGTGTGCGGCGCGATGTGACGACCGCCCGCAGCCTCGCGCAGGCGCTCCTGATACAGCTGCTCCTCGTGCCGCACGTCGAGGATGAACGGCACGCGAACGAGCTCGATGCGGCCCTTGAAGCTCTGGAAGTCAGGGATCTCGCGGAACGCTGACAGGTGGATGTCGTTGCAGCTACCGATGAACGCGAGGTCGAGGAACAGCGTCGAGCTCGTCATCGACAGCTCGGCGCGCTCGACGGTGGTGAGCAGATATTTGTAGTGCTCGAGCGGACGCTTGAGCAGATCGTCGAACTCGATGATGCCGCGGTTCGCGCCGACGATCTCGCCGCCGTACTCGTGCAGCGACACGCTCTGCAGCGACGGCGGCAGCGCCGCCAGCGTGCGATCCGCGGTGATCTGGCGCTCGCTCGCGTCGACCGACAGCTGCGGCTCGACGGTGACCCAGCCGGTGCGATAGCGGTGCGAGATCTCGAAGCGCTCGATGCGGACGTGGCGCAGCACCTGGACGTAGTCGCCCTGGTAGCTCGCGAGCAGCGCGTCGAAGATCGCGCGGTTCTTCGGCGACAGCGTGCCCGAGTGCATGTAGTCGCCGACGTTGAACGACTTGCCGCGATAGTTCTCGAGCAGCTTACCGATCAGCTTCTCGCGCTCGCCGAGCGGGATCAGGAGCAGCGGATGATCGCGCAGCTCGTCGCCGAGCCGGGCATCGACCTGGTCATCGGGCAAGTACGCAAACGACTCCATCGACTCGATCGACTGGCCGTTGATGCCGCCGAAGCCGATGCCGCCCTTGGTGCTCTTCGACGCCGGGAAGATCCAGCTGAAGCGATACAGCGCGCCCTCGTCGAGCGTGGAGTAGTTCTCGAGTCCGCGCCCGAGGCAGCGGATGAAGGTCGACTTCGCCGAACCGTTCGGACCGTGGAGCAGGATGAGCTTGTTCGGGCGACCATCGCGCACGAACGACCGCATCACGTCGTAGGTCTCGTTCTGGACCGTCTCCTGTCCAAACAGCTGATCCTCGCCACTGGCCCACGGCGCGTCGAACAGCTTGAACCGTTTGATCTCGCCCCACGGGTATTTCACCATCTCGGTGCCGTAGTGGTCGAAGCAGTCGACGATGTACTGGGTCGAGCTGCGGAGCTGGCGGGTGGGCTCGGCGAACGCGAGCGCCAGATACTCCTGGAACGACATCACGCGACGGTTGCGCGTGAAGTCTTCGCGCACCGCGGCGTGCAGCCCTACCAGCGTCTCTTTTACAACCGGCGGGAGGTCAGCCATCGAGGCTCGATCCTATCAGTTTGCGGCGACCTGGATCGTGATCGGCTGCGTCTTGGGATGGCAGCTATCCTTCTCGCAGATACCGAAGCTGAGCACGCCGGTGATCTCGAACGAGCCCGCCGCTTCCGGCGTGGCCTTCACGGCAAACAGGAGCGACTGCTCCGAGAGAGTTGCCGCATCACCTTGCGCCTTGGTGCGGCCGCCTGCGGACAGAAACGACTTCTCGACCTTCACGCCCGCGGGCGCCTCCAGCCACAGCTTGATCGGATAGTCGGTCGCGACGTGATAGCCGCTCGCGGGCGCGAGCTTGATCTCCGCGGTGGCCGCTGCGCCGGCCTTCGCCTCGGCCTTGGCCACCGTCAGCGTGCCCTCGGAGGGCTTGAGGTTGAACGCCGGGTTTTGCGCGCGCTGCTTGGTCGCGGGCGAGAGCTTGGTCGGGTCATCGGGCGCCGCGCCCGTCGCTCCGCTGCCATCGGCCATCCCGACGACCGGGCCGCCCTTGGTGCCTGGGACCTCGATCTTCTCGTCGGGTGCGCCGGTGGTCACTGCCGACTTCGGCTGTTCCCCGGGGGACTTCGAGCCGTTATCGCATGCGATCAGAAGAGCTAGCAGCACGAAGCGAGACATGACCCGTAGCATAGCGGATCTCGGCGGTTACGCCACGGCATGGTACGCTGGCCTTCGCCGGTGAGAAGAGCTCAACAGCTCGGCCGCTACCACTTGCTCGACCGCATTGCGTTCGGTGGCATGGCCGAGATCTATCGCGCGAAGACCTTCGACGCCAACGGCACGCCACACCTGGTCGCCGTCAAGCGCGTGCTGGCGCATCTCGCCGAGGACGACGACTTCATCCAGATGCTCGTCGACGAGGCAAAGATCGCCAGCGTGCTCCGGCACCAGAGCATCGCGCGCGTCTACGAGTTCGCGCGTGCGCACGGCGAGTACTTCATCGCGATGGAGCATGTCGACGGCAAGGACATGCGCACCGTCCTCGAGCGCTGCCGCGCCAAGAAGAAGCCGATTCCGCCCGAGCACGCCGCGTATATCTGCGCCGAGGCTGGCGGTGCGCTGCACGCCGCTCACTCCGCGGTCGACTCACGCGGCAAGCCGCTGCGGATCATCCACCGTGATGTGTCGCCCTCGAACATCATCTGTAGCTACGCGGGCGAGGTGAAGCTGTGCGACTTCGGTATCGCGAAGGCGACGCTGTCGCGCGTGACGACAAAGACCGGCGTCATCAAGGGCAAGGTCAAGTACATGAGCCCCGAGCAGGCGCTAGGCCGCAAGCTCGACCACCGCAGTGACGTGTTCAGCCTCGGCAGCTGTCTGTACGAGATGCTGACCCGCATCCCGCCGTTCACCGCGACGAACGAGATGGACCTGCTCATCAAGGTCCGCGACGCCAAGTACCGCCCCGTCAGCGAGCTCCAGCCCGGCCTCCCGCCCGAGCTCGAGATGATCACGGACAAGTGCCTCACGCGCAGCCGCGCGAATCGCTACCAGACGGCCGCCGAAGCCGAGGGTGACCTGCGCGCGTTCCTGCGCAAGTTCATGCCGAACTACTCGCGCAGCCACCTCGGTCGGTTCATCCGCAAGATGTTCAACACCGAGATCGAGCGCGAGCTGCGAATGCTCGAAGAGTACGTGATGACCGATACGCCGAGCGACGACGTGGGCGAATCGCTCATGACGCGTGACGAGGACTTCGAGCCGCCCGATGTTCCGTTCCATCCAAAGCCAACGAGCGTGTCGGTCGCCGCGCTGCCCAACGATTTTTCGGGTGACTCGAACTTCACGACCATGCCGAAGGTCGACGAGCACGGCCGTCCGATTCCCGCCGACCAGGACAGCGACAACGACATCCACGGGCAGAACACCGTGATCCTCGACGGCCGCGGTCGCAACGCTGCCAGTGGCCATGGTCCGATCGGCCACGAGAAGCGTCCGTCGCGCCCGGTGCGTGCGCAGCCGCCGCCTCCCCCGACCCAGCGGCCGCGTGGTGCCACGATCGCTCCGTCGATCAAGCCGATCTATGACGAGGATCTTCACGCGGCGCCGACGATGATCATCGACATCAATCGCATGCGGCGTCGGAGATAGGGTCAGCGGATCTCGATCGAGAGGCTGAGGATCTCGTCGCCCGCGCGTACGGTCGCGGAGGTCGAGCCGCCCGCATCGCCGAGCGTCGCGCCGATGATCAGCTCGCCGGTCGGACAGTCGTGGATCCGAAACTCGCCTTGAGCGTCGGTGTCCGCCTCGACCGGCGTGCCGCCGCCGTCGGCGCGGCGCACCGTGATGTGCGCGCCCTTCATGCGCGTGCCGCGCCGATCACGAACGGTGCCGCCGAGCAGCGCGCCGCGCACGAGATCGATGCGGACATCGCGGACCGAGGTCACGCCTGGCGCGCTGGCCGCCTTGACGTCGACGTCGCGGATGAACGGCAGGTAGCCAGGTAGCTTGACCTGGATCTTCCACGCCCCCGGCCGCAGCGGCCCGAGTTTCCAGAGCCCCTTGTCGTTCGTGACGGCCTCGGCGGTGAGGCCCGCCGGACCGGTCGCGTCGACGGTCATGCCGGCGACCGGGCTGCCACTGTTGTCGTCGAGCAGCACGCCCTCGATCTGACCACCGAGAGCGAGGCGCAGCCGCGAGGTCTCTCCCGTCTTCGACGCAACGGCATCGAGCTCGGCGGGTGGATACGACGGATGGGTGACGCGCACGCGCAGCTTGCCCGCCGGCAGCATGTCCATGTTGAACGAGCCGTCGGCACCGACCACGACCTGTCGACCGTCGGCGGCGCCACTGATGATCTCGAGGAGCGCAGCGGGAACCGCGGCACCGGTGACATCGTCGAGCGTGCCCGCGAGCACCGCATCGGCGATCTCGAGCGTGATGTCCTCGCGGCGCTCCAGCGCGGTCTTGCCCTTCGCAGCGGCGAGATCGAGCGAGCGACGCGAGTCGACGTGGCCATAGGCGGTCGCCACGAGGCTGACCTTGCCGATGAGCGGACCGATCCGATACATGCCGTCGCCGTCGGCGAATGCGTCGAGCTTGCCGCCGACATCGGGCTGCGCGCTGACCTGTGCACCCGCGATCGGTGCGCCGCGCGGATCAGCGACCTTGCCGAACACGAACGTGCCCGCCGACAGCGTGACGTCGACACCGGTCACGTGCTGGCCCGGCGTGATCGACACCTCGCGCGAGCGCGCCTCGGCGTAGCCACCGGCGACCCCGAGGACGCTGAGCTTGGTCTTCGCGAGGCCGCGAATGCGATAGCGGCCGTCGCGCCCGGTGGTCCACAGCGATGCGCGCGACGGGTCGATCGCGATCGGCGCGGGCTCGCCAACGAGCGCCATACCGACGGCGAGTGGATCGATCACGGACGCCTGGCGCGCGGGAATGGCACCGGGCGGCGGAATCGGTGGAATCGGTCCGAGCAACACGCCGAGCTCGCCCCGCGGGATGAACTGCGGATCGCTCGCGAACGCCGCCGGACCTGGATCGAGTGGCGCCGCCGTGCGGCCTGAGAACCGGCGCAGTTGATCTTGCTCGACGAGCGCGGAGATCTCGACGGGGTTCGGCCCGCTCGTGAGCGCCCGCACGCTCGCGCCTTCGACGGGATTGCCTTCGGCATCGATCACGCGACCCTCGACGGTAGCGCCCGCTGCGAGCGCGAGCTCGGGCACGCCGCGCCCGGCCTCGAGCTCGACGCCGCCAGGCGATAGATAGCCAGGCGCGTAGGCGTCCGCGATCCAGCGCCCGTTCGGCACGCCCTCGATGCGGAACACCCCATCCTCACCGGTGCGCGCGTAGCGTGGCGCCTGGTCATCGCCGACGGGCCGCAGCTCCACCGCCGCGAGCAGCCCGACACCCTCTTCGCGATCGACGACCCGACCGACCACGATCGCACCCGCCTCGAGGCGAAGCTCGACGGGCACGAACGGACCTGCGCCGAGCCGCGCGACGCGGACCGCACGCGCAGCGAGCGCACCTTGATAGGCGTAGACCTGATAGCGACCCTCGGGAAGGCTCGGCACGGTGAATCCACCGAGCGAGTCGGTCTTGACCTCGAGCGTGCCGCCAATCGCGTCGCCGCGAATCCCGACTGCCGCCGCACTCACCGGCTTGCCACCATCGGTGACCGTGCCGCTGATCGACACCTGGCGCGCGATGACGATGCGGACCTCGTCGGACGGCACCGGCACCATGCGTAGCTCCGCGGCGAGCAGACCCGCGCCGGTGACGCGCACGCGATACCGACCCGGCTCGAGCCCTTCGATCGCGAAGCGCCCGTCGGCAACGGTCGGCGGCGCGTCAATCGTCGACACCATCACATCACCTGAGCTCGCATCGACGACGCCGGCATCGGCCACGACCTTCGGCGACAGCGAGCGATCCGGCGCGCCCTGCTCGAGCTCGACACTGAGCAGCGCACCCGCGACCGGTGCACCGGTACCGTCGACGACGAGGCCCGACAGCTTGACGCCCTGCCCCGGCGGAAGCTGCGGCGTGCGCGGCGCGCGAACGTAGCCGCCACCATCGCCGCGTGCGGAACCGTTGTCCGGCTCGACGAGCGTGTTCCGATGGCGCTGGCGCAGCACGACCACGAGCACGAGGCCCAGCACGGCGCACGCGATCGCCGCGAGGACCGCGATGCGGCGCCACCTGGGAGCACCGG
>JBBQFU010000213.1:0-15735 GCA_038322185.1 Haliangiales bacterium
CCGGGCAGCGCCTCTACGAGGCGGGCGCCGAGCCCGACTATCGTGCACTCGCCAAGAAGGTCGCCAAGGGCGAGCACAAGATGCCGTCGGAATCCGACAAGGCACTGGCACCCTACGACGATCTCGTCGCCACCGCGCTCCGCCCCAAGCCCGACGACCGCTATCAGACAGCCGCCGAGTTCCGCGATGCGATCCAGCAAGCGCTGGTCGCCGTGAACCCGACCATCTCCACCGACCAGCTCGGCTCGTACATGCGCGAGCTGTTCTCCGTCGAGATGACGGCGCAGCGCGAGCTGCACGACCGCGTCGCCAAGGCGCACCTCGAGGATTTTCAGGAGGAGCTGACCAAGGAGACCGGCACCACGGTCTCGTTCGCGATGGCGAACCTGCCGCTCCGCGCCGACGGAGAACCGAGTCGCTCGCGCTCGTCGCGCCAGTCGGGTCAGGTCAAGCCGATCACGGGCAGTCGGCCGCGCCCGCCGACGCGCCCGACCGACATCCTCGAGCACCCGGTGCTGCCGCCGCCCACGCCAACCGCCGCGATTCCAACGACGGAGCTCGCGCTCGCCGACGGGACCGGCGCGGTCGAGCCGGAGCCCGAGACCTCGTATCGCGAGACCATCGCGCCGCAGAAGAGCAGGGTGGGGCTCGTGCTTGCGCTGCTCGCGGCAGTCGCCGTGATCGGCGTCCTCGTCGTGATGCTGCAGAAGCAGAACAACCAGCCGGTGCAGGTCGCGGCCAAGCCCGAGCCGGCGAAGTCACAGATCCGCGTCGAGTCGATTCCTCCCGACGAGCCCAAGGTCGAGGCGGAAGTTCCCGCGCCGCCGAAGGTTGACGAGCCCAAGATCGAGATCGATGAGCCCAGGACGGTCGTCGACAAGAAGAAGCGCGACAAGAAGGACAAGAAGGTCGAGCCCAAGGTCGAGCCCAAGACCGAGCTCACCCGCGACGCCGTGATCGCGAAGTTCCGCTCGGTGCGCCAGCAGTACGACGCCTACAAGGCCAAGAACGGGGGGCGCTTCGACCAGGAGTGGATCGATCTCGCCAGCTACCTGCAGTACCACCCGAACGAGCTCGAGGAGACCGTGCGTCGAATCGAGGCGTTTCGGGGCAAGCTGCGGGAGTAGGCCGGGGCGAAGTTTATTTGACGGCGCGGAAACCCACGCGAAACAATCCGTGGGCTATCCAAGTACGGCATGAAGAAGGTCGAGGCGATCATCAAGCCGTTCAAGCTCGACGAGGTCAAAGAGCGCCTCGCCGAGATCGGAGTGCACGGCATGACCGTCACCGAGGTCAAAGGCTTCGGTCGCACCGGCGGCAAGAAAGAGGTCTACCGAGGCTCGGCCTACGTCGTGGACTTCGTGCCCAAGGTGAAGGTCGAGATCATCGTTCCCAACGACAACGTCCAGCAGGTCGTGAACGTGATCACCGAGGCTGCCCGGACCGGAAAAATCGGGGACGGGAAGATCTTCATCTCCCCGGTCGACGAGGTCATTCGAATTCGCACCGGCGAGACCGGCGAAGACGCCATCTAGCCACTCGGGATCGTTGGGGAACACATTTCCCCCTACCCGGAATTCTTCGCGGTCCCGTAAAGGCAGCCGCTAGACCGGCTCCTGGCTTGTAACATCCCGCCGTCGCTGGCAGAATCTTGATACCGACCGGCGCTCAGGCGCTTCGTTGTCGGGAGGGACCGCCGAGTACACGCGTGGAATTCCGGAAGCCAGGACCCGTCTACTCTGCGTTGGTCGGATTGACCGCACGCAGGCGTTTGCCGGTTCCGCTGCGACACGCGGCGTATCGCGCGTTTGCACGCGCGACCGGTGCTGACCTCGGCGAAGCCGAGCTCGACCTGCGCGCGTACAGCTCGTTCGGTGATCTGTTCGCGCGTCGCCTGCGGCCGGGCCTGCGTCCGGTGTGCCCCGACAACGATGCGATCGCGTCGCCTTGCGATGGCGTGCTCGCCGCGCGTGGCAGCGCCGTCGACGGCGCGCTCGTCCAGGCCAAGGGCCGCAACTATCAGCTCGAGGACTTGCTCCTCGACGAGACATTGGCGGCCGAGCTGCGTGGCGGTGACTACGCGACGATCTATCTGTCGCCGCGCGACTACCATCGCGTGCACTCGCCGATCGACGCGCACCTCGTTCGCTACGACTACATTCCGGGCGCGCTCTGGCCGGTCAATCCGCGCATCGCTGCGCGCCGCGATCGCCTGCTCTCGCGCAATGAGCGCGTCGTGATCACGCTCGATGCGGGCCACTTCGGCAAGGTTGCCGTCGTCATGATCGGCGCGTCGGGGGTTGGCAACATCAAGCTCGCGCACGCCGACGAGTCCGCCACCTGGCGCTCGGCCGGCGAGCGTCGACGGATCGAGGTAGGCGTGGACATCGAACGCGGTGACGAGCTCGGCGCTTTCCGCCTCGGCTCGACGGTCGTGATGGTGTTCAAGCCCGGCAAGATTCGCCTCGACGGTGAAGTCGGCCAGCCGATGCGTTGCGGCGAGCGGATGGGCTCGATCAAGGGGCTCGGGTGAGTAAGCGCGACGAAGACTCACAGTCCGACATCGAAGTCGGAATGACGACCGCCGAGCGGCGTCGGCGTCGTCGCCGTGGCACCGGGCTGCGCGTTCCGTCCGACAACGTTCCGCGCACGCGCACGAACACCGCCCCGCCGCCGCCGGTTCCCGAAGATCCGGCGCTCGCGATGTCGATCGCGTACAGCTTCTCGCACGACGCCTCCGGCCCGGTGCCCCGCGCCGGTACCGATCCTGCCGCGCCGGTCGCGCCCGATGCGATGCAGACCGTGATCGATCCGCCGAGCGCGCCGGTCGACTCGCAGGACTTCGAGATGAACACGCGCGAGATGAGCGCGGTCGATCTCGAATCGCTCGGTCTCAGCGAGGCCGGCGCGACCATGCCGTTCTCGCGGCAGTCGGCCCCGCGCATCGATCGCTCCGAGATCGATATCGATGTCTCCGTCGGCGAGCCGGTCACCGCGGAGCGCGCGCCCGTCGAGAATCCGAATACGAAGAAGACCGCCAACATGGCCGTCCCGGGTAGCCGTCACAAGACGGTCGCGTTGTCCGAGGAGGACATCGAGGTCATTCGCGCCGCCACGCAGGAGCGTGCGCAGACCCAGCCGGTCGCGCCGAGGCCGCAAGCCCCGTCGAACAAGACGATGCCACTGCAGGCACTGGACATCGAGGTGCTCACCAAGTCGCCCGCGAGCGAAGAGCCGATGTCGGTCCCCGATATCGACATCCACGAGCTCGCCGATCGCGCGGCTGCGGACTCGGGCGAGATCGACGTCGATGTCGACGAGGAACCGAACGTGGCGCCGACCATCGCGCCTCCGGCTCGTAACAAGTCCGATTCCATCCCACCGCCGCACCCGCCGACACGCGCATCTGTGCCGGCGGCCGTCGCACAGCCGGCCAAGGACGAGCGCCCCAAGTCAGTCGAGATGACACCGCTGAACGCGTTGACCGGCTTGCCCGCGAAGGACGGCCACGCCAAGGACGGTCACCACACGCCGCCGCCGCCGCCACCGGCCGCGCAGCACAAGCCGCCTACGCCGCCGCCCGCGAAGAAGCCGGCAGCCGTCGAGGAACCGGCGAAGCCCGCCGCGCGTCAGCCGCGCCAGTGGTTCGTCGATCTGTTCGACGAGGATTACCTCCGCACGCTGCCGTTTCTCACGCCGCAGGCCACGCAGGCCGAGGCCGAGTTCGTGATCAACGCGATGCAGCTCGCGCCGGGGGCGCAGGTGCTCGACCTCGGTTGCGGCTACGGCCGTCACGCGATGGAGCTCGCAGCGCGCGGCTTCCACGTCGCGGGTCTGGACCTCTCGGCGCCGCTGCTGCTCCGTGGTGGCGAGGAAGCGAATCGCCGCGGGCTCACGATCAACTTCGTGCGCGGCGACATGCGCGAGCTCGACTTCGAGGATCAGTTCGACGCCTGCTACTGCCTGTTCTCGACCTTTGGTTACTTCGACGACGAGACCAACAAGAAGACCCTGCAGAACGTCGCCCAGGCGCTGAAGCCCAACGGCAAGGTTCTCGTCGAGATCCTGAACCGCGACTATGTGATCGCCGACTTGCCTACACGTGTGTGGTGGGAAGGCGATGGCTGCGTCGTGCTCGAGGAAGTCGAGCTCAACTACTTCTCCTCCCGCATCCAGGTAAATCGCTCGGTTGTCTTTGACGACGGGCGTCAGCTGGAACAGGAGATCTCGGTCCGGGCATATTCGCTGCATGAAGTCGGCAAGCTGATGCATGCCGCCGGCTTCCGGGTGCTCGAAGTCTCGGGCGGTTACCAGATGCGTGGTCGGTTCCTCGGCAACCAGTCGCGCCACATCATTGTCCTAGCGGAGAAGAAGGACACCTCGGGTAGTTAGCTGGCACGCCGTCGGGACTTGCGTCGACGGAATAACTGCCTGACTTCACTTGTCGTCCTTCTCGTGCGCGGAAGCCAAAACATTTGGGCTCCTCGCGCGTCTTACTGATCACGCGATCGCGCGTGGAAGGACCGCTACTCATGGCAGCCATCGTCTCCAAGCTCGTTCCCGCCGGGTCGCAAACCACGGTGCGGCAAAGCCGTGTCGCACGTGTCGCAGCAAAGCGCCCCAAAAAGGAGCGCGACGAGGCGCCCGACGTTGAGGAGCCCGATGCGGACGCCGAAGCCGCAGACGCGGATGCCGACGCCGACGCCGAGGTCGAGGTCGTAGAGAAGAAGAAGGCTTCGCGTCCCGACAACGGGACGTACCTCTCGATGTACTTCCGCGACATGGCGCTGCTCGATGTGCTGCGTCCCGAGGAAGAGTTCTCCGCAGCCCAGCAGATCGAGGCGCTCGAGATCCAGCTGTGGGAAGCCCTGCTCGCGCACGCGCCCGCCGTCGAGCGCATCCTCGCCGCGGTGATCGAGGTCCCTGATTTCCAGGAGCCCGTCGAGACCAAGACACTGCGCAAGCTCGCCGCGGGTCGCGATCCGAAGGCATTCGTACGTGCGGCCGCTCGCGCCGCACGCAAGCTGCGTGGCTCGGATGTCGATCACCTGTTCATCGAAGCTGCGCTGGGCGCTGTCGATCGGATGACGCTCGGCATCGGAGTGCGTGGCGCCAACGTATCGACGCTCGGTGCGCGCACGAAGGTCGCCGAGTGGCTGCGCAAGGTCCACGAGGCGAATCGCCGCGCGGCTGCGTCGCGCAATGACTTCGTGAAGGCCAACCTTCGCCTCGTCGTGTCGATCGCGCGCCGCTTCAATCACGGCCGCATGGCGCTCGCCGACCTGATCCAGGAAGGCAACCTCGGCCTGCTCAAGGCCGTCGAGCGCTACGACTACAAGAAGGGCTTCCGCTTCTCGACCTACGCGTCGTGGTGGATTCGCCACGCGATCAGTCGCGCGCTCGCCGACAAGGGCCGCGAGGTTCGTCTGCCGGTTCACATGATCGACGCGCAGCACCGCCTGACCAAGGCGCGCCGCAATCTCACCGGCAAGCTCGGTCGTAGCCCGACCACCGAGGAGCTCGCCGAGGAGACCAAGATGCCGGTCGACAAGGTCGAGAAGATGCGTAGCTGGCTGCTCGAGCAGTCGATCTCGATCGACAAGCCGGTTGGTGACGACGAAGGTCGCGTGCTCGGGGAGGTCCTCGAGGACCCCGATCGCGAGCCGGCTTCGCCGACCGAGGAGCTCGAGTGGGCCGCGTTGACGACCGAGATGGCGGGGCTACTCGGTGAGCTGCGTCCGATCGAGGCGGACATCCTGCGCCAGCGCTTTGGCCTCGGGACCGAGCAGGAGCTGACGCTCAAGGAGATTGGCGACAAGTACAACTTGTCGCGCGAGCGCATCCGCCAGCTCCAGGAGCAGGCGCTCTCGAAGATGCGCCGTGCCCTGTCTCGCCGCGACTTCATGTAGTTGCAGGCCGTTTCTTGCCCCATGCCGAGCACGTAGTTCTGGGGGAGTTGCCCCTGGGTACTGAAATTGGGTACCTTTCGGGGCATGACCAGGCGCGTAGCCCTAATCTCCCTCGTTCTCGGCCTTTCGAGCTTCGGCGCGGCCTGCGGCGGCGAGGACACGAAGCTCAAGGTCACCGGCATCGAGCCGGACAAGGGCGACATCAACGGTGGCCAGTACGTCCGCATCAAGGGCAACCGGTTCATCGCCGACGGTGCGCGCAACGCCAAGGTCTACTTCGGGTCGCGCCAGGGCACGGTCGTTCGCTTCGCGAGCGACAGCGAGCTGATCGTCGAGGCGCCGGGTGGCAAGAATGGCGAGAAGGCCGATGTCCTGATCATCTTCGAGCCGGGTGGCGAGCTGAAGATCGCGAACGGCTTCACCTGGATCGAGAAAGAGGTCGCGCCTCCGAGCGTGAACGACCTCAACATCAACAAAGAGAAGAAGTAGTCACTCGCGCTACGAGCGCACACGCAGCAACGGCCGCCCTCACAAGGCGGCCGGCGTCGTTTCGGAGCGAGTATCGATTACGAGAAGTTCAGCCGGAACAGCTGCTGACCAAGGAGCACGAACGACTCGTGGCCGACGCCACGCTCGCCGTTGACCTTGACGAACGTACCGTTCGAGCTGCCGAGGTCGTTGAGGAACACGCGGCCGTCACGCAGGATCACGCGGGCGTGGAGACCCGAGACGTAGCCGTCGTCGGGGAAGTTGATCTCGCCGCGCTCGCGGCCGAGCGTGCAGCTCTCACCGAGGAGCGGGAACGCAGCGCCGGTGACGTCGCGGCCGATGATCACGGTGAGCTTGCCCCAGAAGCCGGGGTTCGGGCTGCCCATGAGCTCGGTGCCGTCCGCGGTCGGCTCGGGCGTCGGAATGATCTCGAAGCGGAGCAGCTCCTGGCCAATGCGGATGATCTGGCCCGACTGCAGCTCTTCTTCCTGCGTCATCTTCACGAACACGCCGTTGAGGCTGTCGAGGTCGCGCACGACGGCCTGCACACCGCGGATGTCGAGCATCGCGTGGACGGGCGAGAGGTAGCCGTCGTTCTCGAACACCGGACCGAAGCTGCGCCCGAGCTTGTTCTCGCCCTGACGAAGATCGTGCGTGCCGCCTTCGCTACCGTCGGGACGGATGAGCGTCATCGACAGGCGTGCGCGAGTTGTTTGCGGCGCAGCCATGTTCGGCGGCGGGCCGGGCAGGGGCTGCGCGGCCGACTGCTCGTCCATGCGGAAACCACACGTGCCGCAGAAGCGGAACGTCGGCGGAACATCGCTGCCACACGACGGGCAGCGCTTGATGCCACCACCGGGTGCGGGTGCAGCACCCATCGGCGGTGCGCCCATCGGCGGTGCGCCCATCGGCGGTGCACCAGCGGGCGGCGGGAAGCCACCACCGTAGGCGGGAACCCCGGGCGGCGGTCCCATCGGCGGAGCGCCCATCGGCGGAGCCATGCCACCGAGCGGACCCGACGGTGGCATGCCCTGCATGCCGGGACGACCGCCCGCGGGCATCTGGCCCGACGGGACGCGTGCACCGGGACCGCCCATCGGGGAGCCGAGCGGCGCACCCATGTTCGGATTCGGGGCGCCCTGACCGTCGGCCATCATGGTCTTCATCATGCCCATGTCGCCGCCACCTGCTGCCGGCTTGGGCGCAGCGACTAGCTCCGCCCCACAGCCGAGGCAGAACTTGTAGTGGTCCTGGTTTTCTTTACCGCAACGATTGCAGACGGTCATGATGGTCCTTTGCGACGCTCAGGCGATTTCGACACGTAGCAGCTGCTGACCCAAGAACACGTAGTCGCCGTGCTTCAACACGTACTCGCCGGTTACCCGGACGAACGTGCCGTTGCGCGACCCCAGGTCGGTTACCGATAGCACTCCACTGGTCAGCTGCAATTGTGCGTGACGACCCGAGATGAACGGGTCGTCTGGGAAGTTGATGTCGTTGCCTTCGCGGCCCATCGATACGATCTCGGTGTCGGGTCGATAGACCCAACCGGTCGAGCCGCCGCGGAGCTGCTGCACGATCTCGACGGTCGCGGGCCGCATCATGCTCGCGGAGTAGTACGTGCCTTCGGCGTCCGGCAGATCTTCGAAGCCCTTCGCGGGACCGACGGTCAGCACTTGCTCGCCAACCAAGATCGTCGCGCCGGGCTCGATGCGCACGGTGCCAGTGATGCGGACGTAGACGCCATTGAGCGAACCCTCGTCGCGCACGACGAGCTGGTTGTTGCCGTAACGGAAGTTGCAGTGCGTCGGCGACAGGAACGGATCGTCGGGGAACGCGATCGGGCAGTCGGCGCGACCCGCGAGATGATCGGTGCCGGCGAGCGAGAACGAGACGCCGTCTTCGCCGTCGCCGCGAATCAGTGTGAGCTTCGCGCGCGCAATCGCTGCGGGTTGCTGACCGCCTGCAAACGGAAGCGTGCTGCGATTCGCATCCTTCGATTGCTGTCCGGTCACCGACGCTGGCTGGCGTGCGTTGCCGACCTTCGTGTCGATGTTGACGAACTCGTGCGGTGCTGCGACGACGACGACGCGCGTGCCGCAGATCTGGCAGAACTTGAAGTTGGGCGGAACGTTCGTGCCGCACTTGGTGCACGTCGTGCCCGCCGGTTTCTTCGCAGGCGCAGCTGCTGCCGACGAGCCATTGCTCGACGGTGCAGCGCTCGACCGCTTCGGACGCGGATCGAGTGCGACCGGTTCGCCGCAACGCGCACATTGCGGCACTCCGATTGGAGTCAACGCGCTACACGCGTCGCACACCAAGCCGACGTCCATCGCCAAGGATTCTACCCCCTTGCAAACCACGGGGTCAAAGAACGGGGGCTGTCAGATCAGGGAGATCAGCGTTTGATGCCGGCCAGGGAGGCGGCGGCCGCATCGCGGACCTGCGGGACCGCGTCCTTGGCCAGCGTCTGGAGGGCCGTTTCGACGGGCCCCCCCCCGCCAACCTGCCCGAGAGCGACGGCCACGGCCTCGCGGACGAAGCTGGACGAGTCCGAGGCCGCTTTCATAAGTGCATTCACATCGCCCGAGCTACCCAGGCGGCCAAGTGAGAGGGCTGCCACCCGGCGGTCCGCCCAGGCCCCCGCCGAGAGGGTCTTGGCGAGCTGGGCGACCAGCGCTGGCGGTGCCGATCCCCTCCGCTTGGCGAGGACGACCACGGACTGCATCGCCGAGGCCCTGACCTGATCGGCAGGGTCCGCGAGCGCCTTGGCGATCGCGGTGTCGGCGCTCTTGAGCTTGCCGCCGTCCATCTTGGTGAGGACGCTGACCGCGAGCGCGCGGACCTTCGGATCCTCGGAGGCGAGCTGCGCGACCACGAGCGGCTCGAGCTTCTCGGCGATCGTCGCGAGTGCGGCGGTCGCTTTCGGATCGGCGGCCGGCGTGAGCGCACCGAGCGAGATCCGTTCTTGCGCGCCGTCGAGGTCGGCGAGCGCAGACACGATCACGTCGCGATGCTCGCCGAGTGCCTGCGCGAGACCACTCGCGATATCGCCGGCGTGATCGACGATCAGCTTGGGCGCGGGTGCGGGCTTGGGCAGCGAGCCGGGCAGTGCGCGCACGGCCTCGAGGTGGTTGTACTTGCTCTGACGGATCGGATACTCGCTCGAGCTCGCGAGCGGGGACGGTGCGACGCCTGCACCGACGACGCGGCCGATCGCCCACACCAGCTCGTCGGCGGGCTGGCCGGCGCGAGCGAAGTACGCGCGAATCAGCGGACCGACGGCCTTTGCTTCGCCGAGCTGGCCGAGTGCCCACGCGGCGAGCCGCTGGGTTTCGCCGCGATTGTCGTCGAGGGCGGCGAGCAGGGCAGGGACCGCGCTGCCGATCCGACGCGCGCCGATCGCGTACGCGCATGCGGCGCGCACGGTGTCTTGCTTGCTCGCATCCTTGAGTGTCGAGATCAGGGCGGGCGCGACGCGGCCATCGTCGATCTGGCCGAGGCCGAGACACGCGAGGGTCTGCACCGTCTCGCGGCGATCCTCGAGCGCCTTGATCAGCGGTGCGACGGCGCGCTTGTCGGCAGAGCGGCCGATCGTGAACGTGGCGGCCTCGCGCATCGCGCTCTCCTGGTGCTCCATGAGCGGAAGCACGAGGTCGAGAACCTTGCTGTCGCCGAGGCGGCCGGCGGCGACGAGCGCGTCGACGCGGACCTCGCGATCGGGGCTCTCGGGCAGCGTCCCGAGGTGGCGCTGATCCTTGGGCGGCTCCTGCTTGGCCATGTGGACGAGCGGCATCGCCGCCCCCTTGTTGCCGAGGTGACCGAGCACTTGCACCGCGATGCGCTGCTGCGCGACATCTTTTTGATCGCGCAGTGCCTCGAGGAGCGGACGCAAGCCGCGGGCACCGACGCGGTCGAGCTCGACGCGCGCGGCCTTCTTGATGTCCTCGCTGCCATGGCGCGAGCGCTCGACGAGCCGAGGCACGTAGCGCAGGTAGAGCTTCACGAGCACGCGCCGATAGACCGGCTTGTGCGCCATCATGAATGACAGCGGCGACACGACCTTCTCGAGCTCGCCGAGCGTGTCGGTCATCTCCTCTAGATCGATCGCCTGGGTGCCGGCGCGCTCGACGGTGTCGTCGTTGTTCGTCGTGCGCAGCACGTTGCGGAGCAGCTCGACCGCCTTGAGTGGCGTGCCGGTCTGCACGTAGAGCTGTGCGAGCTGGAACGCGGCCTTGTCGTTGCGCTGATCGAGCTGGACCGTCTTCTCGTACGCCGCGATCGCCTCGGTGAAGCGCTGCATCTCGACGTAGCGCTCGCCAAGGCGCTCGTACGCCTGCGGATCCGTCGGCGACTTCTGGAGCGCCTTCTGCGCCCACTCGATCGCCTCGTCGTCCTTGCGCGCCTCGGTCTTGATCTCGCTGATCTGCTGATAGACCTGCCGCTCCATCGACGGCACGCGGTTGGCCAGGTCGAGCAGCAGCGCGACCGCCTGGTCGAACTTGCGCTCCTTGCGGAGCTCCTTGACCAGGTCCATCAGGAGCTCCTGGTCGTCCTTCACGTGCGCGAGCAGCTTCTCGAGTGTCTGGCGCGGCTCTCCCTGCGAGGCGCGCTTGCCGTAGTACTGCGCGAGGAAGTAGCCAGCCTCGACATCCGGCGGCGTCTTTTTGAACGCGGTGACCCAGCGGTTCTTGTATTCGTTTTCCTTCGAGCCGCCGAGGCGCGTGACGATCTGGACGATGTGACGAATCGCGTCGCGGCGCGCGAGGCGGTCAGATGCCTTCTTGCCGATCAGGGACAGCGCCTTCTCCCAGTCGGTGATCGCGTCGTTGAAGCGTGCCGGCTTGAGACTCTCGAACAGCGTCGCGCGGCCCTTGTAGTACTCGGCGTTCTTGTCGTCGAGCTTGATCGCCTTGTCGTAGTTTGCGTGTGCCTCGGTCGTGTTGCCGTGCTCGGCGAGAACCTCGGCGAGCTTGGCGTAGCCGCTGGCCTTGCCGCTCGCTGCGATCCGCTTCCAGACCTCGGTCGCCTTCTTCTTATCGGCGAGCGTGCCCTTCTGCCAGTACTGCTCGCCGAGCGTCACGAGGTGTGCAGGGTCGTCGGGCTCGAGCTTCGCGAGCCGTTCGTATTCGGCGATCGCGAGGTCTTCTTTGCCCCAGCGCGTGTAGAGGTCGGCGATCGCCGACAGCACGCCGGCGTCATTCGGGAACCGCGACTGCAACCGCGTGAGCGTATCGAGTGCCTGCTTCTCCTTCGCGCGACGCCAGTAGCGCTCGGCGAGCTCGAGCTGGAAGCGGGCCTCGCCCGGCGCAGCGCGAACCACCGCTTCGTACTGGGCGAGTGCCTCGTCGTCGCGGCCGGAGTTCTCGAGCAGCTGGATCAGGCGGCGCTGGGTCTCGAGCTCGTATGCCGCCTTGCCGACGGCCTTCTTGAGCGCGACGATCGCCTTGTCCTGGGAGCCCGTCTCCTCGTAGAGCCGGCCGAGCGTGTTCCACTCGAAGTGGCCGCGCGACCCCTCGGGCCACTCCTTCTCGTACTGCGCGAGCAGCTGCGCGAGTGCCTGCTTGCCGCGGTAGATGTCGATGATGCGGCCGGTCAGCTCGCTCTCGAGGTAGTAGCCCTTGGGAGCCAACTTGATCGCGCGGCGATACTCGGCGACCGCCTCGTCGTGCTTCTCCATCGCGGCGTATGCGAGGCCGCGCCGGGCAACCACCTCGACGCGCTTTGCCGGATCGCTGCCGAGCAGCTTCTCGGCGGCCGCGTAGCTCTCGAGCGCAATCTCGGGCCGCTTTGCCGCGAGCATCGCGTCGCCGCGCTCCATCCACAGCACGGCGTTCGTCGGATCCAGCTCGAGGAACTGCTTGAAGTATGTGTTCGCCGCGTCGATGTCGTTCGTCGCGAGCGCGAGGTCGGCGAGTGCGCGCAGCGCCCGCTTCTTCATATCCTTCGTGGTCGCGTGCGCGAGCGCCTTGTCGTAGGCAGCGCGTGCGTCTTTGTTGTTCCCGGCGCCGCGCTCGAGCTCACCGATCAGCTGCCAGCTCTGCGGATCTGCGTCCTTCGTGCCGACCGCCTTGCGGAGCAGCTCTCTCGCGCGCTGCTCGTCGCCGATCGTCTTGTGGACGCGCCCGATCACGACGAGGGCCGACCAGTTGGCGGCGTCCTTATCGAGGACCTTTTGGTACTCCTCTTTCAGCAGATCGACCGTCTTGTAACGGCGATACATCTCGAGGAGCTTCGCGAGAGCCGACGCGTCGTGCGGGTTCTTCGCGAGGATCGCCTTGTAGCGAGCGACCACCGTCTTGTCGAACGGGTCGCGCTTGACGCCCCAGTCAGCCGGCTGTGCATCCGCGTGGCGAATCGCTGCTCCCGTAGGCGCGAGCGCGAGCACGCAGGAGACCAGGAAGGGGAGGCGGCGCATCCCCCAGATCATAGCCGCACGATGCGGCCAATGCCCGTGGGACTACGTGCGGATACGCGCCAGAATCGAGCCCAGGTTCGCTCTGCGCATCTCGATGCAGAAATCACGGATCATGCGAGCCTGGCTCGTCGCCAACGCGACGAATCGAACGCCGAGCCCCGACGCCAGGTGGTCGTCCTTGCGGTAGCAGATCCGTCCTGATGCCCAGATCGAATCCGTCGTGCCCGGGAGCTCGATGTCGAGTCCCACGACGGTGCCCGGTGGTGGTGCCACCATCGAGATCGCTGACATCAACATCCCCGTGTCGGACAGGTTTTGCGCCAGCCCTCGAATGGGGCGGTCGTGGACGTACGAAGTCACCATCGATTCGAACGGAATCCGGTAGCCAAGTCGACGCTCGTGCACGTTCTCACCTCAGGCCGCAAAAAAGGAACAACGTTCCCCGCGGGCCGGATCACCGCACCGGCAATCGCCGGAGCAGCCCGCCCGTGGAGACGATGTGGGATAAAATCGTACCAGCTTGGTGATGACGCCCAACTTTTCGGCCGATCGGATTCGGCCTTATCCGTGGTCATCGCTGCGGCGGCTGTCACGTGACGAGGCTGCCGTCGAGTCAGCGCTCGCGCGCTGGCTGAGCGGATCGTCGTCGCTGGTCGACGCATCGGCGTGGTCGCGCATGCGCAAGCTGCTCCGCCTCGATCCCGCGCTGTCGATCCTCGTGCGCAGCGTCGGTGCGCGGACGATCTCGCCCGCGATCGCGACGACGACGCCGGACGATTCGCACGCAGCGACCAAGCTCGCGGTCAGTCCGTTCACAGCGACGGCGCACGCGATCGATCCGCACGCTGCTGTTGCCGTCGTTCGTATCGACGATGTGGCCATCGAGGTCACCGGCTCGAGTGCAGGTGTCCGCGCGATCGTGCAGCGCTTGTTCGGCGGCCCCGAGGAGCTGGCGGCGCCGCGGCCGCTCGGAGTCGTGGAGCAGTCTCTGTGGAGCCTCGTCGTTGCCACAGCCCTCGAGGATCTCGGTATCGCCGGGCATGTGTGGCCGCAGGTCGGGCCGCCGTCGTCGCGAGTCCCGACGTCGGTGGCGTCGAGTGCATCGCCCGCAGCGACGCGTGCAGCGAGTCCAGCTGCCGCTGGCAAACCCTTGAGCGCCTCGCCATCGGGTGCCTCGGCAGCCGCGTCGGTTCGCGCAGCGGCGAGCGCGCCATCGTCGCCGGACGCCACACGCGCGGGCTCTCCCTCGTCGGCGAAATGGCCGAACCGATCGCCGGCATCGCCGTCGTCGTCGTCGGGGGCATCGTCCTCGTCGGGTGCACCGTCGTCGTCGAGCGCATCGCCGTTGTCGTCGGGTGCACCCTCGTTGAGCGCATCGCCGTCGGCTGCATCGTCCTCGTCGTCGGGTGCACCCTCGTCGAGCTCATCGCCGTCGTCGTCGGCTGCATCGTCCTCGTCGTCGACTGCATCGTCCTCGTCGTCGGGTGCATCGTCGTTGTCGGCTGCATCGTCGTCGGGTGCATTGTCCTCGTCGAGCACAGCGCCGTCGCCGTCGGGTGCATCGTCCTCGTCGTCGGGCGCATCGCCGTCGTCGGTCGCGAGCGAACCGATTCGCATCTCGTTCGATGTCCGGTGTGGGGACATCCCGCTCGCGGTCGAAGCTCGCGTGCCGCGCGAGATCGCGCTTCGCGGACCCGCGCGGATGGGCTCCGCGCCCACGTGGGCACGGTCGAAGGCCGCTCCGGCGCCACCGCCCACGTGGGCGAGGTCAGCGTCCGCGTCGCCGGCCAAGGCCCCAGCGGTCCATTCGGCGCAGGTCCATTCGGAGCGCGGCCAGTCGCCGCCGGTCCATTCGTCGCCAGAGCGCGGCCAGTCGCCGCCGGTCCATTCGTCGCCACCCCTCACGTCCGCGCCGGCGGCCCAGCCCAGGTCGCAGTCGGAGCCCTCGGCACCCACGTGGGGGGACCGAGCCTGGTTCGATGTACCCATCACCGTCGGGCGCTGCGCGATCCACCGCGACGACCTGGCGCGCCTGGCCGTCCGAAGCCTCGTGACTCTCGAGCGCCCCGCGGGCAAGGCAATGGCCGACCTGGATGTTTTCGGAGGCATCGTTGGCCTCTCGACCCGGCCCGGGGCCCTCGTCGCCGAGGTCGCGACCGGCTATGTTCGCCGCGACATGGCACTGCCGGATGAGGCTCACACCGAGCTGACCGTTGCACTCGGGACGACGCAGCTCACGCTGCGCCAGATCACCGAGCTCGCGGTCGGCCAGGTTGTGCAGCTCGGCCGCCCCCTTGGCGGTCCATTCGAGTTACGTGTCGCGGGCCGGGTTCTCGGTCGCGGGGAGCTCGTCGACGTTGACGGCGAGCTTGCCGTGCGTATCGTGAGCCTCGGCGATTAGGAGCTGTTGGATGCCTGTCTACGAGTATCAGTGCAAAGCCTGCGAGCGTGAGTTCGAGTATCAGCAACGGATGGCCGATCCGGAGAAGACGCTGTGCGAAGCGTGCGGCAAGGAATCGCTCGAGCGAATCATCTCTCGCACCGCGTTCCAGCTGAAGGGTGGCGGTTGGTACAAAGACCTCTACGCCTCGACGAAGCCGGAGGCGAAGAGTGATGGCGCCGGTGCGGCCGCTTCGACGCCCGCGGCACCCGCGGCCGGTGCTGCCGCGACGCCAGCTGCACCCGCGAGCACCGCTTCTCCTGCCGCGCCGGCGAGCAGCGGCAGCGGCGGTAGCAGCAGCGGCGGTAGCAGCAGCGGCGGTAGCAGCAGTGGCGGCGGCGGCGGTAGCAGCAGCGGCGGCAGCAGCGGCAGCGGCGGTAGCGGCGGTAGCGGCAGCGGCAGTGGCGGCGGTAGCAGCAGCGGCGGCAGCGGCGGTAGCGGCAGCGGCAGCGGCGGTAGCGGCAGCGGCAGCGGCGGTA
>JBBQFU010000214.1:0-15686 GCA_038322185.1 Haliangiales bacterium
CGTGGACGTGAAGTACAGCGTGCAGCCATCGGGCGTCAGGCCCGGGTCGGCGTCTTGCGCGGCGCTATTGATGTTTGGCACCAGCTGCGGCGTCTGGAACGGCTGACCGCGAGCCGCGCGCGTCGAGTAATAGAGGTCGGCGCCTCCAGGCCCGCCGGAACGGTTCGCCGTGAACAGCAGCAAGCGTGGGTCGCGCGCAGGTCTCGGATCACGCTCGTTCGTGTTCGTCGTGAGCTCGGCAATGACTGTCGGGGTCGGGAATTCGTCTGCGACCGACATGCGTGTCGTCGACGACACGCCGTTAATACCCGGCGAGAAGAACAGCTCGAGGCCATCGGCGCTGATGGCCGGATCTCGCTGGTCCCCGGCAGTGTTGACGTTCGCGAGGAGGGCCTGCGTCGGAGTCGGGAACGTGGCCGCTATCGACGCGCGAGTGCTGATCCACACGTCCCCGAGGCCGAGGCCGCCCATGCGATCACTCTGGAGGACGACGGTCAGAGCATCGGCCGTGATCGTCGGGCTGGTGTCCGTCACAGGCGAGCTGAGGTTCGGAAACAGGGCGGGCAAGGTCCACATCCCTGTCGGAGACGATCGCGTGATGAACCAGATGTCTTGCCCACCGCCGCCGCCCGCGCGATCCGATGACCAGATCACACCGAGATCGTCGGCGAACGGATTGGCCTCGATGCTGGCCGAGCTCGCCTCCTCGAAGAGCACCGGTGTCCCGAAGTCGGGCGTTCCCGCGAGCCACCGCGCCATGCACGACGGTGTCTCTGCATCCGCGGCGGCGTCCGCCTCGGCGTCGATCGCAGCGTCGATCGTCCGCGTCGGCTCCTCGAGCCCGAACACGGTGCGGCAACCGCCCAGCACGACCAGCACCACCGCCGCGCGACGCATCAGCCTGCGTCGACCTTGCGCGCGAGCTCGAGCACCTCGAGGTCGCGCGGCCACACCGCGCGCAGCAGCTCGAGCAGACCCTTCGCGCTCGTCGGATCGTCGGCCTCGATGCACTCGCGAACACCGGCGATCTGCGCACGTTTGAGATCCGGCGCGAGCAGCGATGCCTTGGTCGCCGCCTGCGCGCGGACCAAGTCGTCGCCGGTCCGGGTCGCGAGCCGTGCGACGTGGGACCAGAAGTAGCCGGCTTGCGGATGCTGCACACCCTCGGCAGCCTCGGCCGCCATGCGTGCTTCGTCGATCGCGCCTTTGACCTCGCCGATGCGCTCGGACACGCGCGCGAGATCGAGCCACGCCCACGCGAACGCTGGATCGTCGGCGACGACCTGCTCGAGCTCGTTACGCGATTCGACCAGCGATTCCTGCTCGAGCAGCACGTGGGCGAGACGCCAGCGTGGGGCAGGGGCCGAGGCATCGCGCTTGAGCTGCGCACGCAGCTGCTTCTCGCGGATGATCGGCAACAGGTCGCCCTCCTCGTCGAACACGTCGTCCGCGTATTCGCCGTCACGATCGAACACGAGGTCGAGCGCGTCGAGCTGGCCAGCGAGCCAGCGATCGAGGCGCGTGCCGTCGCACACGTCATCATCGACGCTCTCGTCGCGACGCCAGACCTTGCCGCGGCGATCGACGGAGATCGATTCCCCCTCGAGCGTGGCGAATAACCAGCGGCCGTTGTCCTCGGCGACCTCGGCGGACGGCACGATCGCGAGCGTATCGACGAAGATCCGCGCGCCATCGCAGCGTGCGTACAGATCGATCAGCGGTCCGGGTAGCCCACTGGGAAGCTGCGAAATCGGATTGTCGACATCGTGCAGCCCTGGCGCCGCAGCCTCGAGGACCGCGAAGATGCGATCGAGCGGATCGACATCATCGGCGCGCTTCTTCGCCATGACCCGAGCGTACCTGATCGCGGCCGGCTCAGCGTGCGGCGAGCGGCACGCTGCCGACCGCAACGACAGGCTCACCGACGAGGTCGGCGCCGCGGAACACTGCGACGACCCGGACGCCCTCGGAGGGCAGCGTGACGCGACCGAGCTCGCCACCGCCGGCCTTACCCGCCAGCTTGCCGATGCTCTTGCGCACGCCGCGCGCGTCCTCGACGAGGATGTCGGCTTCACCGGCGCCAACCTCGGCTCCGGTGACCACGACCTGACCGTTGGCGATCGACAGCGCGAGCTCACCGCGCAGGAGGAAATCGAGGAGGCCGGTCTCGTACGCGCTCACCTCGGGCAGGATCGCCTGGAGCTGCTCGAGCATGCACTCGTCGTCGAGGCTGAACGACACGATGCCACGGTCGACCTTGTAGCGCGCGAGGCAAACCTCGCCGCTGCGCAACGTGGTCCCGTCCTCGCGGCTGGCTGCCATGAGGTTGAGCCGCGTCGGCAGGACGGGTTGCGGGCGGGCGAGCTTGGGGTTGGGCTCGCGCGTCGACGCCGGCAGCGTGTTCGGCGAGAAGTACGTCCGCGAGATGACGTCGGCGAGGCCGGTGCCGGCCGCGTTCGTGAAGTAGTCGCGCAGATGCTCGCGCGTGACCACGCGAGCCGGGCCCGGCACGCCGAGGCGACCGAACGCGAGCGTGGCGATGCGCTCGAACCGCGAGCCGAGATCATCGGGACCGCCGCCGAGCGATTCGAAGTGCGCCGCTTCGTCGCCGCGCACGCGCGACGGCGAGCCGACATCGGCGAGCACGTGGAGCAAGCCGCCAGCTGCGACGAGCGCAGCCGCCATGTGGCGCGAGCGTTCGCCGGGCGTGCCGGCACTCACGGCCTTGCCGTACTGGTCGAGAAACTGAGCCAGGTTGAACGGGTTGTCCTTCGCGGTGACCCATTCGGTCGCCGGCATGCCCTTGTCGGGGATGGCTGCGCGGCCGACGGCGTTGCGAATCGTGTCAGACAGACCGGCGAGCGCGCCGCGGCTCGGGCGTTCCCAGCCCTGCTTCGTCGTCGGATCGTAGAAGTGATGAGCGCCATGGCGTGCCGGCACGTCGGCGAGTGCGGAGCCGGCGGAGAGCCACGCGAGCGCGGTCTGGCGGCCGCGCGCATCGGGAACCGCGCCGTGCGTCGGCGACAGCAGCTTCAAGTTCTCCAGCAGCGCCGGCGCATCCGCTGGCGGAATCGTGAGCAGCTCGAACAGGCCGCCGTCGAAGCCGATCGCGACGAGCCGCTTGTGCAGGCGCGACGACAGCGCAGCCTGCTCGGCGAACCCGGCGTGCGTGGTCTGCGCGTCCCAGGCGTGAGCCTGGCCGGTGAACAGGGCGAGGGCGAGCACGGCGGAGATGCGTTTCATGGCTTGTTGCTCCCCGTCGGAACGATCTGCTTGAGCTTGGTATACGCACCCTGCGCGAGCGCGGTCGCGTCGTCGATCGACGTGCACTGGCTCACGCCGCAGGTGATCAGGATGACGATGCCGCGCGGGCCGTCGAGGAATCCGACGCCGCGGATCTCGTTCTCGTTCGCGATGAACGAGCGGCTCGCGACGTCGTCCTTCTCGGTCACGCCGGGCAGCTGCGTGAGTAGCTCCTCGTAGCGCTCGGTCGCCTTGGCCGCATCGAGACGCCACATGCGAATTGCGACGTCCCAGGTCTCGGGGCGGCCGAGTGCTTTGAAGTGCTGCGACGAGTACGTCGCGGTGTCGGGCTCGTCGGAGAGCGGGCCCGTCTCGAACTGACCGTCGTACTTCGTGCGGTTCTTGATGTCGGCGTCGCTGAGGATCTGTGCGGCGACAACGTAACCGCCCTCGCGACCGGGACGGAGAACGTCGCCGGCGATGCGCTTGCCGTCGATCTCGGCGCTCGCGTCGGCGAGCTCCCAGTTCGTGAGCACCGCGACCGCGGTGCCCGAGCCGACGAAGCGAAGGTGACGCGCGTGCGAGAGCTCGTTGCGCCAGCGCTCGAGGAGCACTTGGTTCGATGACTGCGCGAAGTCCATGCGCGGTCCGAGATCGTGGAAGCGACGATCACTGCGATACGCGACGTAGCCGCGCTTGTAGACGAGGAGCGTGAACTCGGTGACGCGTGATCCCTTGGGCAGCGCCCCGAGCGTCGCGATCCGGTAGTTGCCGCCGGCATCCGTCGAGCCGACCACCTCGCGCGAACCGGCAGGCTCGGTCAGTGCGGTCCCGCGCTCGAGCGTCCATGCGGCATAGACGAGCGCGCCCGCGATCGGGGCCTTCGTCGTGGCATCGAGCACGCGTCCGGTGAACGGACCGCGCAGAGAGCCGGCTTCCGCGGCGTCAGGACGGGTGCGGAACGGCGCGGTGCGGATCGCCGACTCGACGCACGCGCTCTGCGCTACGGCAACCACAAAGCAGAGTGCGTATGCGAGTTTGCGTCCCACGGGGCGCGCCGGTCTTAGCAAGCCCACACCGGCGTTGCAAACCGGCCCGGCGCCATTCCTCTGAGGCGTCCTTTTCGAGACACTCGTGACAAGAGGGTGGTGAGGACTTAGTCGATGCGTTGTTCTGCTTGCGGCCACCAGAGCCCACCCGGGTCGTCGTTCTGTTTGAACTGCGGCAACGCACTCGCGCCGCCTCCGACACAGACTCCCGCGCCGGTGGCCGGGTTGTCCGTCATCTGCGGTGCCTGCCGCGGCGAGAACCCGCCTGGAATGAAGTTCTGCCGTAGCTGCGGCGCGACGCTGCAGCAGACCACGCCCGGCTCGCCCGCACACGCACCCGCGATCGGTGCGCCGATGATGGCGCCGGGCGGTCCCAATGCATCCCCAGCCTCGGTGGCGTTCGGCATCGGCGCGACCATCGCAGCGCCGAGTGGTCCGTCGGCGAGCCCGCCACGTCACCCGTCGGGTGCCAGCACGATCACGTGCCCGCGCTGCGGCACCCCGACGCCGACCGGCTTCGCGTACTGCCAGCAGTGCGGTCTGCACATGAATGCGATCGCGCCGACCGATCCCGGCGCGCAATTGCCGCCGCGCATCCGGCCGCCCACGAACGCGCCTCCGCTCGGCACGCCACCGGCGCCGCTCGTCGACGTGCAGGCCGCGACGATCGCCCAGCCCGACGGCGGTCGTGCGAGCACGCTCATACCGGGCAAAGGCGGCACCAATCCGGCCGGCTCGCCGCTGCCGATGGGCACACCGTCGCCGGCATCGCGCCCGTCGGGATCCGCGTGGGGCAGCGCGGTGCTGGTCAATCGTGACGGCACCGACGGTCAGCGCTTCCAGCTGATGTCCGAGGACACGATCGTCGGTCGCGCCGGCGCCGACATCTCGTTTGACGAGGATCGCTTCCTCGCTCGCCAGCACGCACGCATCTCGCGCGGCCCCGACGGCAGCGTGCGCGTGCATCCGATCGACACCACGAACGGCGTGTTCAAGAAGACCGAGGGATCGGTCGAGCTCGCAGACGGCGCGATCATCCTCGTCGGCCGTGAGGTACTGCGCTTCGAGCGTGTGGCTCCCGAGGAGCGCACGGTGCATCCGCTCGTGCGCCACGGCGTGTCGCTGTTCGGCTCACCGCCACGCGATCCGTGGGCGCGCATCATCCAGCTCATCCCGTCGGGCGGTCACCGCGACGTGCGCCACCTCGCAGGTGAAGAGGTGGTGCTCGGTCGCGAGGAAGGCGACATCGTGTATCGCGATGACGCGTTCATGTCGCGCCGCCACGCCGCCATCACGTGGGACGGCAAGCGCGCGATGCTCACGGATCTCGGAAGCTCCAACGGCACGTTCGTGCGGATGTCAGGCGCGACGTCGATCAAACATGGCGATCACGTCCGCATGGGCGACCAGCTGATGCGGATCGAACGTTGAGCAGCCAGCCACGTCTCGACATCACGGTTGCCGCGGCGACCGATGTCGGGACCGTTCGAGAGCACAACGAAGACTACTTCGTCGTCGGTAATCTCGACTCGGGGGAGCTGATCGACGCCGCCGAGCCGTACATCGCGGCGGTCGAGCGCGGCCCGCTGTTCGTCGTCTGCGACGGCATGGGTGGCGTCGTCGGTGGAGAGGTCGCATCCGAGCTCGCGGCCAAATCGATCTGGCGCGAGATGAAGGGCACGCCGGGCACGCGCGACCCCGAGGTGTTCGCGCGCCTGCTTCGCCGCGCCACGCGCGTCGCCAATCACGATGTCCATGCGCTGGGAAAGAAGGAGTCCGGCCTCAAGGGCATGGGCACCACGGTCTCGGCCGCTGGCATCGTCGGTGACCGCCTCGTGATCGCCACCGTCGGTGATTCGCGCGCGTACGTGCTGCGCAACGGCGAGATCATCCAGGTCACGCGCGATCAATCGCTGTCGTCTGCGCTGATCGCGGCTGGCCATGATCCCGAGCAAGCCGAGCGCGCTGGCTCGGCGATCTTGCAGGCGCTCGGTGTCGGCGATGATGTCGAGCCGTCGATGTCGATCGTCGAGCTGCGCCGCGGTGATCGCATCCTGCTGTGCAGCGACGGACTGCATGGCCTCGTCAGCGATCCGGCGATCCGCATCCTGATGTCCGATCCGCACACGGTCCCGATGGCCGTCTCGCTGCTGGTGACTGCGGCGCGCGCCGCTGGCGGCAGCGACAACATCACCGCCATCGTCGCGCACGTCGCCGGCGAGCGGCTGGTCCCACCAGTCGACGACGAGGACCTGCCCAAGTTCCGCGAGTTCGATCCGCAGAAAGAGGGCGATCCCGCGCTGACGTCGACCTCCTATGTCGCGCGCCGCCTGGCTGCCAAGATCGGGCTGCCCACCTCGTCGATCCCGCCGTCGATCCCGGTCACCGGGCAGCACGCGGTCCTGCGGTCACGCGTCGGGATCCACGTGCCGGCCGCAGAACCGCTCGACGACGTGGACGGGCCCGCCCGGCAACGTTTGCGCGTGGGCCAAGTTGCGTGGTGGTGGTACGTGCTCGCAGGCATCGCGTTGTGTGCGGTCGCCTGGGTATCCGGCGGCCGCTGAGCAGGGCTAAGATGGCGGCGTGCGAGTGGTGATCGACCACATCGCGGGGAGCCGGCGCGGTCAGCGTCAGGAATTCCCTGCGACGTCGCGGGTCCGGTTTGGTCGCCATCCGGACTGCGAGGTGTCGTTCGATCCGCATCGCGACATCGACGCGAGCTCGCGTCACGCCGAGCTGCGCCTGGCAGAGGTGCAACGCAGCAGTGCGACTGAGGAAGTGGCCCAGCAGTGGGTGCTCGTCGACCTGGGAAGCTCGAATGGAACCTACGTCGAGGGTCACCGGGTGACCGAGACACAGGTCACGCGAAACGTGCCCATCGCGGTCGAGTTCGGGCCCGGCGGGCCGCGCATCCGGCTGTTCGTAGGCGACGAAACATCGATCGAAAATCTTCCCCCGGCGCCGGTCGAAAAGGCCCGCCCGAAGGCCCTGGTTTTCGCGGTTGCTGGTGCGGTCGCCGTTCTTGTCAGCGTCCTGTTGTTGATGCGTTGCTAGGGGCGAAAAAGCTGGGGATCTCAGGTGCGAACCCTCTAATCTTCTGCGAGAATTTGCCTGGGATGAACTGCCCTTCGTGTGGAACGCCGCTCGAATCGAACGCTCGATTCTGCGGTGTTTGCGGGTACCGGCTGCAGGCGAACGCCAACGCCAACGCAGCTGCTCCGCGTGCCGCGAGCGGCAGCTCTGCCCCCGCACCTGCGGCCGGTGCGAAGACACCTGCGCCACAGCTCACGGGTCAGCCCCCACAGCAGCAGGCGCCAAAGAAAGACAATCGTCCCAAGGGTAACTCTCGCCTGCCCAAGGCCGACGAGATGTATCTCGGCACCACGCTCAACAATCGCTTCAAGATCGAGTCGAAGATTGGCGAGGGCGGCTTCGGTGCGGTGTATCGCGGCACGCAGCTCGCCACCGGTCGCAAGGTCGCGCTCAAGCTTCTCCATCCGGAGATGACGAAGGACGAAAACCTCGTCGCGCGGTTCCGTCGCGAGGGCATGGTTCTCTGCAACCTGCGCGACGCGCACACGATCACAACGTACGACTTCGATCAGACCAACGACGGCACACTCTACATTGCGATGGAGCTGCTCGAGGGTAAGAGCCTCCATCAGGTGTTCCACGAGCAAGCGCCGCTCGAGTGGCGCCGCATGTTCAAGATCCTGATCGAGATGTGCAGCTCGCTCTCCGAGGCACACGCGCAGGGCATCGTGCATCGCGACCTCAAGCCGGAGAACGTCTACCTCGAGAGCCGACCGGGCAATCCCGAGTTCGTGAAGATCCTCGACTTCGGTATCGCCAAAGTCATGAAGGGCGACTCGATCGATCCGCAGTCGCCGCAGCTCACCGCGACCGGTCAGACGCTCGGCACGCTCGAGTACATGTCGCCCGAGCAGCTCATGGGCAAGCAGCTCGACGGTCGCAGCGATGTCTACGCGCTCGGCGTGCTCGCATACGAGATGATGACGGGGCGCCTGCCGTTCCCCGATGCGAAGGGCCCGGCGGGTCTCATCACCGCGCAGCTCAAGCAGACGCCGATGGCGCCGTCCGCGGCGAACCCGAAGGCGAACCTGCCGGCCGCGGCGGATCGCGTGATCCTCAAGTGCCTCGAGAAGAGCAAAGAGAACCGCCACGCCGACGTGTCCCAGCTCGCCATCGCGATGCAAGAGGTCCTCGACCAGGCGCGCGATCAGAGCAATCCACTCGCCACGCCGCTGCCGATGGCGAGCTCGGCGAACGCGTCAGGTCGCATGCCGCCGCAGCAGCAGGGCGGCGTCGAGATGCTCGAGACCCGTCGCGGTGAGATGCCGCAGCTGGCGCCGCCGCCGATGCCCGGTGGCGGCATGGGGCAGCAGATGTCCGGCCTGGGCGGTGGCTCCGGTGGTGCGCCGCTCGGTGTTCGCATCGCTACGCCCGGTGGCGGCACGCCGATCCTGCAGAACCAGGGACAGCAGTATCCGCAGGCGCATGGTGGTCACGCCGTCGATCGCGTTGGGCCGATCATGAACTACCCGCAGGCGTCGCCGCAGATGATGCAGGGTGGCGCGACCGAAGTGCGTCCGACCGCAGCGGGCGGCGGCAACTCGAAGCTCGTGTGGTGGATCGTAGGCCTGCTGATTCTCGGCGCAGGCGTCGGCGCGGTCGCCGCGTTCTTTCTCGCCTAGGCTAACGATTCACGAGCGCGCGGGCGCGTTCTTCGGCGGCTGGATCGTCGGCGCCACCGTCGAGCCACTCCTGAAACAGCTTGCGCGCGCGTGCATCGTCGCCGCGCGCCAACGCGATGCGTGCCTCGAGCTCCATCGCTTCGGGCAGCGTCGGTGCGCGAGCGCGAGCGCGTGCGCAGGCCTCGCCGGCTCGCACGTGATCGCCGCGCTTGAGTGCCGCGCGTGCGATGCGCAGATCCGCGCGCGCAGCAGTCAACGTCGGGATGCGATCGAGCTCGGCCGCCGAATCTTCGACGATATCGGCCGGCGGCATCGGACGGTCGCCGTCGCCGCGAAGCTCGTGGCGTAGATCGAATGCGCGCATGCGGCCGCCGGCGCTGTTATCGGTGACCCACAGCTCGAGCGATGCGGGATCGAGGATCACGGCGTGACGAGCCCGGCCGTCGTCGATCACGCCTCGGTGACCGGCGGGGCGGGGCGCATCGTCGACGCCGCGCTGGTCGCGCAGCACCGCCGCCATCGCGCCGACATCTGCGAGTGGTTGGCGCACGAGCCGTGCGGCGCGCTCGATCCGCGCGAGTGTCGGCAGTACGCGGCGTGCGCGATCGTTCTCGGGATCCTGGGCGAGTGCATTCGTGGTGAGCACGTCGCCAAACGCGGGCAGCTTCGGGTTGCGCTCGATGATCGCCTTGTTCGGTGTTCGCTCGACGATCACCCACTTGCCGCTCGCGCCATCGACGATCACGAACAGCGCGGCGCCGAGTGTCGGTGTCTGCTCGATGAGCTTCACCGCGTCGTCGAGGTTGCGGGCTGTTTCGAGCACGCTGCGCGCGAGCATCGTTGCGGGGCGCGCGGCACGCGTGGGCCGCACGTCGCCGGTGCGCGCTGGATTGACGAACACGGCGATGCCATTCGCGTTGATGCCGGTGACCACGCCGGCCTGTCCGGGCCAGCCGACCGAGGCCCAGGCGGTGCGTCCCGTCGGGCGGACGATGCGAATGACCGGGATCGCCGAGTCGCCGCCGTCGTCGAGGCCCGACAGAGCGAACGTCCGGCCCACCCACACGCGCGCCGGCTGCTGCGCCTGCGGCGCGATCACGGTGAGGCTGTGCGCAATGCTGTGCCGGCTGACTTCGCCACTGCGTGCCGCGGGAATGCCGACATCGAGCACGGCCTGGGCGCGGAGCATGTCGTCGAAGCCGAGATGGACTCCGGAGGCCGCGGCGCCCCGCGTCATTCCGGCGATGACCGCGAGGTCGGTGTCGCTCATACCGTCGTCGACGAACCGCCAGCGCCAGCGCAGGCGCATGTTGTGCGTGAGGCCACCGAACCAGCCTTCATCCGTCACGGTCCCCTCGACCGACGGCCTCGCCGCGGCGAGTACCGCCCTGAGGAACGGGGCCATCAGCCGGCCGTGCCCGGCGCCGATCACGTGCGATTCCCCGCTGCTGCGCAGGACTGCCAGGCCGCCGGCCCACTCGAGGCTCGACGTCCCGAACGTGAGGACGGGCGGGGCGCCGGGAGCTGCCTGCGTCCCGACGATCTCGCCGCTCACCCCACCGTCGGGGACCTCGTACGCAACCGACCGCCGGTAGATGAACCAGGCCACGACCATGACGACCCCCAGCAGTGCGAACGCGATCCCGGCGGCGCGCCAAGGGCGCGGGAACGCTGAGCGGCGGCCACCGATCACGAGGTCCGGCATTGCGGCCGAGGTAGTACCTCGGGCGTACCCGTCTCGTCGAGGACGCGGGACCGCGCACAACTTTGCGCGTTGACCCGTTCAACCACGGTTGCTAGCTTCAACAGACGAGTTGGTCGTGTGATGTCCGGATTCTCTCCGTCGACGAGCGTGACCCTGGCAGCGGCTGAACCGTTGCTGGTAGCAGTGGTCGGCTTGCTCGTTTTGGTGGTGGCCGGTCTCATCGCGATGGCGCTGTTCGTGCGTCGGCGATCGCGTCCGACCGCGCAGCTCGCGCCCGAGGCGCCGCGCATTCCTGCGCTGCCCGAGCATCGCCCGCCGCCGCGGCCTCGTCCGCGTCCCGCACTCCTGCGTGGCGGTGGCGGTGGCGGGCTTGCGGTCGCGACTTCGAGCGCGATGGTCTGTCCGTCGTGCCGCACCGAGTATCACGGCCTCGCGTACTGTACGCGTGATGCGCGCCGTCTGGTTCCGCCCGAGGAGATGCTGATCTCGCGATCGCTGAGCAGCGCGTCGAGTGGCAAGAGCACGGGCCTCGTGTGTATGGCGTGTCGTCGTGCGTACGAGCCGGGGCTGCGTAGCTGCCCGCATGATGGGAACGAGCTGGTTCCGTTCCCGGTCTACAACGCGACGCGCCCGCGTAGTCGTCGCAACTCGACGGAGCCCGCTGGCGTTGTCGCTCGCATCTGTCCCGTCTGCACGAGCAAGTACGATCTGAACGCGCGCTTCTGCGGTCACGACGCGGGCGAGCTCGTCGTTATCAACTGACGCGGTGTGTGCGAGTAGGGTCAGAGCACAAGTTCCACAGCTTTGTGGTCGGTGCCAGACCGACGAAAGTTCGCGTGTCGCGCCCACGTGGGCGGCGCGTTGCGCTTCAGATCGCTTCGACGAACTCGATGCGGCGCGGAACTTTGTACGGAGCGAGATTGCGCGCGCAGTGATCGATGATCTCTTCGGGCAGGCACTTCTGCTTCGTCACGACGCGCGCGACGACCATCGAGCCCGACATCGGATCGGTGATGACCGTGGCCTGCGCTGACTTGATCTTCGAGAAGGCCTCGAGGCAGCCCTCGACCTCGCCGAGCGCGACGCGCTTGCCGTCGACCTTGACGACATCGTCCTCGCGGCCGGTGATGCAAAGGCGACCGTTCTTGTCGAGCTTGCCGAGGTCGCCGGTACGCAGCCAGCCGCCCTTGTCGATCGAACCGATCGTCACCATGCCGGAGGCACGCGTGGCCGGCTTCTCCTCGTCGTACGGGCCGATCGTCTTGAGCGAGAGCGTCTTGCTCTTGACCCAGATCAGGCCGTCCTTGCCACCAGCCACGGCCTTGCCGTCGGGACCGGTGACCTTGACCTCGACGTGCTCGATCGGCTTGCCGACCGTCGTCGGGAACTTGCCCGTGTCCTCGAGCGCGACCGTGGCCGCCTCGGTCGAGTGGTAGCAGCTGAGGATCTTGATGCCGTACTCGTTGAAGAAGCTGTCGGCGACGGTCTGATCGAGACGCGAGCCCGCTGCGAGGTACTTCGGCTTGGTGACCTCGAGCTTCTTCGCGGTCGGCAGCTTCGCCATCTCGGCGTACATCGTCGGCGTGCCGGGCAGCAAGTCGACCTCGTGCTCGCGCACGAGCTTACCGATGCGGCGAGCCGAGATTTCCTCTTCGAGGAACATCGTGCAGCCGAGCTTGAGCGTCGGCAGGAAGCCGAGGTCCCAGCCATACGCATGGAACAGCGGCACCGCGACGAGGACCCTCGTCTTCTCCGTCATGCCGAGCGCAGCGATCGCGTGATCGACGGCGGCGGTGGTGTTCTTGTCGGTGCGAAGCACGCCCTTGGGATCGCCGAGCGAATCGGCGGTGAACAGCACCGCGATCGGCTCGACGCCGTGGTCGGGCGGGCTGCGCTTGTAGACCGAGCAGGTGAGCAGGGTGCCTTGCAGGCGGCGGCGAACCTCGGCGGCATCCGCGGACGGGACGGGCGGCGGCGTGCCGGGCGGCGGCGTGGTCGGGCGCTGCACGCGCGAGCGGGGCAGTGTGCTCGGCGGGACCGGTGCGCTGGTTCCATTCGCGCTGATCGAGCCTTCGCTGCCGCGGGGTCGCGTCACGAGCGCGCGGAGCGGGGCCGCGGCAAGGATCAGCTCGAGCTCGCGGCCGCCGGTGGTCGGATCGATCGGGACGATCGCCGCATCCAGCTTCGACAGGGCGAGCGCGAGGATCACGAAGTCGGGGACGTTGCCGAGCATCAGCCCGACCCAGGCGCCCTCCTTGATACCCATGCTCTTGAACTCCTGCGCTCGCCGGTCCACCCGGTGAAGGAGGCCGCGCCAGGACAGGTAGTTGTCTCGATAGACAACCGCCTTGTTGTTCCCCTGGGCTTTCGCCGCCTTTTTGAGCCAGTCGTAGAGAAGGGTCATCGAGCCTCGTTACTGCGTCCAGGGCAGACCATGGACGGGCGCACTGTACCCTACGGACCTAGAACCCTCAACTGGGCCCGCCTCAAGCTGAAGCTTGATTTGACCTCGATTCCGGGGCACGTAGACGGCCATGAGTGCGGCGACGAGGCCCCAGACCGAGGAGACCCCTGTGCCCCTGGCAGGACCGGCAGCACAGGCTGCCTCGGACGCGGAGGGCTGGGCGCTCCTCGAGGGCCTCCGCCGTCGGCTCGACGAGCAGGCAAACCAGCACCGCAAGACCCAGACCCAGGTCGGCCAGCTGGCCGAGTCCATTGGATCTCTCGTCGAGAGCCAGCGTCGCCGATCTCGCTGGGTCAACATCAATTCGTTCGTCGCCTACGTGGTCTTCACGCTCCTGTGCAGCGGCGCCTTCTACTTGCTCTACCAGTCGCGGGCGCGCGAGCTCGTCGGTGACCGCGACCGCATCGCCAACGAGCGCGATCTCGCGCAGGCCCACGGCAAGAAGGTCTCCGATCAGCTGACGGCGCGTGACTCCGCCGATGCCCGTGCGTGGGAGGCCTACCAGCTCCTCGAGACCGGCAATCGCGACGAGTCCGCCAAGAAGCTCGCCGAGCTCCAGGGCGCGCCGCTCTCGAAGTTCGAGCGCACCGTCCTCGATGCGAAGGCCAAGCAGGCCGATGTCCTCCAGGTCGACGCGACCCTCAAGAACGTCGTCGCGGCCTTCAAGACCGGACGCCAGACCGACACGATCGGTCCGCTCGAGGTCGCGCTGACCCTCGAGCCCGTCGGTCCGCGTGCCGCGCTCATGCACTACTACCTCGGTGTCGCCTACTCGAAGGCCGGCACGCTCGACAAGGCGATCACGCACCTGCGGGCTGCCGTCGAGGGCGACGTCACCATGGACGATGCACGCTTCCACTACGCATCTGTGCTCGACCGTGCGGGCGAGTGGGGCAAGGCGAAGGCCGAGTACGAGCGCTTCGCGACCGCGCATCCGATGTCGGGGCACACGACCTTCGCGACGCGGCGCAGCTGGGGCCTCGCGCGGCTTCCGCCGGTCGGGCCGAAGGCTGCCGCGAAGGAGACCGCGCCGACGACGACAAATCCCGCCGCCGGCGCTCCGGTCGCAACCGCAGCGACTTCGTCGACGACCGCGCCGGGTGCGTCCGCGACGACCGCTGCGCCCGTTCAGCCGGCAGCGCCGAAGGTTGCACCGCGGCCGGCACCGAAGGTCGTTGCGCCGAAGCAGCCCGCCGCCGAGCCAGCCCCGGCGCCCAAGACGCTCGACTTCACCGAGCCCGATTAGCGTCGTCGCGGCGGCGTCGAGCTCACCGCAAGTAACGTCGTCGCAAATAGCGCCGTGGCGTCGCCAGCCGCCGAGCCCCGACTTCACCGAGTCTGAGTAGCGTCGTCCGGCGGCGCCGAGCTCACCCCAAGTAACGTCGTCGCAATACGCCCTGGCGTCAGCCAGCGGCCGAGCCCCGACTTCACCAAACCCGAGTAACCTCGTGGTCAGCACCCGTGCCGTCATTCGTGTATCGCGGAAGTGCATCGGCGGAAGCGTCGATAGCCAGACACGTCGTGCGCCCGCCCAAATTGTTCGGCACCGTGATGACAGTCGTCGAGACGCAGTCTTTCCGCATGGCGGTGAACCGATGACGGCACTCCTCGCCGCACCGACGCAGTCCTTTCGCGCCGAGGTGCATGCGCTCCCTGACGTCGTGCGTGCGCGCATCGTGGGTCGCTCGTGGCGCCCCGGTGTCCCGCGCTGCCCGCGCGCCGACGAGCTCGCCTACCTCACGCTCGATCACGTGACCTTCGATGGCGCTGTCGCGCGCGGCGAGCTCCTGGTTGCCACGAAGGTCGCGCCACGTGCATGCGAGCTGTTTCGCCGCCTGTTTCAGCTCGGCTTTCCGATCCGTCAGATGAAGCTCGTCGACGACTACAACGCCGACGACGATGCCTCGATGTCGGCCGACAACTCTTCCGCCTTCAACTTTCGCCTGATCGCAGGGACCGAGCTCCTCTCGCAGCACGCGCTCGGTCGTGCGATCGACATCAACCCGGTCGAGAATCCGTGGCGCCGCCCCGACAAGATCCTGCCTGCAGAGGGCATCTCGTTCGCCGATCGCGCCAACGTGCGGCCCGGCATGATCGTGCGGCCCGGACCCGTCGTCGCGCTATTCGACGAGCAGGGCTGGGAGTGGGGCGGGGACTGGCGACACGCGTTCGACGATCACCACATCGTGTGGTCGCGCGCGCTCTGACCGATCACTCGACGGCGCCGAACCGGCCCCAGCCGCCGGCAGGACCATCCGAGTAGTAGACGCCGATCGCGCGGCCGATCACGTTGCTCGACGGGACGACGCCCCAGTAGCGCGAGTCGTTCGCGTTGTGGCGGTTGTCGCCCATCACGAACACGCTGCCTGCGGGCACCACGAAGTGCGCTTGCGGCTCGCACTGCGTCGCCGTCTCCTTGGTCACGACGAGTGTGCCGCTCGGCTGCTGCGCCTTGCTCGCCTGCTCGCCAAAGAACTCACCGTGCGTGCAGCTCGGCGCGAACATTCGAT
>JBBQFU010000215.1:0-15686 GCA_038322185.1 Haliangiales bacterium
CGAACTCGCCGATCTGTTCATCGTGTCGGGCGGCGAGATCGGACCCGGCGATGGAACCGTCACGGTGGCCGCGCATCCCGGCCCGCGCTGCGAACGTTGCTGGAAGCACTTCGCTACGCTGGCGGTTGATCCTGCTGATGTCTGCGAGCGCTGCGCCGAGGCACTGAAAGCGAAGTCATGAGCAAGTCAGACGAAGAGACCGAGGCCAAGGTTCCGACGGCACAGCAGGTCGCGCCCGGCGGCTCGGCGTGGGCGCGCTGGGAATACAAGTGGAAGGTGTTCTGGATCATCTCGGTGATCTCGCTGATCGCGGATCAGGTCACCAAGATCTGGGCCCGCGCGGTGCTGCCGACCTACGGCCGCGGCACCGGACCAAACGGCACGTGCATCGTTCCCGAGGACATGATCGCGCACCTGTGCGGCGGCAAGGCCGTCTCGTTCATCGACGGCTACTGGGAGTGGCGCCTGTCGATGAACCCGGGCTCGGCCTTCGGCTTGTTCGGTAGCTTCGGCGCGAGCTTCACGCGCGTGTTCCTGTCGATCATCGGCGTCGGCGCCGTGATCGGCATGGTGTTCATGCTCAAGAAGGCGCGCTCGGATCAGCGCGTGCTGCACTGGGCGCTTGCGTTTGTCGCGGGCGGCGCGGTCGGCAACCTGATCGACCGCATCTACTACAGCGTCGTCACCGACATGATCCTGTGGAAGTACGGCAAGCATGAGTGGCCGGTGTTCAACATCGCCGACGTCGTGCTCGTGATCGGTGTCGGCCTCATGTTCATCGACATCCACAAGGAAAATAAGCGGGAGAAACTCCTGCGCGAAGCCCGCAAGAAGAAGGCGAAAGACCAGGGCCTCGTGAAGGACCTCAAACCGGACTGAGGTCGGTCACCGCGGATGCACTACTGCTCGTCGGCGTGGTGCTTTTGTTTTTCTCGCCCCGACCGCGTTCGTTGCATAAGCTTCAGACATGACTCCACGCATCCTCGGGGCGCTGCTGCTGATGGTCAGCGGGTGCGGTGACGAGGGCGGCGCGAGGTTCCCGATCGATCCAGGCGGCGGGGGCGGTGGTGGCACGACGCTCGTCGATGCGGGTGTGGCCAGCGGCGACGGCAACACGACGATCACCGGACGGGTCTGCCTGCTCGGTGATCCGCGCACGCTGACCTGTGCGAGCGCGGGCGCTCAGGGCCTCACGGTCACGCTCGGCAACCAGACGGCGATGACCGGTGGCGACGGCTCGTTCGTGATCGAGCGCCCGGCGGATGCCAGTCCGCTCTGGCGCGTGTCGGGCGACGGCATCGAGTCCAGCGCGCTGCCGCTCGCGTCGTCCACCACGATCCCGGTGGTCGACAGCCTTGTCTACGCCGACATGCTCGCGGCAACGAATGCCGTCGTGCTCGGTGGCAACGGCGCGATCATCGCGCGCATCGCGAACAGCGGCACGCCGGTCGCGGGCATCACCGCTGTCGCGACGCCGCAGGCCGACTCCAACGTCTACTACGACGGCGCCAGCATCATCGAGTGGGAGGACGACTCGACCGGCGGCGCCGGCATCGTGTGGATCCCCAGCCTCCCGGCCGGCACTGCCTCGCTCGCGCTCGATTCCGGGGCCGCGCAGGCCACGCGCTCGAACATCCAGGTCTTTGCGGACACGATCACGTTCGTGTTCTCGACAGCACCGTGACGTCGGCGCTCGGCGATGCCGCTGCCGCGCGTACTCGCGCACGAGCACACGTCGCGCGCTCACTTTCCTGATCCTCCTGGGAGATCCACGCTTCCAGCATGAGAAGCCTGGCCTGCCTGGTCGCCTTGTTCGCCGTGATCGCAACGTCGTCGATGTCGGGCTGTCTGCCCGATGATTCGGAGCCCGGTTATCCGGTCATGCCGATCAGTGGTCCGCCGCTCGCGAACGGGACGACCGAGGGTGACAACAGCGGCGGTGGCCTCGAGCCGAACGTTCCGACGGGCGATGCCGGCGTCGGCGGCGATGGTGGCTTCACGACGACCGACGGCGGCTTCGTGCAGGACGCCGGCCCGTTCCTCGACGCCTTCGACTTCCCGATGGATGCACCCGAGCCGTCGAACCCCGGCGGCGATCAGATTCCGTGATCAGCGCGCAGCGGCGAGCCGGCTCAGTGCAGCGACCCAGCCCTCGGCCTTGAGCTCGGTCTCGGCGAGCTCGGCCGCGGGATCCGAGTCCGCGACGATGCCGCCACCGACGTGCACGCGCAGCTCGCGATTGACGAGCACACCAATGCGGATCGCGATCGCGAGATCGAACGCGCCGTCCGCGCCGAAGAAGCCGAACGCGCCGCAGTACGGGCCGCGCCGGGCCGGCTCCAGCTCGTCGATCAGCTGCATCGCGCGAACTTTCGGCGCGCCGGTGATCGATCCACCGGGGAATGTCGCGCGGAGCAGCGCGCCGTAGCCGATGTCGACGCGTGGCTTCGCGCTGACTCGCGACACCTTGTGATAGAGCGCCGGCAGCTCGACCACGTAGCCGAGCTCGTCGACGCGAACCGAGCCGGTCTCGGCGATGCGCCCGAGGTCGTTGCGCTCGAGGTCGACGATCATCAGATGCTCGGCGCCATCCTTGTCAGCGGCCGCAAGCTCCTCGGCGCCGCCCGGCATGCGCGGACGCGTGCCCTTGATCGGCCGCGTCTCGACCCGGTCACCGGCGGATGCGAGGAAGCGTTCGGGTGAGCCCGACACCACGGTCACGCCGTCGGCTTCGATCAGTGCGCCATACGGTGCGGGCGCGACCGCAACGAGCGCCTCGTACAGCGCGAGTGCATCACCGGGGGCCGTGACCTGCGCGACATGCCGGCGGGCGAGGTTCACCTGGTAGACGTCGCCGGCCGCGAGGTAGTCGCGGATACGCTCGACGCGGGCCATGTGATGGTTGCCGTCATCATCGGGAACGAGCGGACCGAACGCGGGTGGCGTCCCCATCACGGGCGGCCCCTTGGCGAGCGCGGCCTCGAGCCACGCGCGATCGGTGCCGACGATCGTGAGGTCCGCGTCGTCCCGCCAGCGGGCGACCGCACCGTACGCGCCGAGCCACAGGTCCGGAACATCGTGGCCGAGCGCGGGACCGCCGGGCAGCTGCTCGACGACGCGCGCGAGGTCGTAACCGAAGTAGCCGATCACGCGAACGTCGGGCGGCCCCTCGGCGCGCGGGCCGAGCGTGCAGCCGAACTCGGCGAGGAATGCCTCGACGGCCTCGAAGGGATCCGCGGTGAAGCGCGCCGACGGCCGACCTTGCTCGTCGAGCCGTACCAGCGAGCGGCCGCGCGCGATCAGCGTTGCCTTCGGCTCGGCGGCTGCAAACGACCACGTGCCGAGCCCGTCGTCATCGCGCGCGGAGTGGAGCAGGATGCGACCGCGCCGGCCGGCGAGTCGGGCGGCCGCGACGAGCGGGGTCATCACGATGGGCCGCGCCGGCCGAGGCGGGCAGCGACGGGCCGACTCATCCGATCAACTCTCGTCGGGCTGCTTGGCGTCGTCCGACTTGTCGTCGTCACCATCGCTGAGCCAGTCGGCATTCTTCACGACATCGAGCTCGATCGGGCCCGACGCATCCGAGCTCGTCAAGCCTGGCGGCGGCGAGGGCGGGACCGTGCGCGGCGCCTCGGCGCGCTCGCCCTTGACGTCCTTGGTCGTTACAACCGGGGGCAGCTCACCCGTCGGATCCATGAGCACGACGCCTTCGCCCGTGCACTCGACGCAGACATCGCCGAGTGGGCCGTGCTCGGGCGGCACCACGGCGCGCGGGATCACGCGGCCGATCCAGCCGGCGAGCTTGGTGGCATCGACGTAGAGGACGCCGGAGGCCGGCAGCTTCACACGCACGAGTTGCGCGGATGTCCGCAGCGCGACCGCGCCGTCGCCGCGGAACTGCACGACCGGCAGCTTGCCGCGCAGACCGGGGACATTGCCGTTCTCCCAGCGCAGCGTCGCGTCGAAGGCGAACACGAGGTCCTCGCGCAGATAGAAGATATCGTCGTCGAGCGTGACCGCCGTGAACTTCTTGTCGCCGGGCACGGCGATCAGATAGCCCTTGCCCGACACGACGTGGAATCGCGAGCCACCGTAGTCGAAGTGCTCGGCGGTCTGCGAGCCGCGCGAGCGGCGCGTGGCCGGCTCGTACTCGAGCTCGCCACCGGCGATGTGGATGCCGTCGAGCCGAGTCACCGTGCGCTCGACGACGCGAATCACGAGCGCGCCCGTCGCCGTGACCTCGAACAGCTCCGCGCCTTCCTCGGCGCGCACGAGCGATTCGGTCGCGAGCTGCGAGAGCGGAACCGGCGGCGTCGAACCGCTGCTGACGTTGACGCCCGCGGCGGCGGCACTCGACGGCACCGCGACCTCGACGGCGCGCGAGATCATCGACTGCCCGTCGAGCGGCGCAGGAATCGCTGTGCGGTTTGGCAGCACGAACTGCTGCGAGTCGCTCTTCTCGGGCGCGATGATCTCGCTCTGCACCGGAGCGCGACTGACGACGGGCACTGCGCTGAAGTGATCGTGGTCGTCGTCGACCGGCGGCGGGGTGTGAATCCCCGACATGCTGATATCGATCTCGATCTCGCTCGCCGGCGGCTTGTAGCTGCCCGCAGGTCCGAAGCCGGCACCCGACAGCGGCGCGCCCGCATTGTCGTCGTCGTGATGCGGACGATCGATCACGATCGCCGGCATGCTCATCATGTTGATCGGAATCTCGACGCTCGACTTCGGCGGCGGCTTCGGCGGCGCGGGGCGCGGCTCGACATGAAGCTGCGCGGTGATGCTGTCGCGCTCTGCGGCCGTCAGGTTCACTTCGATCTCGGTCGCGAGATCGGTCTGGCCGGCGAGCAAGAACGAGCGGTACGCCTCGGCGTAGCGGCCGGCGCGTGCGTACGCGAGCCCGAGGTAGCTGACCGCGCGGCCCTGGCTCGGGTCGAGTGCGCGGCTGGACTCGAGCGCGCCGATCGCCTTGTCGGACTCGCCAAGCTTGAGATACACGAGCCCGAGGTTCAGGCGGTGCGAGGCATCGGTCGGCGCACGCTCGACCAGCTCCTCGTAGATCGGCTGTGCCTGCGGGAACGCAGCCGACTTGAAGTACGTCAGGCCGAGCAGCGCGAGCACGCGCGGATTCTTCTCGTCAAGAAGCAGGGCCGACCGAAACGACTTGGCCGCATCGTCGAGCTTGCCCTGCTTCAGCAGGTCGCTTCCACGTGCGACGGCTTCGTCGATGGCCTCGCGATCGAGTGCAGTGCTCGACACCAGTTACCGATTATCCACCACGATCGCGCGGCGTGTCACGGCCTGGGGTGCGCATACCGCTCGACGCTCAGGTCACCCGCCTGGTCGATCGTCACGGTGACGGCACCATCGAGGTCGGTGCGCGCGATGGCAGCCCCGGCGCGGCGCCAGCGCGCGAGGACCTCGTCGGCGGGGAACCCGAATGTATTGGCGAGCCCGCACGAGATCACCGCCAGCGAAGGACGGGTGGCCGCGACGAAGGTCGCCGACGACGACGTGCGGCTGCCGTGGTGCGCGACCTTGACGACATCGACGGTGGGCACCCCGGCAGCGACCAGGGCCTCCTCGCCTTCGGCCTCGAGGTCGCCGGCGAACAGGATCGTGCGACCGGCGTACTCGACGGTGACGACGAGCGAGTTGTCATTGACCGTGCGGACGGGATCGGGCGCGAGGACCTCGCGAGTGCCGGCGGCGGCGGCGTAGCGCGGTGCCCAGACGGTGAGCGTCACGCCGGCCTCGGTGGTCCGCGAGCCGAGCGGTGGCCGAACCAAGCGCGTGCCGCGCCGGGCGAGCTCGCTCGTCATGCGTGTGAACGACATTGGCGATACGTCGGGTGCGGCTGGGTCAGCGGCGAACCATAGCTCGGTGATCGGCAGCCGGATCCGCGCGAGCCCGAGGTAGTGGTCTGGATGCGGATGGGACAGGATCGCGAGATCGATCCGGTCGTGGCCGTACACGGCGAGCGCCCGCTCGATCGCCTCGCCGGGGCGGCTCGCTGCGGCGAGGTCATGCGAGCTCGCGATGCCGCCCGCATCGACGAGCCAGACCTCCCCGCCGGGTAGCTCGATGATCGCGGCGTCGCCCTGGCCGACATCGAGGAATGTCACGCGCAGTGCGCCCGGTGCCGCGGCGACGGGTGCCGCAGCCCATGCAGCGCACAGCGCGATCCAGACCACGAGCTCGCTGCGCGTACGCTCACGCCGGTGACACGACCACAGCCCGAGCGTGACGAGCGCACCGGCGAGTAGCGGTGACTCGATCGCGATCGAGCCGACCGGCATCGCGTGCGCGAGCACCGCCGAAACATCGTCGACGCACGCGACGATCCACACCGCGATGTCGATGAACGTGGCACCAAGACCGGTCAGCGCACCGAGCAGCGCACCGGCGAGACCGAGCGGGAGCGCGGCGAGCTCGACGAGCGGGGTGAGCACGAGGTTTCCGATCACGCCGCCGGCCGCGACCTGATGAAAGTGCAGCGCGGTGATCGGCGCGGTGGTCACCACGACCCACGCCGACGTCGCGAGACCGCGCCCGAGCCAGCGCCACACACGCGTGCAAAGTGAAACCACCGGCTGCGCGTCGCGCGGCGGGATCAAGGCGAGCGTCAGGGCTGCGACGAACGACAGCTGGAACGACGGATCGTGGAGGTCCTGCGGCCGCCACACGAGGATCGCGATCGCGGCGAGCCCGAGCGCGTCGACGAGCCGCACCGGGCGGTCGAGCATCTGCGCGACGAGGACGATCGTCACGACGATCAGCGCGCGGAGCGTCGCGAGCTGGGCGCCGGTGATCAACGTGTAGGCGATCGCGAGCAGGATCGCGGCAGGGGCGGCCCAGCGTGCCGGCCGGCTGCGACCACCGAGCGGTGACGCAGCGAACAGGCGGCGCAGCAGCGCGAATGCGAGCCCGGCGATCACGGCGAGGTGAAGGCCACTGACGCTGAGCACGTGATAGATGCCGACCGCACGCCAGCGCGCGTCGAGCTGCGCCGGGATGCGTGTCCGATCGCCGGTCACGATGCCGTCGAGTGCGGCGCGCGCCGCCGGTTCGCCACCGGGTCCCTGGATCTGCGCGGACAGCGAGCGCTGCACCCGGGCAGCCCAGCGCCACGTGCTCGCGACCCAGCCGGGCTCGTTCGTGATGCGCTCGACGTGGGTCGCGGACAGCTCCCACTGCGCGCCGCGGCTGGCGGTCACGATCCCGCGATCGGGCGACCCCGGGCCGAGAAACCCGCGCGGCTTGCGAAGCCGGCCGCTCACCGCGATCCGCTCGCCCGGCTCGACACGCTCGAGGCTCCAGATCCAGACGGTCACGTGCTCGGCGTGCAGCGGCGCGCCGAATCCGCGCGGGGTCACGACGACCGGGCCGCCCACCGTACCGGTCACGCGATCGTCGCTCGTGTCATCCGCGGTCGCGCCGGGAGGCAGCGGCGCCGGGCCGCGTCCGATGCCGGCGATCGCGATGAATGCTGCGAGCACGATCGCGCAGGGCAGGGGGGCCAGCATGCGCGGGCGCGAACGCATGAGCCCCTATCGACCGCACGGCGCCGCGGGTTCCGATCGTTCGGATTTCTACGGAGGCGCCAACGATTCCGCCCACGTAGCTTGCTGTTTAGAGGGAGGGCGGCCTACGATCTCATCGGCATGTTCCGCGGAACGCTGGTCTGGGTGGTCGTTTCCTTCCTGCTCGTTGGCAGCGCTAGCGCCAACGGCACTCTCACCGGCAAGCTCGAGCTGCCCAAGGATCCGCCCGAGCGGCCCGGCGTCGAGAGCATGGGGTTCCTCGACCGGATCGAGAACCCGCTCGCGCCGCTCAGGCCCGTGGCCGCGACTCAGCGCATGGTGATCGTGCTGCTGGGCGACGAGAAGCCGGTGTCGCCGCCGCAGGTCGTGATCGAGCTGCTCGGTGATTCATTTTCGCGTGGTGTTGCCGCCGCGCCCGCGGGTGCCGAGGTCGTGATCAAGAACGTCTCGAAGTCGGCGCGCACGCTGGAGGCGGCCGAAGACCCGAAGCTCATCCCGCAGGGGCCGATCAACCCGACCGGCCCCAAGTCGTTCCGCGTCAACGACGTCGACAAGGTCTACACGATCTCCGACAAGGACACGCCGCATCTCAAGATGAAGCTCGTCGTCGTGAACACGCAGTACTTCGCGTATCCGAACGACGCGGGCCAGTACGAGATCCCCGGCATTCCGGCCGGGAACTACAAGCTGAAGATCTGGTACGGCGATGGCTGGCTCGAGCGTCCTGACGACACCGTCGAGGTGAAGGAGAAGGGCAAGACCGAGTTCAACCCCAAGGTCAGCGCGTATGGCGCGCCGGCCGGGAAGAAGTGAGGGCGCCGTGTTCCTGTCGAAGATCTGGTTCTTCATTGTCGCGCTCGCAGCTGCTGTCGCGCTGACCGTCGCGCTCGTGATGCCGCGTCCGGCGCAGCGCCAGGCGCTCACCGAGGAGCGCAGCCGCTTGGCGGTCGCGTGCGGCGTCGTCAACTTCCTGCTCACCGACGACGCGCGCAATCGCGTCGAGCTCGCCGGCAAGTTCTCTCGCGCAGCCGAAGTGGTTGCCGCCCTCGAGTCCGCGAGCGGCGCCGACAAGATCGACGACACGCGCATGAAGCAAGTGCGCGCGGTCGGCGAGAAGATCATGGACGGCATCTCGGGCCGCAAGCCCGACTTCGCGTGGCTGATCGACAAGCGCGGCCGCGTGGTCTCACGCGTGAAGCTCGAAGACGGCGAGTTCGGCGACACCGCCGCGGGCCGCCCGCTCATCGACGACGCGCTCGCCGGCTACCTGCGCGACGATCTGTGGGCGATGAAGGGCACGCTGTACTTCGTGTCGGCCGCACCGGTCATCAAGCGCGACGCGCCAGTGACCTACGTCGGCGCCATCGTGCTCGGGCACAAGGTCACCAACGAGCTGTCAAAGACGCTCGTGTCGTCGCTCAACGTCGACGTCGGCTTCTACGTCGGTGGCGAAGCCGTCGCGGGTAGCAAGACGCTCACGATCGATGCGGGCAAGCTCTCCGCTGCGGTCAAGACGCTCAAGGGCGACATGGGCACCGATTGCCAGGCCGGTCACCCGGTCGACATTCGCGCCAGCAACGAAGACTTCACGGCGGTCGTCGCGCGCCTGCCGGGTGAGGCCGCGCTCAAGCAAGCACACTATGCGGTGCTCGTGAAGAAGCAGGCCGCGATCGGATTTGGCGGCACGCTCAAGGTCGTCTCGAAGGGCGACCTGTCGTTTGGAAACTTCCCGTGGATCCTCGTCGGCGGCGCGTTCATCGTCGCGCTCGGCCTTGGCATCGCTCTGATGTTCATCGAGTCGGACCGGCCGCTGCGGCGGCTCGCTGCCGATGCGGTGAAGCTCGCCAAGGGTGAGAAGGAGCGGCTCGGCGAAGACGAGCACTCGGGCAAGTTCGGTTCGATCGCGCGCTCCGTGAACATCGCCATCGACAAGCTCGGTCGCGAAGCGAAGTCGGCCGCCAAGAACCTCGACTCGCTGCTCGGGCCCGCGCCCGAGGGCAGCCTCGGCATGGGCACGATCGATCTGCTCGCCGGTGCACTGCCGCCGTCCCGTCCGGGCGGCTCGGCACCCCCGTCGTCGTCGGCGCCGTCGGACTTCAAGTTCAACGATCCGGGCAAGGCGATTCCCACGCCACCGCCCATCGCGGCGAAGCCGCCCGCGCGTCCGCCGGCCACGCCACCGCGTGGCACGCCTGCAGCCCCGCCACCGCGCCCGACGGCATCGACGCCTGTCGAGGTTCCGCCGCCGAACGGGTTCGGTCTCGACGACGACATCCTCGGTGGTGGCGTCGATCCCGAGGCGACCGAGATGGTCGACCCGTACTTCAAGCAGGTCTACGACCAGTTCGTCGCGGTGAAGCAGAGCTGCAACGAATCGACCACTGGCCTCACGTACACGAAGTTCAGCGAGAAGCTGATCAAGAACCGCGACGACCTGATGCAGAAGACTGGCTGCAAGGAAGTGCGCTTCACCGTGTACGTCAAGGACGGCAAGGCCGCGCTCAAGGCCACGCCCGTCAAAGACGAGGCGTAGGCTACGACGCGCCGGCCGCGATGATGCGCTCGCGCAGGCGCGCCGATTCGGCGAGCGCCTGCATCGTCGTCGGTCGCTTCGCCGGCTCGGTCGCCGAGATGCGATCCAGATGGTTCTGCACGTCGCCGGCAATCTGAGGCGCCTCGCTGAAGATCTCCGGCGGCAGCAGGAAGTCCGACGCTTGCCGCCGGCCGCCGATCACGCCCTCGCGACCACCCGGCGCATGACCGGTGAGCATCTCGAACAGCACGACTGCCGTCGCGTAGACGTCGCTCGCCGGCGACAGATCGCCGCGCCGCTGCTCGGGCGCCATGTACGCGAGCGTGCCGACCGCCTCCTTCTTGCCGCTCTTGGTGACCGGACCCGACTCGATCGGCACGGGTGTCGGCCGGCCGTCGGCGGGCGCAACCCCGTCGACCGAGGCCTGGCCCGACGCATCGGGCAGGTGGGCGACGCCGAAATCGCCGAGCATGATCTCGACGCCGGGTAGGTCTGCATCGCGGCGGAACATCAAGTTCGCCGGCTTGAGATCGCAGTGGATGATGCCGCGCCGATGCGCTGCGGCGAGTGCCGACAGCACCTGGCCATGACGTTCGATCGCGCGACGCAGTGAGCGCGGCCCACGCTCGCGCAGCACGTCACGCAGCGTCCCGCCGGCGGCAAGCTCCATCACGATGCGACGCGCGGCCTCGTCCATGTCGAGCACCGAGACGACATTGGGATGCCGCAGCGACGCCATCACGCGCGCCTCGTGGAAGAACCGCGCGAGCGCGTCGGCCTTCTCGGTGCCGGCGAGGTGCGGGTGCAACAGCTTCACCGCGACGTCGCGATCGAGCTCGGCATCGCGCGCGAGGTAGACCACACCGGTCGCGCCGCGCCCGAGCTGGCGCACCAGCCGATAGCGGGCACCGGCCTGCACACCGGCGATGTCGCCGCCGGCGATCGTCTCACCGGCGATCGGTGCGCTGCGACCAGTGAGCTGGCGCAGGCGCTCGACGCGGACACGCACGTTTGGATAGTCGACGTCGCGGCCGAGTACGGCCTCGTAGTGGCGCAACGCGCGCTCGTGGTCGGCCTTCTTGCGCGCGTGCTCGGCGAGCAAGTAGTGCGCACGCAGCGCATACGAGTCTTCGTTCACCAGCTGCTCGAGGTGCGGGAACGCGGTGTCGAGCTCGCCGCGCTGCTCGTAGCGCTCGACGAGCGCAGCCCGCAGCGGCGCGGTCTTGGTGCTGGACACCTCGGGCACGTTGAGCAGCTTCTCGGTCCACTCGATCGCGAGGCGCTCGTGCCCCGACTTCCACAGGCCCTCGATCTTCGCGAGGACGTCGGTGCTGCTGATCTCGTCGCGCCGCTTGCCGTCGCCGAGGTCTTGCACGAGCTGCGCGAGGAACACTTCCTCCTCGCTGCCGAGGTGCTGCGGCTCCGGCGCGGGTGTGGGGATCGCAGGCGGCTGCGTTTGCTTGCCGAACAACCGGCGCCAGAACGAAGCCATGCCCCGACTCTACCCGACGTCGATCTCGTCGCCATCGGCAACGAGCCGGTCTCCGCGAATCAGCTGCACGCGGACCTCCTCGCCGAGCGGCTCGTCGTTGAACACGACGTCCTTGCAGCACCCGCGACCGAGGAGCGGGCGGCCCTTCTGGAAGATCACGTCGAGGCCGACTCCGAGCGGCATCAGGTCGATGCGCGCCCCTTCGCCCGCCGAGACCAGCGCCGCGCCGCGGTCGACGCCGTTGGCGATTCTCAGCACGAGCAGCGACGCGGTGGCCTCGAACTCGATCGAGCACTCGTCGCCGAGGCCGAACTTGCCTTCACCCACGAGCGGGACCTTGCCCACGAGCGGCAGCCCGGCGACGGAGGTCCCGTTGCGCGAGTCGAGGTCGCGCAGCTGGAACGTGTCGCCGATGCGCTCGATCTCTGCTTGCTGGCGCGAAACGCCGCCGGCACGCAGCGGCATGTCACACAGCTGATCGCGCCCGAGCACGATCTTCGGCGCCGCGCACGCGACGAGCATGGGCTTGCCGCGCCGGCGCAGCTCGACGCGACCGCCGGTGAGCAGCGCGGTGTCGAGCTGGTCGAGCATGCGGCGGTACTCGCCGGCGGCCTCGGCCGACTGGATGGCGCGCATCAGCTCGGCGCGTGCATCGTCGCGTCGACCGACGCGCATGTGCGTCTGGTAGCCCGCGAACCCGTCGGACTCCTCGCGCGCCTTGAGGTAGCGCGCGTCGTCCTTGGTGAGCGCTTGTTCCATTTTCTCGACGAGCCCGCCCGCGGAGTACGCGAGCGCCGCAGCCTGGTGATCGCCGATGCCCTCGAGCGCCTCGCCAGCCATGGCGTGGTCCTCGCCGGCGACGAGCAGGTCGGCGGCCTCGCGAACTTTTTGTCGATCACGCTCGGTGGCCACGCCCTCGGCGCGAATGCTCTCCCACATCGCGCGGCCCAGCGCCTTGCTGGCCTGCTTCTTCAGCTGTGCGTCCTCGCCGGCCCAGCGCAGTGCATCCCGCAGCGCCGCGATCTCGCCCTGGCGCGTACCCGCGCGAGCCGCGCGTGCGAGGTGCATACGCACGGCACCCTCCGCCTCGCCCGCGAGCGCATAGCGCTCTGCTGCGAGATCGACGTTCCCAGCCGCTTCGGCCGCAACAGCGGCGCGATAGTCAGACGAGAACACGCGGCGAAAGAAACTCACCGACGCAGTATAGCGGGCGTGGCGATTGCAGTTAACGCCCGACATGCCAGACGAGCCCGACGTCGTCGTGATCGGTGCCGGTTTCGCGGGGCTTGCGGCCGCACGCGAGCTTGCAGAGCGGGGCCTGCGTGTGGTCGTCCTCGAGGCGACCGAACGGGTAGGGGGCCGAGCCCACACGCTCCACCCCTATAGCGGGGTGCCGGCGGAGCTGGGGCCGGAATATATCCACGGCGAGCCCGAGGTCACGCTGCGTCTACTGCGCGCGGCAGGCCTCCAGCGCGAGCAATTTTCGGACGTGCACCACGTCAGCCGCGACGGCGCGCTGGTGTCACAGCCGGATATGTGGAGCCGGTTTGGCCGGCTGCTGCGGAACGCGCCGGCCGCGTCGCGCGATATCTCGGCGCTCGAGTACCTGCAGCGCGAGAACATGCGGCGCGACGACGCGATGCTGTTCGTGACGCTCGTCGAGGACTTCTATGCGGCCCCGCTGGCAGAGGTGAGTATCGCTGCCATTGCCGCGGACGCAGGAGCGACCCGCGGCGAAGCCGCGCAGACCCGGCCGCGCGCCGGCTACGGCCCGCTTGCCGAGTGGATGCGTACGCGCTTCGAAGGTGCGGGGGGCGTGATCCAGTACCGGTCGATCGTGCGTGCGATCGACTGGCACGAGCTGACCGCGCGTGTCGTCTACCGTCACAACGGTCACGACACCAGCGTGCGCGCCCGGCGGGTGATCGTGACGCTGCCGCTGGGCGTGCTGTTCGCCGCCGGCGACGACACGCGGGTGCAGTTCTATCCCGCGCTCGGCGATCACCTCCGCGCGGCCAATCAGCTCGCGATGGGCCAGGTCGTGAAGGTCGTGACCTGCATGCGCCAGCCGGTCTGGCGTCATCACACGCACGCTCTCGCGTTCCTGCACTACCCCGACACCCCGTTCCCGACGTACTGGGTGCGCGAGCATGGCGGCGGCCACCAGCTCACCGCGTGGGCCGGCGGCCCGCACGCGCAAGCGCTCGCTGGGCTTGACGGTCAACGGCTGATGATGCGCGTGCTCGACGGTTTCTCGAGGGCGATCGGCATGCCGCGCGCCGAGCTCGAGGATGCGGTCGAGCACTATCACTTCCACGACTTTGCGGCCGATCCGTTCGCACGCGGCGCCTACAGCTACACGCGCGTCGGGGGCACCGGCGCGGCCGAGCAGCTCGCGCGGCCGCTCGGTGACACGATCTACTTCGCCGGCGAGGCGACGGACGCCGACTACGAAGGCTCGGTTGCCGCTGCGCTGATGAGCGGCGAGCGCGCCGCGCATCAGGTGCTGCAGCGGGTCGGTGTGTTCCGCCGCGCGGCGTGATCAGGGCGGAAGCGGCGTACCGAACTTCGCCGCGTAGTCCTTGGCGAGCTGGTCGTAGGCCGCTTGATCCTTCGCGCGTGCGTACGCCTTCGCGAGGGTGCGCCAGGCCTGGCCAAGATCCGGATCGACCTGGATCGCCTTCTTGAGCTTCTCGATGCCCGCTCTTGTACCGGCGGCACTCGTGTTCTTGAGCTCGATCACGCCGCCGAGATACAGCGCCCACGACGTGTTCGGATCGAGCGAGACGGCCTTCGCACACGCCGCCTTCGCTGCAGGGAGCTTCGCGCGCCGCAGCTCCATGTCACAGCGCACCGTCGAGAACCCCGGCGACGCGGGCCACTTCTTCTCGCCCACGGCGATCGCCTTGTTCGCCTCGGCATACTTGTTGGCGTTCGCGAGCGTCAGCGCGTTGCGAACGGCACTGACCAGCGCGGCTTCCTCCTCGGGCTTCACGCCCTTGCGCGGGATCCCGTAGCGCGCTCGGGTCTGGGCGATCTCGATCGCGAGCGGATCGTTCTCGAGCTTCGCAGCGACGAGCACCTCCTCGGTCCAGGTCAGCGCGCCCATACCGTTGTACATGCCGATCAACCGCTTCCAGTACGCGTCGGGCGAGGTCTTGAGGCCCGCGATCTTCGTCGCCGCGATCAGCAGCTCGGCGCGTGCACCCGTGATGTCGCCGACTCGAACGAGCGCATCTGCGACCGCGAAGTGCGGCCCGGGCTCGCCGGGTGCGAGCTCGCTGACCCGGGCGCAGGTCGCACGCGTGGTCTTGTCCTTGACGCCGGGTTTGGCCAGCTGCAGGTCGCACTTGAGCTGGTACATCGCCGCGTTGCCTGGATACGCGATGAGTAAGTTATCGAGCTCGGCGGCGGCGGTCGCCATCTCACCTCGCTGCGCGAGCGCCTTGATGCGCTCGAACTGCTCGACGGCGGCGACTGGAACTTCCGCGGCGGCCTGGCCCGCCTTGCCCGCGGTCACGATCGCGCGCAGCTGGCTGAGGATCTCGTCGCGCGCCGGTGCGATCCAGCCGCCCCAGTTCTCCTTCTCGATCTTCTCGAGGAGCTCGTGGGCGGTCTCGGGGGTTCCATCGTCCGCTAGCCGCCGATCGACCGACAGCTGCATGAGCTCGCGATTTCGATCGGACACGGTCGCCTGCTTCGGCGAGTAGATCGGGTTCTGGATCCACGACTCGTCGCTCTCGCCGATCGCACCGAGCGTGCGTCCGATCATATGGAGCAGGATCACCGTCTGCTTGTGACGTTCGTGCGCGGCGAGAACCTCCACGCGCTCGGCTTGCTGGAGGTCGGGCAGCGACGACGCGAGCGCATCGGTCTCGTACTTCGTCGCCCACATGCGCACGATCACATGACGGCCGAGCAGCTCGCCATTGCCGAGCTCGCTGAGTGCCTTGGTCGACGTCTCGGGCTGCGCAATGTAGCCGATGACCCACGCGACCTCCTTGCCATCGTCGACCTCGCGCAGCGCGCGCAAGGCTTCGACCGGATCGAGCACGCCGGTCCGCGTCCAGTCCTTGAACGCTTCGACCTTGAAGCGAATGCCGAGCAGTGGCGT
>JBBQFU010000216.1:0-15680 GCA_038322185.1 Haliangiales bacterium
GACGAGGCCTTCGCGGCGGCGCGCGACCGCGATCGGCCGATCCTGCTGTCGATCGGCTACTTGGCGTGTCACTGGTGCCACGTGATGGCGCACGAGAGCTTCGAGGACGCCGCGACCGCGAAGCTCATGAACGAGCTCTACATCAACGTCAAGGTCGATCGCGAGGAGCGTCCCGACGTCGACGCGATCTTCATGAACGCGATCCAGGTGATGGGCGAGGGCGGAGGCTGGCCCTTGTCGGCGTTCTGCCTACCCGACGGCCGCCCGTACTTCCTCGGTACGTATTTTCCCAAGGCGCCGAAGTTCGGTCGGCCGAGCTTCGGCAACCTCCTCAACGCGATGAACGACGCGTTTCGCAACCGCCGCGCTGACGCCGAGGACAACGCCATGGCGCTCGTCGATGGTCTGCAACGCGTCGACGAGCACTATCGCCGTGGCGCCGAGGCGGGGCAGGTCGGCCAGCTCGAGGCGCAGCTCCTGATCGCGGCGGGCAAGCAGCTCGCCGAGCGCTGCGATCCGAAGCACGGTGGCCTTGGCGGCGCGCCGAAATTTCCGTCGAGCTCGAGCCACGAGCTGCTCGCGCGCGCATCGCGGTTGCCGTTTGGCGACGCCGCGCGGAAGGCCTTCGAGGGGTGGGCGCGCGGCATGGCCGAGGGCGGCATCTACGATCATCTCGGTGGCGGGTTCGCGCGCTACTCGGTCGACGCGAAGTGGCTGATCCCGCACTTCGAGAAGATGCTCTACGACAACGCGCAGCTGCTCGGCATCTACGCGAGCGCCGTCGCGATGGGTGGTGCTTTCGCGCTGCGCGCCGAGGAGGTGATCGCCGAGACGATCACGTTCCTCGAGCGCGAGCTGTCGGATGCCCAGGGCGGCCTGTGGTCCTCGCTCGACGCCGACAGCGAGGGCGAGGAGGGCAAGTTCTACGCGTGGACCCCGGCGCAGACGCGCGAGGTGCTCGGCATGGTGAACGCGCTCGTGTTCAACAGCGCGTATGGCGTGACCGAGGTTGGCAACTTCGAGCACGAGACCTCGGTGCTGTCGCGCATCACGCCGCGCAGCTCGCCGCTCGAGGAGGAGCAGCTCGCCGAGCTCCGCGTGAAGCTGCTCGCGGCGCGCGGTCAGCGCATCCGCCCGGGCACCGACAACAAGGTGCTCTCGGGCTGGAACGGCCTCGCCATCTCGGGACTGTGTGCCGCATGGCGCGCGACCGCGCAAGCGCCGGCGCTCGCGTTGGCTCTGCGCGTCGCCACGTTCCTCCGCGATCACATGATCAACGGCGATCGCATCGCGCGCGTGTTCCACGAGGGGAAGACCAAGGAGCTCGACGGCACGCTCGATGACTACGCGTTCTGCGCGCAGGCATTCTTCGAGCTCGCCGAGGCGACGGGTGATCGCGCGTGGTGGGACCTCGCGACCAAGCTGATCGGATCGATCCGCGCTCGCTTCGTCGAGGAGCGTGCCGGCGTGGTGATCTTCTTCATGTCGCCGGAGGGTGAAGCGCTCCTGGTTCATCGCCCCGAGTCGCATCACGACGGCGCGATTCCAGCCGGCGCCGCGATCGCGGTTCAGGCGCTGTTACGGGTCGGGCTCATCGCCGGCGATGCGGCCGCGCTCGATCTCGCGGAGCGCTACCTCGCGCAGCGGCTGACCGCAGTGACCGGCGTCAACGCGTGGGCAACGTCAGCGCTGATGGGCGCGCTCGACTTCTATCTGCACCACCAGGTCCTGGTCGCGACCGAGGGGACAGGCCGCGATGCGCTGCTGGCCGCGGCGCGCCGCGCATTTGCCCCGACCTTGTGCGTGGCGGGCCCGTGGGCGCAGGCCTCGATCCTCGACGGCAAGACGTCCGACGGCGGTACTGCTCGCGCGTACGTGTGCCAGGGACCGACGTGCTCGGCGCCGGTGACCGATCCGGTCGCGCTAAGCGCTGCGCTTCATGCCGTACATCAGTAGCAGCACGAACACGGCGATGGGCAGGATATAGGGCACCACGAACAGGCCACCGAGCTCGAGCTTGGACCAGCCGAGCATCAACTCGAACGCGACGACGGATCCGGAGATCAAGAACGCGCCAACTGCTTCGGGCCAATCGGTCTCGATCTTGAGTCCGATCCAGAACACGATCGCGCCGACGACGAACGCCGTGGTCGCGAGCGCCCAGGCCGGCAGCCCCAGGAAGTGCTTGAAGCCATCCTGCGCGGCTGCGGGGTTCTTCCACACCACGTTGACGATGACGGCGATCCCGATCAGAACGCCCATGAGGATGAGGTACGTCCACATCCGGCTCTTCTGCCCACCCATGTATTCGCGTTCTTGAACGTCCGCCATGGACGCCATCGTACACGCGGTAGCGTTACTTGTGGGCGCGCGCGCGATCGAGCAGCTTGCGACGCGGCATCGGCAGGCGGCCGTCCTTGTCCAAGGTCTCGAGGATCAGGCGGGCGAGCTTCCACTCGTCCTTGGCGACCTTGGCGTTCGGCGCGGTCTCGGCGAGACCGATGTGAATCTCGGCGAGGTATCCCGGCCAGTGCGCGTTCTGCGGTGCGCGTGACGTCGCGTCCTCGGCGAACTTCAGTGCCTCGGCGAAGGCTGCCGCGCGGCTCGCTGCATCGCGTGCCGTGGCGGCCTGAGCGATCAGGCCCTGCGTCAGCGTCTCCTTCCACTCGTTGTTGATGTAGTCGCCGCCGACAAGCACGCGGGCACGTGCGACGCCGGACTGGATCAGCTCGTCGCTGCGCTTGTGATCCTTCGCGGCAAGCATGCGACCGAGCGCGATCTCGCTCGACGCCAGCTCGTTCTTGAAGCCGCCCTGCGACGGTGACTCGGCGACGAGTTGTTTGCGGAGCTTGAGCGCTTCCTCGTTCGCCTCGAGGGCGAGCTTGTCGTTGCCCTCGAGCATGAACGCACGGGCGAGCTTGGCGTAGGACCACGCGATCGAGCGCCGGTACGCCGTGCTCTTGGGATCGGAATCGACGAGGTCACGCCGGATCTCGAGTGCTGCCCGATACTGCGCGACTCCGTCGGGGATCTTGCCGATATAGATCTCGGCGTCGCCTGCGCGCGTGTGCGAGCGGGACAGGGAGGTCTTGTACTTGCTGCTCTTGGGATCGCGCGACACGAGATCCCGCTGCACTCCCAGCGCCTCCTCGATGTACGTCAGGCCGTCCTTGAACGAGCCGCTGTCGATCATCGTGAAGCCGAGGTCGGAGAGCAGATTGCCGCGCTGGTACTGCCAGTCCGTGTTCGTCGGATCCGTGCGCACAAGCGACGCGGCCACTGGCAGCGCGCGAAGGTAGCTCTCGATCGCGCCCTTCTCGTCGCCGAGCTGGCGCTGGAGCTCGCCCATCTCCCGCTGCACCTCGAGCACGGCCTGCTGAAGCTCGACGTTCGCGGGCTGCGACTGCAGCAGCGTGTCGCGGAGCCGGAACGCTTGCTTGTACTCCTCGAGCGCGGCCGCGGATTCGCCGCGGTTCTGGTAGACCGAGCCGAGCTTGAAGTGGCTGGTCGATAGCGCGAGGTTCTCGTCGGAGACGCGGCCACCGCCCTGGCTCGCAGCGCGCATGCGCTGATTCTTGGCCTCCATGTACTGCTCGAACGCGTCGTCGATCTTGCCGTCGATGCGCAGCAGATCGCCGAGCCGATCGTGGACATCGGCGTTCTCGAGCAGCACGGCCTTCCAGGTCGGCTCCTCCTTCGCGAGCGCCTCGTACATCGTGCCCGAGCGCTTGAAGTAGTCGAGCGCCTGCTCGGTCTTGCCGCGCTCCTGAAAGATGCGGCCGGTCTCGTAGTCGAATCGCGCGATCATGCGGCGCAGCCTGCGGGTGCGCGCGGTCGCGTCCCGTCCGACCACGGCGACGAGCCGCTCGCGCGCGGCCTTCCACGTGGCGAGCGCCTGATCGGGACTGCCCGACGTGTGCTCCGCCATGCCGATCAGCTGGATTGCCTCGGCCATGCGGATCTCGTCCTCTTGCGGCATGCCGCCAGGCATTCCCGACAGCAGCGTGTAGTACCGCTTCACCTCGGTGCCGATGCCCGAGAGCATGTCGAGCCGGCCGGCCTCGCTGAGCCGCTTCTTCATGTCCGAGAACATGTAGTCGATCAGGTTCTCGGCGGCCTGCTTCCGGGTGACCGCGATCTTCTGCTCGCGCCGGGCGCTATCGCGAGCGTCGACGATGCGGCGCACGGCGAGGGTGCCGCCGACGGCGAAGCCGATCGTCGCGAGCACGCTGATCGTGACCGCCGCCTGGTGCTTCTTCACGAAGCGAACGAGCTTCTGGACCGCGGTGTAGCGGTGCGCGCTGACGAGCTGACCGGTGATGAAGCGGCGCAGCTCGTGCGCGAGCTCGCCGGCGTGCGGGTAACGGTCGAACGGGTCTTGCGACATCGCGCGATCAACGATCGCGACGAGATCCGCGGGGGCGCGGCGCTCGCGCTGGCGCAGCGGGATGACCTTGCCGAGCGCTGCGGCGGCGATGACGTCGGTCGCCGTGCGCGCGTTGTACGGCGGCACTCCAGTCAGCGTGTGATAGAGCATCGCGCCGAGCGCGAACACATCCGCGCGTTGATCGACGAGCTCGCCGCGCGCCTGCTCCGGCGCCATGTACGCGGGCGTGCCCATCACCGCGCCGGCAACCGTCAGCGTCGACGAATTGCTGCGTGCCTCGTTGTGGGCAAGCGCCGGCCGGCTCGCGCGCGGCTTGCGATTGGCGGACTGGAACGTGTTGTCCTGCGCGTCGAGATCCTTCGCGAGGCCCCAGTCGATCACGACCGTCTCGCCGAACGCGCCGAGCAGCACGTTGCCCGGCTTGAGATCGCGATGAATGATCCGCTGGCTGTGCGCGTACGCGATCGCGTCGCACGCGGCCGCGAGGCGCGGGATGATCGCGAGCCGCTCCTCGAGCGTCTTGGCCTCGCCGATCACCTTGTCGAGCGGGCTGCCCTGCACGAGCTTCATCGCGAAGAACGGCTCGCCGTTGGTGAACTGTCCCGCCTCGTAGACCGGCACGATGCCGGGGTGCTGGAGCCGTGCAGTGATCAGCGCCTCGCGCTGGAAGCGGGTGATCTGATCGGGCGCCGGATCGAGGAGCTGCTTGAGCGCGACCGGGCGGCCGAGTCGGAGGTCCTCGGCGGCAACGATCTTGCCCATGCCGCCGCGCGCGATCTCCTTGTCGGTCTTGTAGTTCGACTCGTGGACGGCGGGCAGCGTGGGCTGCTGTTCGCCCTCGAGCGGCTCGAGGGTCGCCCCCATCGTGGCATCGCTGCCGATGCTGCCGTGCGCCAGCCCGGGTGCCGGATCGATCGTCGCCGCAAACGCAGCGGACGAACCCGGTTTGGGCGCGGGATCGCCATCCTCCGGCGGCATTCCCGCAGATGATAGCCGCCATGCCGTCCCCACTCCACGTCGTTCGCGCCGGACGCGGGCCTCGGGTGCTATTTATCCACGGTAGCGCCGCCGACCACACCACGTGGTCGATCCAGCTGGCTTCGCGCCTGGGAGACAGCGTCGAGATGATCGCCTATGACCGCCGCTCCGATGCGACCTCCGTCGAGGAGCATGCCGACGACGCCGCGAATCTGCTCGCCGGCGAGCCCGTGATCCTGGCGGGATCGAGCTTTGGCTCGGTGATCGCAATCGACCTCATGCGCACGCGGCCCCAGCTGTGCCGTGGCGCGGTGCTGATCGAGCCGCCGATGGCCGCTTCCGACGAGCTCGCCGCCGCCTCGACCTCGTTTCTCGCCGAGCTCGACCGCCGCGCAGCGGAGCAAGGCGGACCGGCGGCCGGCGAGTTCTTCCTACGCTTCGTGCTCGGCGACGCGGTGTTCGAGCGGATGCCGAAGGCATTCCAGGAGCGGGCCACGAGCAAGTGGGCCGAGATTCGCGCCGACTCCGCGGCATTGATCGCCTACAGGCCGCGGTATGCCGAGCTGGCGAGCGTCACTGTGCCAACCCTGCTGCTGGGTGGGGGCCGGTCGGCGAGCTACTTTCGCGCGACCCTCGACGCGCTGCTCGCCGTGATGCCAAATGTGCGCCTCGAGGTCGTGGCGAATGCGGGCCACATGCTGCACGCCGAGGCGGCGCGCCGGTATTCGGAGCTGCTGTTGGGGTTCGCCGCAGAGCTCCCGATCGGGTAAGGTCCCCGCCCCATGGCCACCGACGGCAATCTGTTCGAGCGACTTGCAGCGGATGAGCGTCCGCCTGCCGTCGTCGTTGCCGTGCAATTGCCCGGCGTGACCGATGGCGAGCTCGACTCGTCGCTCGAGGAGCTCGAGCGGCTCGCGACGACGCTCGGGCTGGTTCCGGTGGGCCGTGTGATCCAGCGCCGCGGCCGCCTCGCGAGTGGCGTGGTCCTTGGTGAGGGCAAGCTCAAGGAGCTCGCCAGCTGGACCGGCGGCCCCGGCGAGGTTGCCAAGTACGAGAAGCCCGGCCACAAGCTGACGCACGATCAGCTCCATGCCAAGGAGACCGCCGAGGCCGAGGCCGAGGAAGAGGACGTGCCCGATCCGTGGGACACCGAGGCTTCCGGCGCCGCGCCCGCGGCCAAGGCGAAGGTCGTGCTCATCGATCACGACCTCACGCCGTCACAGCAGCGCAATCTCGAAGAGGTGACCGGCGTCGACGTCCTCGATCGCACGAGCGTGATCCTCGAGATCTTCCATCGCCACGCCAAGACCCGCGAGGCGCGCCTCCAGGTCGAGATCGCACGGCTCAAGTACCTCGCACCGCGCCTGCGCGAAGGTGGCGGCGGTGGCGACCGCGTCCGCGGCGGTGTCGGCGGCAAGGGTGCCGGCGAGACCTCGATCGAGCTCGACAAGCGCCGCATTCGCGATCGCATCGCAGAGCTTCGCGACGAGCTGTCGCGCATCGAGGGTGGGTCGCGCACACGCCGCGAGCGCCGCAGCGAGCTGCCGACCGTGGCGCTTGTCGGGTACACCAATGCCGGCAAGTCGTCGCTGATGCGTGCGCTCACCAGCTCCGACGTCTACATTGCCGACAAGCTGTTCGCGACGCTCGACACCACCGTTCGCCGCCTGGTCCCGCCGACCGAGCCGCCGATCCTGGTGACCGATACGGTCGGCTTCATCAAGAAGCTGCCGCACGATCTGGTGGCGTCGTTTCGCTCGACCCTCGACGAGGCTCGCGACTGCGACCTCCTGCTCCACCTCATCGATGCATCCGATCCGGCGCATGCCGATCAGCTCGCGGTCACGCGTGAGGTGCTCGGCGAGATCGAGGCCGACCGTGTCCACACGTGGCTCGTCCTCAACAAGATCGATCGCTGCAGCGACCTCGAGCAGCGAGCGCTCGCCGACAAGTATCCGCGCGCGATCCAGCTGTCTGCGAAGCGGCCGGCCGATGTCGCAAAGCTGCGCGACCTGTTGATCGAGCACTTCATCGGCGCGCTCGAAGAGGTCGAGCTCGACGTGCCGTGGTCACACCAGCGCGTGGTGCACTTGATTCACGAGCGAACGACCGTGCTGAGCGAGACGCACCACGACGACGGTACGCTGGTGAAGCTGCGTGCTCCCGCGGGCGTGATCGAGGAGCTCCGCGAGACGCTCAAAGTGGATGCACAGTGAACACGGCCAGGCCGTCGTAGGTCACGTCGTCCTGTGGCACCGTACCGGTGCTCTCGCCCTCGACCGTGCTGCCCTCGTTGACGTACGGGTTGATATCGACGCTGCTCTCGACGACGAACTGCATCGTCTGCACCGCGCCTGGATTGGTGACGTGTGCAATCTCGACACGGGGCAGGGTAGTACCGCTCATGTTCGAGCTCACGAACACGCGAATCTCGTCGACGAACGACCAGTCATCGGTGTCGCCGCTCGCGACACCCGCCGGCGTGATCGTCAGCGAGAGGGATTTGATCGTCACGCTGTCGATCGGGCCGGTCTCCATCTCTTTGATCTTCGCCGCGATGTCGATGCTCAGCGGCAGCGGGAACAGCATCGCGAGCGGGCCCGGCAGCGGCGAGCCGGTGATCCGTTGCTCGAGCACGGGCTGATCGATATCGAAGTCGGCGATGCTACAGCCAGTCGCCGCCAGACAAGTCGCGAGCACGAGGGTACGCACGTCTAGAGAGTACGTTACGCGCTGTCGCGGGCCCATGAGGGCGCCGTTAGGGCCGGTACTCGTCGGCGCCGCGGTCGCAGTAGGTGTTGGAGGGGCGTGCCTCGCCGTCGAGGTCGTCGATGCCACCGTTTGCCGCGCAGTCTGCGTCGACGATGGTCGAGTTGACGTCGCGAATGACCTCAACGGGGCTCTGCGCGGTCAGGTGAAAGTCGATATCGCTCACGAACGCTGCCTCGGCGACGGACCGCAAGAAGTTGTCGCGCACCGTGCAGTTGCCGCCGAGCGCATCGCCGTCGCCGGGGTCCGCGATGATGTTCTGCGCCACCGCGAAGCTGCCTTCCGAGATCTCCGTGCAGAAGACGCCGCCGACGCGTTGCCCGCCGCCGCGCGAGATCGACTTGACGATCGTGTTGAACACCAGGCGCCCGGTCCCGCCGACGATCCGCACCACGCCGGTCTCGAGGTTCTCGTTTCCGTTGTTGTGGATCACGTTGTTGCGGATCTCGCTCTCGCCACCGGTGATGAAGATCGCGCCCGGCACATGCCCCGAGAAGTAGCTGCGCTTGACGTTCACGTTGCAGCCAGTCGCCATCAAGCCGTAACCCTCGTTCTCGACGAGCTTCATCTCCTGCAGCGTCAAGGACGAGCTCGTACAGGTCACGCCGTTGCCCTGCGCTTCGCCGATCGTGAGCCCGACGATCTCGACATTTGCGTTCGTCACGGAGATCGCCGCCCCGGGGCCTTCGGTTTCGAGCTCGACGCCGCGCCCGATGATCTGCACGGCGAACGGCTGGTTGATCGTGATCGGTGGAACGTCGTAGTCGACGCCGGGCACGATGGTGAGCTTGATGATGTTTCGCGTGGCCGTGAGCTGCGCGACGGCGGTGGTCAGCGTGCAGGCTGCATCCCGATCACACGTGGTGCCGGTGCCGTCCGGCTTGACGTAGAGGATGTTGTCCTCGTTCGCGCAGCTGCGCGTGCCCAGGCACACGCTGCTCGCGCAATCACCGTCTTTCACGCACCCGACGCACTTCTGATCGGCGCCGCAGACCTGGCCCATGATGCACGAGCTCTCGCCGCCCGGCAGACACTCGACGCATTGCTGGGTGCTCGTGTCGCAGACGCCACCCTCGGGATCGCCAACGCACTGCGCGCTCGTCTCGCACTCCGGCGTCGGCGCATCGCGCATCATCACGCCCTCGGTGAGGCAGTCTGGATCGTCGCGATGCGCGGCGCAGTAGGCCGCGTTGATGTCGCCCTTGCAACCAGCAGCCAGCGCGAGCACGGCGAGTGCGAGCTTCACCATGTGATGATGCCACCGATCACCGCGCCACCACCTACTGCAATCAGCGTGATGCCAACGGGTGTCAGCTGAGGATACAGGTACTTGTGGTCCGGGCCGTCGCGTAGCCCGTAGTAGAGCAGCACGGATCCCGTGACGAGCGCCGCAGAACCGGCGCTGATCAACAGCGTCGACCACAGGCGTGACGGCTTCTTGCGAGGTGCTTCTGGCTGCTCGGGCTCGGGCAGGATCGGCATCTCGGCGGACGCGGTCAGCCGCGCGAGCAGATCATCGGTGTGGTCCTGCCAGGTCGCCGCGCACTGCGGACATGGTGCCGTCGAGGCCACCGGTTCGTGACCATAGGAGAACCAGGTCAGATCGATCACGAACTCGTCGGTCGTGTCGTCGATGCGTCCGAACACCAGACGCGGCGTCTTCGCGCGCGCCTCGACGACACCGCGGGCGCACGCGAGGTCTTCGATGATGAAGCAGTTCGCGAGCGTGTTGAGGGCGTGGCCGCTGAGCGGGTTTACGACCGCGGTGTAGCCGTCGCGGCGCAGCCGCCTGGCGATGTGGCTCTTGAGCTTGTCGCCGAGCGACCCGCCGCCCTGGACGATCACGCCGACGGCGCGATCGTCGAACGCAGCGTCATCGGCGTGTGCAGATGCTGCAAGCGCGACCACGACCGCTGCCACGAGCCCCATCCGCATGTCGTCGTCGCATCGTAACAGACGATCGACTCCGCATCGCCTTCGGCGGCACTGCGCTAGTTGTACTCGTCGGCGCCGATATCCGCGCCGGTCTGCGGGCGGACGTCACCGTCGATGTCCGTCATCACGGCACTCGTCGGGGCTGCGGAGTCGATCGCGTCGCTGTTGTTGGCGATGCGATAGTAGTCGGCAGCCAGCGGAGCCGTTGGCAACGTGTTGCGGAACTGCGGGTTGCCGGTCTTGTTGGTGCCGGTCACCGACACACCAATGTCGAACATCGAGTACTCGAACGCGCAGTTGGCAGTGGCGACGTTATCGGACACCAGCGTGTTCGTGAGTGTCATCGATAGCGTGCAGTTGATGCCGGTCGCGGAGTTGCTCGCGTCATTGCCGGCGACCGTGTTGAAGCTGAAGATCTTCTTCGTCGCACCCGGGGTGATCGTGAGGCCACCGGTGATCGAGCTGCTCGTCCCGTTGGTGAGGATCATGGAGTTCGTGATGTCGAAGTCGCCGGTGATCGTACCGCCACCAGAGGTGTTGTTCGCCACGATGCAGCGTGACATCGTGAGCGTGCCGCCGCCCACCGACAGGCCGTAGCCGGTGTTGGCGACAATCGCGACGTCCTGGAGGTTGAGCACGACCGCGTTGTCGCCGTTGGCGATGCTGACTCCGTGACCGAGCGCGGTCGCGCCGTCGCGGATCACGACATTGGTGAGCGTGACGTTGCTCGTTCCGGATACCGTGACGATCGGGCCGTTACTCGCGGTGCGCTTGATCGTGGTGCCCGGTGCAGCGAGCACCGTCGTGCTCACGCTTGCGAGCGAGACCACCTCGTCGATGTTGGACTGCAGTTTGACGTACGGCTTCTGCGTTGCCGCGTACGTCAGCGTCCCGCAGGGTGCAGCCTTGGTGCACGTGGTTCCGTTGGTGCCACCCGCCACCACGTACGCAACCATCGACGTGTCAATGCACTCGCCCGTCGACGCGTCGCACGCATCGGATTCGCCGCACTGGTTGTGGGAGACGCAGCGCTGGCACTCGTTCTTCGTCGAGCACAGCATGTTGCCGCACGCGCCGTTGTCGGCAGCCGTGCAGGCCACGCAGACCGAATTGGCCGTGTCGCACACGGGCGTGACGGCGCTGCAGTCGTCGTTGCTCTCGCAGGCAGGGTCGCCGACGTCCGCGTCGACCATCGTCATCTGGCAGGCGTCGTCGCAGAAGTACGGGTTGTCCTTGCTGCATGCAGCGAGGACGGTGATCAGAAGGGCGATACGCGTCATGACTAGAACCTCCCGGCCCAGCCGACGACCGCGCCATCGCTGGAGACCGCTGCGACCGGACGGCTGCCGCCCTTGTCGCTGAACCACAGATAGATACCAACACCGAGCGCCGCGGCGCCCGCTGCACCGAGGATCACGCCGGTGGTGCCGGTGTCGCGATAGGTCGGGTTCGTCGTGTCCGCGGGGTCGGGATCCTCGTCCATCGCGAGCATCACGACGCCACCGAGAAGCGCGACCGCGCCGGCGCCCATGAGGCCGTAGGGCAGGAGGCGCCGCGAACCGCCTTCGTCGCTCTCGGTCTCGGTCGGTTCGCTCGCCGAGGTAGCAGTCTCGGTGGGCGGGATGGCTGCGACCGCGGGTGCGCCGGTGCCGACCGGCGGCGTATGTGCGAGCGCGAGCATCAACTCGTCGACCGTCGCGAGCAGCTTGGCATCGGTGCACTGGTTGCACACGCGGCGCTCGGCGATCGGCTCGGCGCTCTTCTGGAACCAGTAGCCGGTCACCGAGATGTTGCGGGTGCCGTCCGCGTTCGGGGTCTGCTCCACGCGTGCGTAGATCAGCGCGCGGGACTTGGCACGTGCGTCGACCACGCCACGAGCGCAGCCGAGATCCTCGAGCACGAAGCAGTCGATCAACGTGTTGATCGCGTCGGGCTCGAGTGCCCCGGGCGTCAGCGTGCGCCCGCGGTCGTGAAGCCAGCGTTCGAGCTGGGACGTGATTTGCGGTTGTAGGTTCGCCTCGCCGGTGACGACGATCCCGACCTTTTCGGCATGCGCCGTCGCCGCGGTGAGGACACTCGCGAGGACGACAATCGACGTTCTCATGTCAGTTCCGATCGATGATGGTCGGCTTGTTCTCTTCGATCGTCACGGTGAGAGCTTCGTTGTTGCCTTCGCTGTTGACGAGCCGGAGCTTGTGCTTGCCAACCGAGAGAGGCATGTCGACGGGGGTATCGTGAATCTTCTTGTTGTCGACGAAAACCGTGAGAACCGGGAACGCCTTGACCACGAGGCGCCCCATCCGTTTCTCGCCCGGTCTGGCGATCGTGGCATCTTTTTTGGCCTCGACCGGACCGGCATCGGTCGGGGACGGAGCAGCGTCGGGGAGGCCGGCGTCCACAGGGGGCGCAGCGGGGGCATCCGGGGGCGGGGCAGGGAGCACCCCGGCGGCTGATCCGCCCGAGCCGTCCGAGCCGGAACCCTGCGCAACGATCGGTGTTTTGGCGCGGGCGCCCCGGGCGACGGTTGCGATCACCGCGAACAGGACCGCGCCGGCGGCGACGATCGAGGCGACCACGACCGCGGTCCTGCCACGTCCTTTGTGGCCTCGTGGCAGCGGCATCGCAGCCGGGCCCACATGGTGAGGCTGCATCGTGCCGGTCTGCGCACTCCGCTGGTGGCCGATGCTCTGCGCATGTTGCGCGGGGCGTCCGATGTTGCCATCCGCGATCGTCTGGGCGTGCGCCGGCTGGAAGGTCGGCTGCAGATGCGGCGGCAGGGGCGGCTGTTGCGGATAACCCTGCGGCGTCCCGCCACGCGATTGCATCACGCTGTGGCGGACCGGTGCCTGCTGCGGAAACCGCTCGGCGAGCGTGGCCTTGAGGAGCTCGCGGCCATCGCGCGGCGCCGACGAGCACGCGACCAGCTCCTTGATCGCAGCCTCGGCATTGGGATAGCGGGCCGGCAGCTCGCGCTCGAGGAGCTTCATCACGATGCGCTCGAGGTCCTTCGGCACCTCGGTGCGCAGCGAGCGCGGGCGCGGAATCTGCCCGAACAGCACGGCCGCCAGCGTCGCCCGCGTGTCCTGGCCCACGAACAGGCGCCGCCCGATGAGCAGCTCCCACAGCATCACGCCGACGGCGAACAGATCACTGCGGCCGTCGAGCGCCTCGCCGTTGGCCTGCTCCGGGCTCATGTACGCCGGCTTGCCCTTGATGAACTCGCTCGCGGTCGCCGAGCTCGCACTGCGCGCCTTGGCGATGCCGAAGTCGCTGACCTTGACCGCGCCTTCCCACCCGAGCAGCACGTTGTGCGGCGACACATCGCGGTGAACGATGCCGCGCATCGAGCGGATCGTCTGGCTCCCCTGCATCAGCTGATCGTCGACCACCGGTAGGTCGTGCGCGTGACCCAAGCCGCGCAGCACCTCGGTGATGATGAACACGACGAGCGGCACCGGCAGCGGGCCGGTCGCAGCGAGACCGTCGAGGTCGCGCCCGTCGACGAGCTCCATCACCAGATACAGCCGGCCTTCGGGATCGCGATCGAAGTCGACCACCGAGACGATGTTTGGATGCACCAGCCGCGAGCTGATCCGCGCCTCGTCGATGAACATCTTCGAAAAGGCAGGGTTCTCGGAGAACCCAGGCAGCACGCGCTTGATCGCGACCTTGCGCGAGAAGCCTTCCGCGCCGACCGTCGAGCCGAGGAACACCTCGGCCATGCCGCCCCCGCCGAGCCGCGCGTCCAGGCGGTATTTGCCGAGCAAGGCCGTCAACCGGCCCCATTATAGACACTCAGCGCGGTGTGTATGCATGCGCGCCGTCGATCCCGCGCTCTGCGAAGAACCGGCGGGCGGCATCGATGTGCAGCCCGAAAGCGAACTCCTCGTCGAGGCCGCCGGGGCCGAAGATCACACCGCGCTCGGCGGTCTCGGCATCCGGGGTGAACTTGGGGAGCGAGCTGCCGTCGACCGGGGCTGACACCGCGAACAGGAGCAGGCGGTTTGGCTTGGGCGAGCTCGACGCGAAGTGCATCGGTACGAGCGTGGCGGCATCGATCTCGACCGAGGATTCCTCGCGGACCTCACGGGCCATGCCGGCCTGCCACGTCTCGTGCTCCTCGAGAAACCCGCCGACGAGCGCGAGCTTGTTCACGGGCGGAATCGCGCGGCGGATCACGAGGAGCCCCGTACCGCGCGCCTCGGTGACCGGCACGAGCGCGACACATACCGGAATCGGGTTGGCCCAGATCGACGTCTTGCAGCCCGGACACGACCGTGGGTAGGTCATCTCCGTGTAGCGGGTGCCGCAGAACGAGCAGAACGTGTCGCGTACGAGCTGGGTCACAGTGTGCAGCGTACGCTGGTCCACACGTCGGCGGCGACCGCGGTGTCACGAACGAGCGTGACCTTGAGGTTCTGGCTTCCGACCGGGCACAGCGTCGGATCGGGCGTGAGGCTGAAGCAAGGCGGCGTGTTCACGGCATCGCAAGCCGCCAGCCCGGTCATCGCACCGCTCGCGTCGATGTCGAAGGCCTCGCACACCGCGGGCTGCTGGATCGCCTGCTGCAAGCAGTTGTCGCCGACGAGGGGCTTCATGCGCAGCGCGAGATCCGTCATTGGCGTCGACAGGTTGTCCGTGCACACGCTGGCGATCACGCCCTGTGGCATCGCCGCCGCGAGCTGAGCGATGCGCACTCCCGGATCGGCGTCCTCGTCGCTGTTGGGCCCGAAGTCTTCACACGAGTGCACGAGCGTCGGCTGCGAGGTGGTGCCGCCCGGCGGCGTGAGGTCCTTGACCTCGAACGGCGCGGTGTTGCCGATGATGGCGCCAAACACGACCTCGCGCGGATCGGGTTTCAGCCCCTTGAGCAGCGTCGCGTAGCGGCCGACGTCCGTCATGTACGTCGCGGTCTCGTTGCTATGACAGCCGTCCTTCACGCTCGCCTGATTCATCTCGTCAGGTGTTGTGCCGCCGACATCGCACAGCACGCCATACCGCGTGCAGCGGAACGAGCCGACCGGGCCCAGTGTCGTGTCGGTCGCGAACACGGTCGAGTGAGCGGCGGAGCAGTCATCCTCGTCGGACAGCACGATCACCGCGAGCCGCGCGGTCGAGCGCAAGAAGCCTGCGTTCATCGTGTTCGACGGATCGAGCGCTCGCTTCATCGCGTGGAGCGATTGCTCGAACCCACAACCGTTTGCACCTGCAGTCGCGATCTCGTTGAACCGATCGGTGAGCGTCCCCGTGTAGTTCTTCACGCCAGCGATGTCGCTGATGTACAGGTCGTCGATCATCGTCGACGCGAACGTCTGCAACACGCCATCCTTGCCAACCCCGTTGCACATCGGGCCCACCGGATTGCCGGGAAGGCTGTCGTCCTCGCCGAGCACGCCCATGTCCGAGGTCACCACCCCGATGTGAATGTTCGGGAGGCCACCAGCCGACAACGTGTTGATGAAGCTCGAGAAGCTCGCCTTCAGGCTGGTTTGCTTGAACGTCATCGACGGCGAGTCGTCGATCACGAACAGGATGTCGAGGTCGCGCACGACGGTGTTTGGCAGCAGCGCGACCTGGAGCAGATTTGGATTCGGCCCGCTATCGATGGCCG
>JBBQFU010000217.1:0-15672 GCA_038322185.1 Haliangiales bacterium
AATCGGGGCAAGCCCGGTGCGAAAGCAGGTTCACCGCCACCGCCTGCACCCAAGCCGCCGAAGCCGAACCCCAAGCCGGCGCAGGGCCCCGATCGGGCAACGACCGACAGCGTTGCGAAGGAAGCCACGGAGTTTGGCGGCGGCGATGACGAGCATGGCTCGGTCGGCGGTGGATTCATCTCGCGCGCGGCCGCGAAGGTCGCGTCGATGATTCGCGGCGGTAATGGCCGTAGCGACGGCAAGACGGACGGCAAGTCCAAGGGCAAGAAGGGCAGGGGCGCTGACGCGCTCGGCATGCTCGCCGGCCGCGGCGGTGAGACCCATCAGATCGCGATCGACGAGATCCTGACCACGAATCAAGGCGCGCCGGTCAGCGACGATCAGAACTCGCTCAAGCTCGGCGCGCGTGGACCGACGCTGCTCGAGGACTTTCATCTCCGCGAGAAGATCACCCACTTCGATCACGAGCGGATCCCCGAGCGCATCGTCCACGCACGCGGCTCGGCGGCGCACGGCTACTTCCAGCCCTACAAGTCGCTCGCGAACCTGACCCGCGCGAACTTCCTCAGCGACCCGAACGAGCGCACCCCGGTGTTCGCTCGCTTCTCGACGGTCGCCGGCGGTGCAGGCTCCGTTGATCTCCCGCGCGACGTGCGTGGCTTCGCGGTGAAGTTCTACACGCAGGAAGGCGTGTTCGATCTCGTCGGCAACAACATCCCGGTGTTCTTCATTCAGGACTCGATGAAGTTTCCCGACCTCGTGCACGCGGTGAAGATGGAGCCCGACCGAGGCTTCCCGCAGAACGCGACGGCGCACGACACGTTCTGGGACTTCGTCTCGCTGATGCCCGAGTCGATGCACATGTTGATGTGGGCGATGTCGGATCGCACGATCCCGCGCTCGCTTCGCATGATGGAGGGCTTCGGCGTTCACACGTTCAAGCTCGTCAACGCCCAGGGCAAGGCCACGTTCGTGAAGTGGCACTGGCGGCCGATGCTCGGCACGCAGTCCGTCGTGTGGGACGAGGCCGTGAAGATCAACGGCGCCGATCAGGACTTCCATCGCCGCGATCTGTTCATGGCGATCCAGGCCGGTGCGTTCCCCGAGTGGGAGCTCTCGGTCCAGGCATTCACCGAGGACGACATCGCGGACTTCCCGTTCGACATCCTCGACTCGACGAAGATCATCCCCGAGGAGCTCATCCCGCTCACGCCGATCGGCAAGATGGTTCTCGACCGCTGGCCGGATAACTTCTTCGCCGAGACCGAGCAGGCAGCATTCCATCCCGGTCATGTGGTGCCCGGCATCGACTTCACCGACGATCCGCTGCTGCAGGGCCGGCTGTTCTCGTACACGGACACCCAGCTCAAGCGGCTCGGCGGTCCCAACTTCCACGAGATTCCGATCAACCGGCCGCGCTGCCCGATGCGCAACTTCCAGCGCGACGGTCACATGCGCCAGGAGATCAACCGCGGCCGCGTGAGCTACGAGCCGAACTCGCTCGCGCCGGGCTTCCCGCGTGAGACGCCGGCGGGCTTCGAGACTCATCCCGAGCTCTCACCGCCGACGGGGCTTGGCGAGGTCGCGAAGGTTCGCGCGCGTAGCGAGACATTTGCCGATCACTACAGCCAGGCGCGGCAGTTCTTCGCGTCGATGACAGAGACCGAGCAGCGTCACATCGTGAACGCGTTCACGTTCGAGCTCGCGAAGGTCGATACGATCGCGATCCGCACGCGCATGCTCGGTCACCTGAACCTGATCGAGCCAGAGCTCGGCACGCGCGTCGCCGACGGTCTCGGCATGAAGGGCCAGGCGGATCTGCTCACGCCCGCGCGCCGGCCGATCGATCTCGATCCGTCGCCGCCGCTGTCGATCCTCGCGAAGTTCCAGCCCACGCTGGTCGGCCGCAAGGTCGGCGTGATGATCGGTGATGGTTTCGATCGCGGGCTCGTCGAGCGGCTGCGCGCTGCGGTCACCGCGGAAGGCGCGATGTTCGAGCTGTGCGCTCCGAAGATCGGCCAGACGCTGGCAGGCGATGGCACCAAGGTCGCCGCCGATCACATGATCAGCGGCGGTCCCAGCGTGATCTTCGATGCGGTCGTGGTCGCGCCCGGCGCGGCGGCGATCCCGACGCTCCTGCTCGACGCCGCCGCCAAGCAGTGGGTCGCCGATGCGTTCGCGCACTGCAAGGTGATCGGCGTGGTCGGTGCGGCGCAGCCGCTGCTCGATGCAGCCGGTGTGAAGCCCGACGAAGGCGTGATCGACGTGACCGCCAAGTCGATCGATGCGTACATCACCGCGGCCAAGAACGGCCGCATCTGGGCCCGCGAGGTCGCGACGATGGGGCCCGACAAGAAGGGCAGCAAGTCAGCGCTGCCCGGCCCGGCGAAGGGCCCGGCGCCCAAGCCCGCGAAGCCTGCCGGAAAACCGGCGCGTCGCTAGCCAGCTTCACTGTGGTAGGGTCGCTTCGCTCACTCGCCGGAGAGCGAGAGGTGACCGCTGGCGGTGGCGCGGCAACGTGTCCATCGCGGGAGGAAAGTCCGAGCTTCATAGGGCAGGGTGCTGGTTAACGGCCAGTCGAGGTAACTCGCAGGACAGTGCAACAGAAAGTAAACCGCCTGTCGAAAGGCAGGTAAGGGTGAAAGGGTGCGGTAAGAGCGCACCGCCTCGTTGGTGACAACGGGGGCTAGGTAAACCCCACCCGAAGCAAGACCAGACAGGGGTCGTGCTGCCCGCACGATGACCCCGGGTTGGTTGCTCGAGCCCGTCAGCAATGGCGGGCCTAGAGGAATGGTCGCCACGACACAGAACTCGGCTTAACTTTCTCTCCGGCGAGTGAGCCTTTGTTGCATGTACCTTCGCACCGCGGCGGTTCTGCGCCGTCCGGCAATGCCGTGTTATCGTCGGTCTGGGGCTCATGGATCAGCGGGATCAGCGGTCGCCGGTACATGAAATCGTGAACGCGCTGTGGCGCGCACTTCACGAGCTTGGGTCGGACGCAAAGACCAACGAGATCGAGCAGTGGGGCTTCTCGATTCATGCGGCGCTCTCGGGTCCGGGTCGCGAGTTCCACAACCACGATCACGTCATCGACATCGCCCGCGAGGGTGATCCGCTCGAGACGATCGCCGCACTGTACCACGACGCGGTCTACATCCAGGTCGACCAAGGGCCGCCGCGCTCGATGCGAGGCGAGATGGACCAGGTGCTGATTCCTGCGGAGGGCGGGTTCCGCATCCTCGCGTCCGCGGCCGACGATGAAGCGACCGCAGACGTGCTCGCCGTGTTCGGCCGTCGCGTCGGCGATCTGATCGCGGCGTCGTCGGGGCTCAACGAGTTCGCGTCGGCGATGGTCGGCTGCATCCAGCTGTCCAAGGCGCTCGGCCGGTACCAGCGCATCGCGATCGCCGCCAGCATCGAGCAGACGATTCCGTTCCGCACGAACCCGGTGGCCGAGCTGCGCGATCGGCTCATCGCGCTCCGCGTGCCGGCCGACGATCTCGAAGGCATGCTCACGCGCGCGCTGCGCCTCGGTAACCGAGACGTCGAGAACTTCGCCGACAACGATCCGGCGCGCTTCCTCGACAACACGTGGAAGCTGCTGCCGGAGAGCAATCCGTCGCTGCACTACCCGATGGTCTACACGGTGCGCGACTACCGCATCGCGCTCCAGAAGATGGAGGGCTTCCTGTCGTGGCTGCCGCCCGAGCGCGTGTTTCACACGTGGGGCGACGAGCCCAAGCCCGAGGTTCACGCGCGACGCGTCGCACGCACGACCGGCAACCTCCAGCTCGCCGTGCGCTACCTGCGCGCGAAGCTCTACTCGATCGCGCTCGTCGAGGCACTCGCCGAGCTCACCGGTGGCGACGTCCCGCTCGACTACTTCATGGGTGGCGGCAAGATGAAGACCGACGCCAAGAAGATCGAGAGCTACCTGCCGTTCATGGGCTCGGCGAAGGATCTCGATCCGCCGCTGCAGCGCCTGCTCGCCGAGGGCCGCGCGAGCGAGTCGAGCTTCGATACCAAGCCGTCGCCCGTCGGCGCGTTTCTCAATGCCACCGTCGGCGAGGCCGCGGTGATGAAGGGCGTCGAGACGGCGAAGCGCTGGTGGGCGGGCGCGAGCGACGCACACTCGTTCATCGCTGCGCAGCCGGCCAAACCGGTCGCCGCCATCGCACGCGCCGCCGCGAACATCATCGATACGCGCCGCGATCGCCTGTTCGCACTCGCCGAGCGGCTCGAGTCCTGATCGTCGCGGGGCACGTCGCTGAAGATCGCGCTTGCGCTCATCGTGATCGAGATCGACGGAATGCCGGAGCCGACCCATCACGACGGTGCGCGAGGTGGTCTCGTCGAGATTGCACGCGACGGTGCAGGTGCCACCTGGATAGAGCCCATCATCACAACGGTGCGTGACGTGGCTCCTCGATGCTGCGCATCGGCATCGGTGCGGTGGTGGTCCGCGACCTCGCATCGGCGTGGACCGTCACGTACGAGGACGTGAACGTCGATATCCAGTGACTAGCAGTCCGCCGGGCACGTCGTCGGTTCGGTCAGGTCGCACTGAAAGTCACCGCAGATGTCTCCCTCGCAGAGGCCGCAGTCACCCGGACACATGCGGCAGTCCTCGATCGCGTCGCAGGTGCCGTTACCGCACGGAGGCGGCGGCGCGCACGTGAGTCCGGGTGGACAGGTCGGCGTGCAGCGGAGCCAACAGTCCGGATCCGCGCAGCCCGCGAGGCCGTCGCGGTCGTAGTCGATCGTCTCGTTGCATGCTTCGGTTGCGACGTTCGCGTCGTACTCGAGCACCGTCGTCGCCGTGGAGCCACCCGACATGGGTTCGTTGCGGCCACCGAACAGGACGTACTGGCCGTGCGCGTAGTCGTATGCGAACCCAGCCGCGTAGCGCCGTGGAAGCGGCGGAACGATCGGGACCTCCGTCCACGTGGAGCCATCGAACTCCCACAGGTCGGCGCGCTCTTCGCCAATGGATTCGCCGAACATCACGATGCGGCGCCGGTTCGGATCGTACGTCATGACCGCGCCGCGTCGCGCGAGCGGCTCGGTTGCGTTCGGTAGAGCGTTCCACGAATCACCGTCCCACTCCCACGTACCGCTGAGCGACCGTCTGGGTTCGTCCACCATAGAGGACGATCCGACCGCGTACCGGATCGGTTGCCATCGCATGGCGGTGTCGCGCGGGCATCGTCGATGCAATCACGCTCCATGCGGTGCCGGTTCGGACGTAGGAGCTGCTGAGATCCGAACCGCCGAGGGTGCCACCGTGGACGATGACCCTCTGTGAGATCGGATCGAACGCGGCCGCCGTCCCTTGAATCGGCCCCGGCATCGCGGGCTGCGACGACCAGTTCGAGCCGTCCCATTCCCACACCGCGTTGGTCTGGCTCTCCTGGAGGTAGTCGAATCCACCGAGGACCAACATGCGCGCGCGAACCGGATCGTAGACGGCGCTGCTGTAAGGGACCGGGCCCGGCGTCGTCGAGGGGGTCTTCAGGGACCAGCCGCTGCCATACCATTCCCAGGTGTCGGTGAGCCCGGTCACCTTGTCGAGGCCGGATCCGCCGTAGAGAAGCACTCCGCCGCCCACCGGATCGGTGGCCATCGCTGCCTGAAACCGCTCGGGGGGCGGTCCGTCGGGTGTAAACGGCAGGTGCCAAGATCCATTGTCCTCTCGGACCCAGATCTCCGCGGTGGGAACGGCACCGTTTAGCTGTCCGCCGAACATGGTCGAGTAGCCTTCGTTGGAGGTGATCATCGCGCCCGTGCGCGCTGTCGGTCCGGTGGCCGTGGTTGTCCATGCGGTGCCGTTCCACTCGGCGGTGTATCGGGCGGGGCCGGCGGCCAGGTACATCACGATGTGCCTGCGCCCCGGATCGAACGTCATCACACCCTCGCCGGCGGGCGGCCCCGTGACGATGCGCTCGGTCCACGTGATCCCGTTCCAGACGAACGTCTGGCTCGTCTCGCCAAGCCACAGCACCGACTCGTTTCGAATCGGGTCGTATGCGAATGCGTTCCTGATCTGCGCTGTTGCGGGGAACGTGGCCGGCGCTTGTTCCACCCAGGTCGCGCCGTCGAGCTCCCAGGTGTCGCGCAAGATCGTGTTGTTGGCGAGGTAGCCACCGAACATCACGATGCGCTGCCGTACGGCGTCGTAGGCCATGACGGCACGCGCGCGCGCGAGCGAGCTCGACGATGCGAGCCGCGTCCACGTCACGCCGTCCCACTCCCACGTATCGCCGAGCACTTGACCGAGCGAGTTGCGACCACCGAACAAGACGACGCGATGGCGTTTCGCGTCGTAGACCATCGCGTGCTCGCTGCGCGAGCTCGGGCTCGTTGGCGGCGACATCTGAACCCAGTTGTCGCCGTCCTTCTCCCAGGTGTCGCCGTACCACGCGCCACCGGTCGTACCGCCAAACAGGACGATGCGGTTACGCACCCAATCGAGCTCCATCGCGCCACGGAACCGCGGGCTCGGGGAGGTCGCGCCGACGACTCGACTTCGCAAGACCTCGACGAGACAGCCACTGCAGCCGTCGCGTGCCGCTGCGTTCGCGTCGTCACACGTTTCGCCGACCGTGAAGTCGACGATTCCATTGCCACACGACTCGTTCGACGCGCAGTCGGGGCGACAGCCGTCGCCGAATGCGAGGTTTCCGTCGTCGCAGACCTCGCCCGAGAGCAGGTCCTTCACGCCGTCGCCACACCGCGCGAGCTGACAGTTCGGACGACACGCATCGGGCGCCGAGCTGTTGAGCGCGCCGTTGTCACACGCTTCGTCGTTGAGCGCGTCGAGGATTCCATCACCACACCGCGCGAGCTGGCAGTTGGCCTGGCACCCATCGGTGTCGGCACGATTGCCATCGTCGCATTGCTCCGTGGTCCCGACGTCGATGCGTCCGTTGCCGCAATCCTCGAGCGACTGGCAGTCTGCCGAGCACATGTCGCCGTTGTCGTCGTTGCCGTCGTCGCAGACCTCGGCCAGGGCCTGGTCGACCACGCCGTCTCCGCAGCGGGCAGGCCGGCAGTAGCCGCTATCGCAGTAGCCCGTGACCCCGCCGAACGAGCACGTCTCTTCGTCAGCGAGAGCTGCGCAGACATCGATCTGGGGCTGCGTCACGCAGACCTTCGCGTGACACAGCCGATCGGCGGGGCACAACCGCTCGTCGCCGCACGAGACGAGTGAGCTGCGCATACATCCGGGGACCATCCCGATGGCCACGATGATGACAATGCCCGCCAACCTCACGAAGGCATTGTCGCACGTTAACGCTGAAGCGCGGTGCTCATCGTCGTTCGCAGGTCGGCGCCGAACTGCGACGCCTTCACGAGCCGCTGCGGGGCGGCGCGCTGAGCTCGGCGAAATCGATCGCGGCGCTCGTCACGGCATCGGCCTTCACCACGCGCTTCATGTGCTCGACGGCCGCGGCGTGCCACTCGGGTTGCTCGGATGCGATGCAATCGACCGGCAGGACCACGCGATAGTCGCGCATGTACGCATCGCTCGCAGTGAACAGCACGCAGTTGTCGGCGGCGAGGCCGGTGATCACGAGCGTGGTCGTGCCGAGGTGGCGCAGCAGCAAGCCGAGCGGCGTCGCGTGAAACGCGGAGTGCTTCGCCTTGAGGATGAAGTAGTCAGAGTCGTCGGGCAGCAGCTGCTCGACGAGCGGCCAGCCGCGCGTGCCGCGACACCCCTCGATGATCTGCGCGAAGTTCGAGCGCCACCGGCCCCAGTTATCGTTGACGTACACGCACGCGACGTTGGCCGCCTTCGCGCGCTGTTTGAGCGCCGCGAGCGGGCCCGCCATCGCGAGGGCGGGGGCGAGCAGATCCTCGCCGCCATCGAACTCGAGGTTGTTGACCACGTCGACAAGGAGGAGCACGACGCGCGATTCGCTGTCGCCCTGATCCTTGCCGTGCAGGTTCGGCGCGTCGTGAGCGTCGGCCACGCTGATCAGTTGATGCAGACCAGCGAGTCACCGCCGTGGGTGCGGTTCTCCTGGCCTTCGCAGTTGTAGCCGCCGCGGCAGTCGCCGGGCACCTGGCAGCCGAGCAGGCAGATGCCGCCCTCTTTGTTGATGCAGTAGCTGCCCTCGGGACAATCGTCGTCGAGATTGCACGCGACGGTGCAGGTGCCACCTGGATAGTCGTCGCCGGTCTGGCACCGGAACTCGCAGTCGCCAGAGTCGCGGCAGGAGCCACCGACGAGTCCGCCGTTATTGCCGACGTCATCATCCCCGCCGCAGCCAACGAGGAACGTCACGATCAAAGCACAGGTCAAGCGAAACATAGGTTCTCCTTGGGAAGCGGCCGCGGTCGCGACCGGAGCCTATCGTGGTCCGTCGCTGCCGTGGCCGCAAGCATCACTGCGCGCTACGCCGATCCTGTGACTACTTCGGCAGCGCATCCGCAGAGCTTGCGCTCTCGGTCGTCTCGGCCTTGGGCTCGAGCATCTCCTGGCGATACACGATGCGACCGCAGCGCGGGCACATCTCGATCGACTCCATGCGCGCGAGGATATTGTTGAGCTGCGGCGGCAGCGTCATGTGGCAACCTTTACAAGTTCCCTTGATGACGGGCGCGACCGCGAAGCCGCGCTTGGCGGAGAGCGTGTCGTAGGTCTTCACCCAGTTCTTGTCGACCTTGGCGCGCGCGGTGTCGCGCAGCGCGACGGCCTCGGCGAGCTGGCTGTTGAGCGAGCTCACCTGGTCGGCCATCGCGGCCTCGCCGGCGGCCAGCTCGTCACGCAGCTTCTGCACATCGGCATCGCGCGACGCGAGCGCCGTGGTCTGCGCGCCGGTCGCTTCGACGACCTTCTTCAGCTCGGTCTCGCGATCCTGGATCGACTTGCGCTTGTTCTCGACCTCGCGGCTCGCCGCGCCGAACTCTTTGCTGTTCTTCGAGGCCTGCAGCTTGTTCTGCGCGGTCTTGAACGCATCGCGCTCGCGGTCGATCAGCTCCTGCTGAGACTTCCGCCAGGCTTCGGTCTCGGCGAGCTTCACGCGTTCGGCATCGATCATGCCCTGCAGCTTCGCGAGGTCGCGACGGAGCGGGTCGAGCTTTGCCGGGAGCTCCCTGGCGGCGCTGTCTAGCTCACGGACTTTGACGTCGGCCGTCTGGAGCTCGAGTAGGTTCAACAGCTGATCGCGCACAGGACAACCTTTCGCTTCGTCGACATTACTTTTCAGGTCAGTTCGTGGGCCCACCTGGGCTTGAACCAGGGACCCACCGGTTATGAGCCGGCCGCTCTAACCAACTGAGCTATGGGCCCGCAATTTCGTGAGTGCCACTCGATGTGGATAACCGCACGGAACGCGAGGGGACACTATCAGGTTGCCAGGATTAGACAATGCCCCGGGCCACTCCACCCCCTGCGAGCGTTCCGCACGGCGCTATACTGGTCGCACGATGAACCTCGGCAACGTCGCACGGGTACTCATGGTGGCGGCTGCGTGTTTGGCCGCTGCGGGGTCCGCGACCTCCAGCAGCAACAACAATCCCGCAATCCAGCCAGGGCAATCGAACATGAGCCCGCCGCCTCCGCTCGAGATGGAGCCAGCGCGTGCACTCGGTCTGTGGCGCTCGTCGTTTGGCGCGGTGAAGATCGAGCCCGATACAAATCGCGGCGGTCTGCAAGCCGGCGCGATCCAGGGCATCTGGACCTATCAGCGTCAGGGCGCCGAGGTCATCGGATACTTCTCGGGGACCCTGCGCGGCAACGTGCTCGACTTCCGCTGGGACGAACCGGGACAGCCGCCGCTCACGGGCGCGGGCTACCTCGTGTTCGAGCAGACCGGTCGTCAGTACTCGGGCCGCTGGTGGAGTGACAAGCGCGATCGCGTCGGCGAGTGGAACGGCTCGCGTCAGTCGTCGGGACAGCAACAACCGCAGCAGCAACCCTACGGCCAGCAACCCTACGGTGGTCAGCAGCAGCCGTATCCCGGTCAGTACGGCGGACAGCCGTACGGTGGTCAGCAGCCGTATCCCCAACAGCAGCCGCCGTATCAGCCGCAGCAGGGATACCCGCAGCAACCCGGGCAGCAGCCCCAGCAGCCGTACTACCCGCCGCCGCCGCAGCAGCAGCAGCCGCAAGGCGGCTATCCGCAGGGATACCCCCAGGGCTATCCGCAGCAGCGCACCTGATCTACCGATCGGGCCGCTAAAAAAACGGTAGGGTCCGGGTCATGCGCTTCGCGAAATATCACGGCCTCGGAAACGACTTCCTCGTCGTCGATCTACGCACCGGGCGCGCCGACGATAACGCCGCCGTGCAGGACCCTGGCGTCGTGCGTGCGCTGCTCGATCGTCAATTCGGCGTCGGCGGTGACGGTGTGCTTGCGGTACTGCCGGGAGAGAACGGCGCCGATGCCCGCATGCGCGTGCTCAACGCCGACGGCAGCGAAGCCGAGATGTGCGGCAACGGCCTGCGCTGCGTCGCCAAGGAGCTCTTCGATCGTGGCGGCGTTCACAAGAACCGCATCGTGATCGACACCGGTGCCGGCCGCCTCACGTGCGTGATCGATGCGCCCGGATCGATCGCACAGTCGGTCACCGTCGAGATGGGCGCGCCGCGCCTGACCTACGCCGAGATTCCGATGGTCGGTCCCGCGAACGAGCGCTGCATCGAGCAGCCGCTCGAGATCGCCGGCCATCCGACGCGGACGTTCACCGCGGTGTCGATGGGCAATCCGCACGCGATCACGTTCGTCAACAAGGACGAGGCGCGCCGCCTCGCCGAGACCGTCGGCCCGCTCGTCGAGAATCACGCGCGCTTTCCGAATCGCACGAACGCCGAGTTCGCCCACATGATCAGCCCGCGCGAGATCGATCTCGTCGTGTGGGAGCGCGGGAGCGGCCTCACCCTTGCGTGCGGTACCGGCGCGTGCGCCACCACGGTCGCAGCGGTGCTCACCGGTCGTGCCGAGGAAGGTACGGAGGTTGCGGTGCGGCTCCCGGGCGGCATCCTCGCGATCACCGTGCTCCCGGGTATGACGAACGTGCTCATGCGGGGTCCCGCACTTCACGTATTCGACGGCGAGATGGCGCCGCGCGACGTCGTTCCGCGTCCCTGATTCTCGGCCGGCGACCTGACCTAGCCGCGGCGATTGCGGGCGCCCGGCAATTCGTCGTCTCGGTGCGGACGCGATCAGTTCGGCTTCGGCGCGTTCGGGCTCGACTCGGCCGGCTTCGCCTCGGTCGGCTGCGCGGGCGCAGGCGTCGGAGCAGGAGCGGGCGTCGGAGCAGGCGCGGGCGTCGTGGCCGTGGGCGTCGTCGGTGCAGGTGCCGCGGGCGTCGCGGGCGTCGTCGTCGCAGGTGCAGTCGCAGCGGGCTTCGGCGCGGCGGGCTTCGGCGCAGCCGGCTTCGTTGCAGGAGCGGCGGGCTTCGTCGCGGGCGGAGCAGCGGATCCTGCGTCTGGAGTTGCAGAGCCCGGTGCAGCCGAGCCCATCGCAGGCGCGAGCGGGTTCGGGTCCGGCGTCGGCGTACCCGCGCTACCGGTCTCGGCCGGCGGGGTTCCCATCGTCGCGCCCGAGCCCAGGTCCTGGGGCGGCGTGACCATCGTGCCCGAGCCATCGGCAGAGCCGGCAGCGGATCCAGCGGCGGAGCCCGAGCCCATCATCGAGTCGAGCAGCGCCTTCTCCTTGGCGTCTTCCTTCGCCTTCGCACGCTCGGACTCCTCGGTGCCGAACTTCTCGAGTGCATCCGACGAATCGTTCGACGAGATGTACGCGAGGACCATCGACGTGATCATGAAGATCACGGCCGCGGTCGCGGTGAGCTTGCGCAGGAAGCTCGATGCGCCCGAGCCGCCGAAGACCGTTGCGGCGTTGCCGCCGCCAAAGGCCGCTCCCATGCTGCCGCTCTTGCCCGACTGCAGGAGCACCGTGAGCATCAGGAACAGCGACACGACGACGTGCAGAATGGTGACAAGCGTGGACATATCGGGAAGTTGGACTTGTAGCCCAGCGCGCTCGGCCGTGCAAGCTCCTAACCTGGGCGGGCAGCCTTCACGACCGCAACAAAATCAGCTGCTTCGAGCGAGGCACCACCCACAAGGGCACCATCGATATCGGCCTCGCTCATCAGCGCCTCGGCGTTGCTCGCCTTGACCGACCCGCCGTACTGGATCCGCATGGCCGCCGCGGTCTCCGCACCGAACCGTTCGGCGAGGCGCTTGCGGATGTGCGCGTGAACCTCCTGGGCCTGCGCCGGTGTTGCGGTGCGACCGGTTCCGATCGCCCACACCGGCTCGTACGCGATCACCACGCGCTGCGCGGCGGCGGCGGCATCGATCCCATCGAGACCGCCCGCGAGCTGACCATCGACGATGTCGAGGGTCTGGCCAGCATCGCGCTCGTTGAGCATCTCGCCGACGCACACGATCACGCCGAGCTTGCCCGCGAGGGCGGCGCGCGCCTTGCGACCGACCGACTCGTTCGTGTCACCGAAGAACTGGCGACGCTCGCTGTGGCCGACGATCGCCCACGAGCAGCCCGCATCGACGAGCAGCGGCGCCGAGATCGTGCCGGTGAATGCGCCGCTGTTCTCCCAGAAGCAGTCCTGCGCGCAGGTCGCGATCGTGCTGCCCTCGAGGCGCTTGCTCACTGCACTGAGCGCGGTGAACGGCGGCGCGACACCGACGGCGACGCCCTTGACCGCGCCGAGTTGATTCTTGAGCTCGGTGACGAGAGCAAGTGCCTCGCTGATCGTCTTGTTGAGCTTCCAGTTGCCGACGACGAACGGGGTACGCATGGCCCCGGTCTTACCGTATTCCGCTCGTCAGCGCGACCAGGTCAGCTTGTACTCGCACGACGAGTGACCGGCGCAGCGGCACTGCGGGTGGGCCGCCGTGACGTGCTCGGCGCCGGTCAGCTCGACGATGCGCTCGAGCTCGCTCGCGACGAGGCCACAGATGTCGGTCGAGCCCGGGTACCCCGTGAGCGAGACGTCGGCCTCGTGGTTCTTCACGGTCACCGCGATATCGGTCCACTCGTGATAACGGTCCCAGAACGTCGGCAGCGCCGCGAGCACGGTCTCCGGCGACAGCGACGTGGGATCGGCGCCGAACAGCCGCGCGAACGTGGCGCTCATCGTGCCGCGACCGACCTTGTGTGGGATCAGATGCGCATCGTCCAGCATATCGCGCGCGCAGTCGAACGCGCCGATCAGCTCGCGTAGCTCGACCCAGCCGAGTGGCGCAACGGTGGGCGCAAGGACCGACGATAGCTCTGGCCGCTCGGTGCGAATGCGCGCCATCCCCGACTCGCCGAGATGGTGCTGCAGGATGCGCGATAGCACCCGCACGTGCGCGGCACGTACGCGTCCGACGACCTCGGGCACGAGCGATGACAGCGGCACGACCTGCGAGCTCTCGTCGATGCCCTGGCTGACCGCGAGGACCGACTCGGCCTGCAGCACCGCGAAGTCTCCCTGCTCGGGAACCGGTGCGCGAATCTCACCGCTCATCCGCTCGAGCGCGCGACCCAGTGCCGTCGCGAACGTCGACGCGGAGGCCCAGCGCTTCTTCGGGCTCGCCGCGAGTGCCTTGCGGAACACCACGTCAACCGCCTCGGAGAGCCCGGCGCGCAGCTGCGATGGCGGCACCATCGGATCATGGAGCTGGCGCTGCACGACCTGCGGCGCGGGACCCGATCCGAACGGCGGGCGGCCGGTGAGCGCGCAATACATCGTCGACGCGAGGCCGTAGACATCGGTCGTCGGGCCGCCCTCTTGCTCGAGGAACGACTCGGGCGCGGCGAATCCCGGCGTGCCCGCGGCATCGCTCTGATTGCCGGCCTTGACGGCGACGCCGACGTCGACGAGCACGGCGCGATCGCGCTCGCGGTCGAGCAGGATGTTGGCGGGTTTGACGTCGCGATGGATCAAGCCGAGTGCGTGCATCGCATCGAGTGCGTCGCCGATCTCGAGCGCGATCTGCGCGATGGCCTCGGTCGGAAACCACTCGCGCCTCTCGAGCGTGGCACGCAGGACCTCGGAGAGCGGCTGGCCCTCGACGAGCTCCATCACGAAGTACACCTCGCCCGCGTGCTCACCGAGCGCATAGACCTGGACGAGGTTCTTGTGATGCAGCGACGCCAGTATGCCGGCCTCGGCGCGGAACCGATCGACGAGGTCGCGGTCGCTCGCGAGATCGGATCGCAGCACCTTGATCGCCACCGGGCGACCGAGGCCGAGATCCTCGCCGCGATACACGACACCCATGGCACCGCGCGACAGCTCGTGCACGACGCGATAGGTGCCACCAACGGTCGTGCCCGCGGATAGCGAGGTGTCCGATTGCGCGTCCGCCTCGGCGGAACCGCTACGATCGTCGGGCTCGACGATCCGCAAATCGCCGATCGGCGCCGCGCGCAGCGCACCGTAGCAGCGCGAGAGTGCCGCCTCGCCACTGCGCTCGCCTGGGCCGATCTCCGTGAGCACGGCACGGATCTGGACATCGATCGAGGTCGCGTCGTCGATCCTGAGCGGCTCGCCCATCACGCGTGTGATGATCTTGCGCGCGACGAGCACGGCTTGCTCCTCGCCCGCACCGACGAGCAGCACCGCAAGCTCGTCACCGCCGGGCCGGCCCATCGCGTCGTTGCCGCGGACGGTGGCGCGCACGCGACCCGCGATCTGTGCGAGCACGTCGTCACCGACCTTGTGGCCATGCGAGAGGTTGATGCGGCGCAGGCCCACGACGTCGAACAGCGCGAGCGTCAGATTCTCGTTGCGGCGAGCCGCGGCAGCGACTTCGTGGGCGATCGTCTGCTCGAACGCACCACGCGTCATCGCGCCGCTCAGCGGGTCATGCAGGCTGGTCGCGAGCAGGCGCTCGCCCTCGGCGACGATGCGGCGGTGGCTGGTGAGCCACGACAGCTCGCGTGTGAGCCGCGTCGCGATCGCCTTGAGATCGGTGCGCTCGGCGGCCGAGAACCGGCGACCGGTGTCGGACACGATCGCGACGAGACCGGCGACCTCGGTCGGACCCGAGCGCAATGCATCGGCGATCACGCTGCGCGGCTGCGGACCGCCCACGATCACGCTGCCGCCGGATGCCGCCGCCACGCGTGCGGCCGCCGCGACCGACTGGCGATACCCGTCGCCGGGGGCCGTGCGCGACGCGGTCGGCGTCATCTGCGCGCCGTCCTTCCACCACACGATGCAGTCGTTCGCGGTGAAGCCATCGGCGACTGCCTTGAGCGTCTCCGCCGCAGCGCCGGTGAGATCGACGAGCGAGGTGGCGATGAGGCCGCGCGCGCGGGCGAGATCGAAGTCGGGCGCGGTCGGCTCGGGCTGCAGGATCGCGTGGAGTGACTCGGGCGACACCGGCGTGAGCAGCACACCGGTCGCGCTTGCGCTCGCGGCGGCACCGGCAACCCGGGCCGCGTTGCCACCGTCGCCGACGACCCAGCGCGGCGCAGCGCCTGCTGCCGGCGGCCCTAGATCGCTTGCGACCGCGGGTGCGACGAGCACCACGACATACTCGGTGGTGGGCGCATCTGCGCTCGAGAGCCGCTCGAGCACGGCGCCTACGCGCTCGGCGATGCTCGCGAGATCGTCGAGCAGCCGGCCGGACGGGTCGAATACCCCGACGCGCTTGGCAGCCACGAAACAATCATAAGCCCGCAGCCCCGGCGAAGCGCCCAA
>JBBQFU010000218.1:0-15541 GCA_038322185.1 Haliangiales bacterium
GCTTGCGCCAGGCCTCCTCGATCTCGAGACTGCCGCTGTCCGGTGCGTCGCCGCGCGTGAGCTTGCTGATCAGCGGCGTGCACTTCCCGCGCTCCCACGGGTCGGGATCCATCTCGCGAATCGCGAGCGCCTCGCTCGTGCGCGACGACCCGGGCGTCCTGCCGAGCAGGCAGTCGCGCGCCGCCTGGAATCGGACCTCCCATTCGGTGATCTCCGTCTGCGCCTTCTTCAGATCCTGCGCAGGCTGATAGATCTTGAAGAAGTAGTAGCCACCGCCACCGGCCAGTAAGCCGATGATCACGAAGATCAGGACAACGCGGCCGCGATCCGACATGTTGCGGTCTCTATACCAGGGTATGGATCGGCCATGGACATTGCTCGGGATGCATTCGTCGACGGTGCCTGGCATGAGGGCTCCCAGCGGTTCGAGGTTCGCGACCCGTTCGACAACACACTGATCGCAGAGGTCACAGACTCGGAAGACAACTTGATCGATGCGGCGGTTGCCGCTTCTTCACGTGCATTCACGAGCTGGCGGCGCGTCCCCGGACCCGAGCGTGGCAAATTGCTACGGCGAATGGGCGAGCAGATGCTCGCGGACGAGCATCGCCTCGGCGAGCTGTGCACGCGCGAGAACGGTAAGCCGCTCAAGGAGTCGATCGCCGAGGTTCGCTACGCCGCCAGCTTCCTCACCTGGTTCGCCGGCGAGGCCGAGCGCATCTACGGCGAGACCATCCCGGCCGCCCACCCCGACCAGCGCTTGCTCGCGGTGCGCGAGCCGGTGGGGCCGTGCGGCGTGATCACGCCGTGGAACTTTCCGTACGCGATGCTCGCGCGCAAGCTCGGTGCGGCGCTCGCAGCGGGTTGCACCGTCGTCGCCAAGCCTGCACATCAGACGCCGCTCGGCACCCTCGCGATCGCACAGATCGCGCAGCAGGTCGGTCTCCCGGCGGGCGTGTTCAACGTGGTGCCCGCCCATGATGGCGCGCGCGCCGGCGGTCGCATCATCAAGTCGCCGCTGATTCGCAAGCTCAGCTTCACCGGCTCGACCGTGGTCGGTCGCGGGATCATGCGCGATGCAGCCGATGATCTGAAGCGGGTCTCGCTCGAGCTCGGTGGCAACGCGCCGTTCGTCGTGCTCGCCGATGCCGATGTCGATGCGGCTGTGGCCGCCGCCCTCGTCGCGAAGTTCCGCAACACGGGCCAGACCTGCGTCGCGGCGAATCGCTTCATCATCGAAGCGCCAGTTGCCGAGGTGTTCACGCGAAAGCTCACCGAGAAGGTCGCGGCGCTCGTGGTCGGCAACGGCATGGATCCCAAGACCGACATCGGGCCGCTCATCGACGACAAGGCCGTGGCCAAGGTGAAGCGTCTCGTCGACGACGCGATCACCAAGGGTGCGCGAGTCCTCGGCGGTGCCTCGCCCGATGGCTCGAGCCGCGCCATCGCGCCGCTCGTGCTCGACCAGATCACGAGCGAGATGGATCTGTGGCGCGAGGAGATCTTTGGGCCGGTCGTCGCGATCCGTGTCGCCGCGACGGAAGCCGAGGCGATCACGCTCGCGAACGACACCGAGTTCGGGCTCGTCGCGTACGTCTTCACGCGCGACGGTGCGCGCCAGACCCGCGTCGCCGAGGCGCTCGAGGCCGGTATGGTGGGCGTCAACGAGGGGCTCGTCTCGACGGCGCAGGCACCGTTCGGCGGCATCAAGCAATCGGGCATGGGCCGCGAGGGCTCGCGCCACGGCATCGAGGACTACACGCAGCTCAAGTACATCGCCACGCGCATTGCGTAGCCGCGCATTCAGGTACAGTGGCGCACGATGTTGGAAGGACCGCGTACTGATCGTGCACCCAGGGACCCTGCTTTCGCGCTGACGGGGGCACACATCCTCGTCGGTGTCGGCGGTGGCATTGCCGCGTACAAGGCCGCCGAGCTCGTCCGCATGCTCGACAAGGCCGGCGCGACCGTCACCGTTGCGATGACCCCGCGCGCGCAGAAGTTCGTCGGCGCGATGACCTTCCAGGCGCTCACGCGCCGGCCGGTCTTCACCGATCTGTTCTCGCTGACCGAGGAGGCCTCGATCGGTCACATCGCAGTGGCCGACAAGGCCGACCTCGTGATCATCGCGCCCGCAAGCGCCAACGTGATCGGCCGGCTCGCGATGGGCATGGCCGACGATGCGGTCACCGCGATCGCGCTCGCCACGCGCGCGCCGGTGCTGGTCGCGCCGTCGATGAACGTCAACATGTGGAACCACCCGCTCACCAAGGCGAACCTCCAGCGCCTCACCGACGTCGCGAAGTACCGCGTGGTCGGTCCCGGCGATGGCTTCCTCGCGTGCCGCTGGACCGGTCCGGGTCGGCTCGCCGAGCCCGAGGACATCGCCGAGGCCGCGGCCACGCTGCTGTCGACGCAAGACCTCGCGGGCAAGAAGCTCGTGGTGAGTGCTGGCCCGACCTACGAAGCGATCGATCCGGTCCGCTTCGTCGGCAATCGCAGCTCCGGCAAGATGGGCATCGCGCTCGCCGCCGCCGCGAAGCGCCGTGGCGCCGAGGTGACCCTGATCCTCGGACCGAGCTCGGTGCCTCCGCCGATCGGCGTGACCACGAGCCACGTCGAGACCGCCGCGCAGCTGCAGTGGGCGCTCAACAGCGCTGCCAAGGGTGCCGATGCGATCATCATGACCGCCGCGGTCGCTGACTACCGGCCGGCCCACGTCGCCGACGAGAAGCTCAAGCGCGGCGCGCTCGGCCCCAAGACCTCGCTCAACCTGGTCGCGAACCCCGACCTGCTCGCCGAGCTCGGCAAGTCGCGCAAGGGCAAGACGCCGCTGCTGGTGGGCTTCGCAGCCGAGACCGAGGACGTGATCAACAACGCGTTCAAGAAGCTCGAGTCCAAGAAGGTCGACCTGATCGTGGCCAACGACGTCAGCGAGCCGAACTCGGGCTTCGCGGTCGATACCAACCACGTGCAGCTGGTCGACACGGCGGGCGAGGTCATCGACGTCCCGCCCGCACCCAAGGCCGAGGTTGCCCATCGGATCCTCGACAAGATCGCCGAGCTCCTCGGAAGCTCGGCCGACCGGCAGGTCACCCCGAGGTTCGCCGCCGCCCGCGCCGCCGCCAAGGCCAAGAAGCCGAAGCGGAAATAGCGCTACAGCTCGCTGAAGCTCTGCCGGTACCGCTGATCAGACCAGGATGCCCGGCGCCGGGAACTTTGCGCACAGCTCGCGAATCTCGCCCGCGACGGTCTCTTGCACGCCGGTGTCCGCGGGCGCGCTCACCACGCGATTCATCCACGCGGCGATCTGCTTCATCTCGGGTTCCTTCATGCCGCGGCTCGTGACCGCCGCCGTGCCGAGGCGCATGCCGGATGGATCGAACGGCTTGCGGGTCTCGAACGGGATCGAGTTGTAGTTGAGCTCGATGCTCGCGGCGTCGAGCGCCTTCGCGGCGATCTTGCCCGACACGTTCTTGCCAGTGAGGTCGCACAGGATGAGGTGGTTGTCGGTGCCGCCGGTGATCAGCGAGAAGCCGTGCTCGACCATCGCGGCTGCCAGCGCCTTCGCGTTGGCAACGATCTGGTGCGCGTACTTCGTGAACGCCTCGGTCTTCGCTTCCTTGAGCGCGACGGCGATGCCCGCGGTGGTGTGATTGTGCGGGCCGCCCTGCAGGCCGGGGAACACGGCGCGGTCGATCGCCTTCGCGTGCTCGGCCTTGCACATCAGCATGCCGCCGCGCGGACCGCGTAGCGTCTTGTGCGTGGTGGTCGACACGACATCGGCGATGCCGGCGGGGGAGGGATGCGCACCGGCGGCGACGAGGCCGGCGATGTGAGCGATGTCCGCGCACAGGATCGCGCCGACCTCCTTCGCGATCTCACCGTAGGCGGCGAACTCGATCGTGCGCGGGATGGCGGTGCCGCCGCAGTACATGAGCTTCGGGCGCTCCTTGCGCGCGAGCTCGCGGACCTCGTCCATGTCGATGCGGTGCGTGTCCTTGCGGACGCCGTACTGCACCGCCTTGAAGTAGCTGCCGCTGATCGACACGCTCCAGCCGTGGGTCAGGTGGCCGCCGGCAGGAAGGCCGAGGCCCATCACGGTGTCGCCCGGCTTGAGGAACGCGAAGTACACGGCGAGGTTCGCCGGCGAGCCCGAGTACGGCTGCGCGTTCGCGTGGTCCATGTTGAACAGCGACTTCGCGCGGTCGATGCAGAGCTGCTCGACCTGGTCGATGTACTTCTGCCCCTCGTAGTAACGCTTGCCCGGATAGCCCTCGCTGTACTTGTTGGTGAGGACCGAGCCCGTCGCGGCGAGCACGGCACCGGAGACGTAGTTCTCCGATGCGATCAGACGGATGGAGTCGCGCTGGCGCTTCTCCTCGGCGGTGATCAGGTCAGCGATCTCGGGGTCGACGTCAGCGATCGTCTTCGCGAGGGCGGGATGCATGCGCGATTCATAGCACTTACTTGCCCGAGCCGGAGCCCGCCGCATCGCCCGGCTCGCTGACTCGCGCGTCGCTGCGTCCGGAGCTGCCACTCATCTGCGTCTTCCACAGCAACGCGAACGCCCCGCCTCCGATGCCGACGGTGATCAGGATCGCGAGCAGCACCATCGGGATCGCCGACCGCTTCTCCTCGGGAAACCGCCGCGGGAACGTGGGCTCGACCGGCGGCGGGCGCAGGCTCGCAGGGCGCGGAGTGGTGGGTGGCCCGCTCGTCGGCTGCGTCGGCGCATGGCCGGCGAGCGTTCGCGCCATCACTTGTGCCGGTGGGGCCGGTGCCGGTGGGGCCGGCGTGGCCGCGGGGGCCGGTCGCCGTTCGCGTACCTCGCGAAACAGGCGGTCACGCATCGCCTCGACTTCTTCGATCGTCGGGTTGTCCCACGAGGCGGCGCCTTCGGTATCGGGCCGGTTCGGGTGCGCTGGTTCGAGCGTGGCGAGAATCTCGTCGACGGGGCCACTCAGCGTCATCGACGCAAAATCGGCCGGCACGGGCTCGGCATCGACGACAACCCGCTTCACCGAGCCGCCGACGGTCTGCTCGATCCACGGCTCCTGGCGATCGCCGAACCACTCGCGCATCTGACGCCCCACACTCGCCGTCGACAGCAGCGTGCTCAGCCGCATCGCCGCGACCTCGATCGCATCGAGCACGTCGGCGGCCGTCTGGTATCGGTTCGCCGGATTCTTCGCGAGCATGCGCATCACGATCTCGTCGATCTCTCGCGGCACGTCGGGGCGCACCTGCGACGGGGCAGGCGACGGCTGGTTGATGATCGCGTCCATCACGTTGAAGTCGCTGTCGCCGCGGAACAGGCCCTGCAGCGTCAGCAGCTCCCACAGCACGATGCCCAGTGAGAACAGATCGCTTCGCCGATCGAGCGGCTGCGAGCGCACCTGCTCGGGCGACATGTAGCAGAGCTTGCCTTGCACCGAGCGCTCGACGTCGACGGTGCGGTGCGCGGCCTTCGCGATCCCGAAGTCGACTACCTTCACCACGCCCTCGCGCGTGATCATCAGATTCGACGGTGACACATCGCTGTGCACGATCTGGAGCGGCTTGCCGTTGAGCCCGCGCCGGTCGTGCGCGTGGTGCAAGCCGGCCGCTGCACCGGCCGCGAGCGTCATCACCGTCGCGATCGGTAGCTTCACGCCCTGGTGGCGCGCGAACAGCAACAGGTCGCGCACGGTCTCGCCGTGCACGTACTCCATCGAAAAAAAGTACGAGCTGCCGAGCTTGCCGACGTCGTAGACCTGCACCACGTTCGGGTGCTGCAGCTGCGCTGCCAGCTTCGCCTCGTCGACGAACAGCTGCATCAGCTGCGGATCCTGTGCGGCGTGGCGGAGCACGCGCTTCAGCACCACGATGCGCTCGACCCCGGCACCCGAGATGCTGCGCGCGAGGAAGATCTCGGCCATCCCGCCCTCGGCGAGCTTCTCCAGGATCTCGTATCGGTTTGCTGACTGACCGACCTCCACGCGGATCTAGTCTACGTCGCGCGGGGCAGTCACGCCCCACCGCAGGCCACGTTCGTCGGCTATAACCGTGCTGGTCATGTACACACCGAGCCGCGAGGAGTTCGTCGCGGCGGCCGCGCGCGGGAACCTGATTCCCGTCTACCGCGAGCTGCTTGCTGACAGCGACACGCCGGTGTCGGCCTACGCGGCCATCTGCGCGAATCCCTCAGGTCCGGGCGCCAGCGAGCACTCGTTTCTGCTCGAGTCCGTCGTGGGTGGCGCGACCTGGGCCGCGTATTCCTTCGTCGGCGTGGCCCCGCGCGCGGTGGTGAAGTGGCAGGCCGGCAAGGCCGCGGTCACCTGGTACGACGTCGACGGTGATGGCCCCCCGCGCCACGCCGAGTGGGACACCGCTGATCCGACTGCCGCGCTGGCCGAGGTGCTCGGCGAGATGCGGCCCGTCGAGGTCCCAGGTCTGCCCCGGTTCTGGGGCGGTGCGGTCGGCTGGATCGCCTACGACTGCGTGCGCGCCTTCGAGGACCTGCCGGCGCGCGCTCGCCCAGGGCTCGACCTGCCGCCGCTCGCGATGGTCATCACCGACACGCTCCTCATCTTCGACAACCTGCGCCAGACCCTGAAGGTCGTGGCCACGCCCTATGTCGCGCGGCCCGAGAAGGCCGAGGCAGCGTACGACCGAGCGTGTGCCCGCATCGATGCGATCGTCACCGCGCTACGTGCGCCGCGCCGTCCACTGCCCGAGCTCGAGGCGCCGCGGTTCGGTGAGCGCAACACGCCGGTCACCCCGCCGTCGTCGTTCACCGAGGGCGAGTTCATCGCCGCCGTCGATCGCGTGAAGGAGTACATCCTCGCCGGCGACGCGTTCCAGGTCGTGCTGTCGCAGCGATTCTCCGAGCCCGCCGCCGGTGCACGCGCCCTCGACGTCTACCGCGCGCTGCGGGTGATCAATCCGTCGCCGTACATGTTCCATCTCCAGTTCCCCGAGGCGCGCGTCACCGGCGCGTCGCCCGAGACCCTCGTGCGCCTGTCCGACGGGCGTGTCGAGGTGCGGCCGATCGCCGGCACACGCCCGCGCGGTCGCACTGCCGACGAGGATGATCAGCTCGCCGAGGAGATGCTCGGCGATCCCAAGGAGCGCGCCGAGCACCTGATGCTGATCGACCTCGGCCGCAACGACGTCGGTCGCGTCGCCGAGGTCGGCAGTGTCCACGTCGCCGAGCAGATGGTCGTCGAGCGCTACTCGCACGTGATGCACATGACGTCGCACGTCGTCGGCACGCTCGCGAAGGGCAAGTCCTGGCTCGACGTCCTGCGCGCGGCGTTCCCGGCCGGTACGCTGTCGGGTGCGCCGAAGATTCGCGCGATGGAGATCATCGACGAGCTCGAGCCGCACCAGCGCGGCATCTACGGCGGCGCCGTCGGCTACGTGAGCTACACCGGCAATCTCGATCTCGCGATCGCGATTCGCACGCTGGTCAGCCAAGGCGACACGATCTACGTGCAGGCAGGTGCGGGGCTCGTGGCCGATTCGGTACCCGAGCTCGAGTACCAGGAGACCGTCAACAAGGCGCGCGCGGTTCTGCGTGCCGTGGCGATGGCCCGCACCGCGCGCGAGGCCACATGAACGTCCTGCTCATCGATAACTACGACTCGTTCACTTATAACCTCGCGCAGTATCTCGGCGAGCTGAAGGCCGATGTCACCGTCGAGCGCAACGACGCAATCCGTGTCGATGCCATCGCGGCGCGCAAGCCCGATGCGATCGTGATCTCGCCCGGTCCGTGCACGCCGAACGAGGCGGGAATCTCGATGGATGTCATCCGCACCTTCGCTGGCAAGATTCCGCTGCTCGGCGTGTGTCTCGGTCACCAGAGCATCGGCCAGGTGTTCGGGGGGCGCATCGTCCGTGCGTCGCGCGTGATGCACGGCAAGACCTCGAAGATCTTCCACGACGAGAAGGGCCTGTTCGCGGGCGTCGAGAACCCGTTCGTGGCCACGCGCTACCACTCGCTCGTGATCGCGCCCGAGTCGCTGCCCGATTCGCTCGAGGTCACCGCGAAGACCTGGGAGGACGAGATCATGGGCGTACGCCACAAGCACCACCTCGTCGAGGGCGTGCAGTTTCATCCCGAGTCGATCATGACCACGGCCGGCAAGAAGCTGCTCGCGAACTTCCTGGAGCGCGCACGCTCATGACCGTGGCGATCGTGCGTGGCATCGCTCGCGCGCTCGACAAGCAAGACCTCTCGCGTGCCGAGATGGCCGAGATCGTCGGCGCGATCATGGACGGGCAGGCGACCGCCGCGCAGATCGGTGGCTTCCTGATCGCCCTTCGCGCCAAGGGCGAGGCCGTCGACGAGCTGGTCGGTGCCGCCGCGGCGATGCGCAGCCGTGCCACGCCGCTCGCATGCCCAGCGCCCGAGCGCGGCATCGACACCTGCGGTACTGGCGGTGATGGCGCGGGCACGATCAACGTCTCCACGCTCGCCGCGGTGCTGATCGCCGCGTGCGGCGGCATGGTCGCCAAGCACGGCAACCGTGCGCTGTCGTCGAAGTGCGGCTCGTCCGATGTCCTCGATGCACTCGGCGTCACGACCGACGCCGAGCCCGCGGTCGTCGAGCGCTGCATGGCGATCGCCGGCATCGGCTTCGCATTCGCGCCGCGGTTCCACGCTGCCACGCGGCACGTTGGTGGACCGCGCAAGGAGCTCGGCACGCGCACGATCTTCAATCTGCTCGGGCCGCTCACCAATCCCGCGCAGGTGCGTCACCAGGTCGTCGGCGTCTACGATGCCCGGTGGTGCGAGCCGGTCGCATCCGCGCTCGGTGCGCTCGGCCTGCGCCGCGCAGCCGTCGTGCACGGTGCCGGTGGCCTCGACGAGATCGCGGTGCGCGGCGATACCCACCTCGCGATCTGGGATGCCGACGAGGGTCTGGTCCGCGCGCTCTCGATCAGCCCGCGCACGTTCGGCATCGACGATCACGATCCGGCCGGTCTCGCCGGTGGTGACGCCCCCTACAACGCTGGCGTCTTGCGCCGCGTGATCGCCGGCCACGACGTCGCGCGGGGCAAGCCGCACGCGGCGGTGCTGGCGGCGTCGGCGATGTCCGCCGCGCTCGGGCTCGAGCTCCTCGAGGAAGGCGTGCTCGATCTCGGTCGGCTCCCCGAGCAGTACAAACGCGCGGCCGCGACGGTGTCGAACGGTGCTGCGCGCCTCGTGCTCCACAAGTGGCGCGAGGTCAGCCAGAACGCGAACTCGGACTTCGCCGATCTGGCGAAGCTCACGCCGGCCGAATTTGTCGGAGTCGAATGACGATCCTCGATCGCATCCTCACCGTGAAGCGCGAGGAGGTCGCGCGTGCGCAGCGGCTGCGTCCGCTTGCCGAGGTCGAGCTCGCGGCGAAGGCGGCTGGTCCGGTGCGGCCGTTCGCGGAGGCGCTGCGCCGCCCACCCGGTGCGCCGGTGCGCGTGCTCGCCGAGATCAAGCGTGCGTCGCCGTCGGCGGGGCCGATTCGTATCGATGCAGACCCCGCGGAGATCGCGCGCGAGTACGCCGAGGGTGGTGCTGCCGCGATCTCGGTTCTCACCGACAAGCAGTTCTTCGACGGGGACCTCGCGTTCCTCGCACGCGTGCGAGAAGCCTGTTCGCTGCCACTGCTGCGCAAGGACTTCATCATCGACGGCTATCAGATCGCCGAGGCGCGAGCGGCGGGTGCCGATGCGATCCTGCTGATCGTGGCGGCGCTCGACGAGGCGCAGCTGCTGGAGCTGCTCGCCATCGCTGCGAGCTACAGCCTCGATGCGCTCGTCGAGGTTCACACGATGGACGAGGCCGAGATCGCGCTGCGCATCGGCGCGACGCTGTTCGGTGTCAATCATCGCGATCTGAAGTCGTTCTCGATCGACATGTCCCTGACCGCCGCGATCGCGCCGCGTGTTCCGCCGGGCACGATCCTCGTCGGCGAGAGTGGCATCAGGACTGCCGCCGATATCCGGGAGCTCGGCATGGCCGGCGCGCACGCGGTGCTGGTCGGCGAGCACCTCATGCGTGCGCCGTCGCCAGGCCAGGCGCTGCGGGATCTGCTCGCACCGTGACGCGCATCAAGATCTGCGGTGTGACCCAGGCCGACGATGCCGCGCGTGTCGGATCGTCGGGCATCGACTTCATCGGCCTGAACTTCTGGCCCAAGTCGAAGCGCTACGTCGCGCCCGAGCGTGCGCCGATGCTGTCCGCGATCGTGCGCTCCACCGGTGCCGCAAAGATCGTCGGCGTGTTCGTCGATCCGGACCTCGAGGACATCCAGCAGATCGTGGCGACCGTCGATCTCGACATCATCCAGCTCCACGGCGACGAGGATCCTGACTTCGTCAAGAAGGTCTCGCTCGCCGTCTACCGGCCGGTGTGGAAGGCGATCGCGGTCCGCTCGAGCAAGGACATCACGCACCTCGATGCGTGGGGCGCGGAGGCGGTGCTCCTCGATGCGCCGACTCCGGGTCGGGGTGGCGCGGGCGCCAAGTTCGACTGGGCGCTGGCCCGCGAGGCGCGTGAGCGGTTCCCCAAGCTCACGATCGTGCTGGCCGGTGGTCTCACGCCCGAGAATGTTGGCGGTGCGATCCAGCAGGTCGAGCCGTGGGCCGTCGATGTCGCGTCGGGTGTCGAGGTCGCGCCGGGCATCAAGGATGCGGCCAAGCTCGCAGCCTTCATCGCCGCGGCGCGCCCCTGACGCACTGACAGCGAAACCGGCGCGTGGTACCCACGTTGTCGATGTCGACCGTCGACGAGATCGCAGCGCTGTCTGAACCCGTCAACGGCCGCTTCGGCGAGTTCGGCGGCCAGTATGTCGCCGAGACGCTGATGCCCGCGATCGGTGAGCTCGAGGCTGCATGGCGTACCGCGCGTGCCGATGTCGGGTTCTGGAGCGAGGTCGATGACCTGCTCGCGAACTACGTCGGGCGGCCGTCACGCCTGTATCACGCGCAGCGTCTCTCGGCCGTCGTCGGTGCGCAGGTCTATCTCAAGCGTGAGGACCTCAATCACACCGGCGCGCACAAGATCAACAACTGTATCGGCCAGGCCGTGCTCGCTCGTCGCATGGGCAAGAAGCGGCTGATCGCCGAGACCGGTGCGGGCCAGCACGGTGTCGCGACCGCCACCGTCGCGGCGCTGTTCGGCCTGCCGTGCGAGATCTACATGGGCGCTGAGGATGTCGTGCGCCAGGCGCTCAACGTCGAGCGGATGAAGCTCCTCGGTGCGCAGGTCCACGCGGTCTCGAGCGGCACGCGGACGCTCAAGGACGCGATGAACGAGGCGCTGCGTGACTGGGTCACCAACGTCGGCGACACCTTCTATCTCATCGGATCGGTCGCCGGCCCGCACCCCTATCCGTGGATGGTGCGAGACCTGCAGTCGGTGATCGGTCGCGAAGCGCGCGCCCAGATCCATGCGCAAGCGGGCCGCGGTCCCGACGCACTGATCGCCTGCGTCGGCGGTGGATCCAACGCAGCGGGCCTGTTCGCGCCGTTCATCGGCGAAGCCGGCGTGAAGATCTTCGGTGTCGAGGCGGCAGGTGACGGCGTCTCCACCGATCGCCACGCGGCCACGCTCACCGCCGGTCGCATCGGCGTGCTCCACGGCAGCAAGAGCTACGTGCTCACCCACACCGACAACGCGCGGCTCGGCCAGATCGCGCACGCGCACTCGATCAGCGCGGGCCTCGATTACCCGGGCGTCGGTCCCGAGCACTCGGCGTGGAAGGATCAGGGTGCGGTGACCTACCTGTGCCGCACCGACGAGGATGCACTCGCTGCGATCGAACAGCTCGCGCGTGCCGAGGGCATTCTGTGTGCGCTCGAGACCGCGCATGCGGTCGCTGCGCTCGACGAGGTCGTGAAAAGTGTCGGCAAGCGTGATGCGATCGTGATCGTCGGGCTCTCCGGTCGTGGCGATAAGGACATGGTCACGATCGCTGCGCGGCGCGCCAAGGAGCCGGCGTGAGCCGCCTGCGGGCCGCGTTCGATCGCGCCGCGGCCGAGAAGCGCGCTGCGCTCGTCGCGTACCTGACCTTCGCCGATCCGGATCCCGCGACCTCGATCGCGATCGTCGAGGCAGCATGTCGCGCAGGTGCCGACGTGATCGAGCTCGGTGTCCCGTTCTCCGACCCCTCGGCCGATGGTCCGTCGATCCAGCGCGCGATGGAGCGTGCTCTGATCGCCGGTGGCAGCCTGCCTGGGGCCCTCGACGCAATCGCCGAGCTCCGCAAGCGCGGCATCGCCACGCCGATCGTGCTGTTCGGCTATTACAATCCAGTGTTCGTGATGGGCACCGAGCGCTTCGCGGCGCGCGGCGCGGAGGTCGGCCTCGACGCCGTCCTCACCGTCGACCTGCCGATCGATGAGCTTGCCGAGCTCGCGCAACCGCTCGCGGCCAAGGGTATCGACGTCATCCCGCTCGTCGCGCCGACCTCTACGCCGGAGCGCATCGCGCGGCTAGGTAGCGTGAAGGCCCCGTTCGTCTATTACATCTCGCTGACCGGCGTCACCGGTGTGCGAGCTGCTGCACCGGTCGACCCCGCGCGTCTCGCGACGATTCGCCAGGCCTCGCAAGCGCCGGTCGCCGTCGGCTTCGGCATTCGTACCCCGGCCGATGCGGCGCGGTTCGCCGCGATCGCCGACGGTGTCGTCGTCGGTAGCGCGCTCGTGGATCAGGTGGCGGCTGGCGATGCGGCCGGTGCGCCGGCACGCGTCGCCGCGCTCGTGACGGAGCTGGCGCGCGCGATGTCGAAGCCTGCCTGAATCAGGCGCGCGCGCGTCCGGGTCACGGCACCATCTTCGAGCAGTACGGATCGGGCGTGACATCGGGCTCGGCCGTCATCGACCCCGTACCACCGTGCTCCTCGCGCTGTGCCTTGGTGACCGTGCGCGAGGTCGCGATCTCCTTGAACACCTCCGCTCCGAGCGTCGGTGTCCGCGCGTAGGTCGTGTAGTCGACGTTGTAGAGTCCGAAGCGCGGACCAAATCCTTCGGCCCACTCGAAGTTGTCGGTGAGGCTCCAGTGGTAGTACCCGCGAATGTCAGCGCCCTCGTCGCGGACCCGAGTCACAGCCTCGAGGATCCGCACGATGTTCTCGGCGCGACGCTTGCCGCTCGCGGTCGCGATGCCGGCCTCGGTGATGAGCAGGGGCATCTGCGGATACCGCGCAGCAAAGCCGCGAATCACCGTGGCGATGCCGTCGTGCCATCCCTCGTAGCCCATGATCGGGATGCAGTACGAAGTGTCCGCGGCGGGTAAGCACGCGCCGAGGTCGATGCCGGCGAAGCACGGCTTCACCCCTGCGAGCAGGGCGGCATCACCGCTCACGCCCGAGCGGAAGTAGTACTGCAGACCGAGCCAGTCGAGCGTGCCGGCCCACTCGGGGTGCGGCTCGTCGGCGGTGCCGTCGAGGTCCGAGTCGAACATGCCGTTGACCGCCGAGTCGACGAACGCATAGTGCAGCAGATAAACGATGCGATCGCGTGCGGCGATGTCGTCGGGATTCGTCGACGGTTTGTTGCCGCGCGAGGGTTGCCAGTCGGCGACGCTCTGCGACAAGCCGATCGATGCGGCGAGGCCGTCGCCGTCGCTGTCGGTCGTGTCGGCCGCTTTGATCGCGTGATACATCGCCGCGTGCGCGGCCAGGTAATCGCGCAGGGCAGGGATGAGCACGTCGTTGATGTTGCCGATCGTGACCTTGCCCGGCGGGAACAGGCCAACGCCGTACGCGACCACCATCCAGATCACGGGCTCGTTGAGCGTGCCCCACTCGTCCACGATGTCGCCGAAGCGCTGTGCGAGAAGCTCGGCGTGCTCGCGCATCTCCTCGATGATCTGAGCACCGCCGGGGCCGCCGAATCCGCAGAGGTCGGTATCCGTTGGGCCGCCGGTGCACGCCTCGTTGCGCGGGTCCGCGGTCCAGATCGGATTGCTGAAGTGATGAATCGTGACGAGCGGGCGAATTCCCATCGAGCGCAGCGTCTCGAGCTCCATGCGGTAGTGGGCGATGGCGGCCTCGTCGATCACGTCGCGCTGCGGTTCGATGCGCGCCCACTCGATCGAGAAGCGGTAGCTGTCGACTCCGAGGTCGCCGACGAGCGCCACGTCTTCCATCCACTTCGAGTAGCCGCGCGTGGCGTCACCGACGAACTCGTGTTGCCCGAGGCCGCCCTGAGACATCGGGGCCGTGAACGCCCACCAGTCCGTGTTCTGGTTCATGTCCTCGATCTGTGTCGCGGCGGTCGCCACGCCGAAGCGCCAGCTGCCTTTACCCGCGTCGCCCGTGATCGGACCCATCGTCCCGAACGTGAGCGGGTCGTTACTCATGTTGTCGCCGCACGCGGCAACGAGGCTCACTCCGACGAGACCGACGACAAGGGCGCGCATGGCTGGCGCATCCTAGCCAAAAGGGCCAGCTTGACACCGGGGATCGCGTTCCTATACTCGCCGCGGTTCGTCATGGCCAAGGACATCTCTCCATTCATCGTGCTCGTACGGGACGTCCCGGTTCATCGGGCATTCGACGTCCCGGCCAAGCTGGTCAACGAGTGGCTCAAGGGCCTCCCGATGCGCGACGCGCTGGGTGCCCCCGATCCCGACCCCAATGCGGGGGAGGGCCACGCCGAGCTCGACCTCTACGTCGACGGTACCCACGCCTTCGCGTCCGGATCCTTCAAGGGTTACCTGACGGTGGCGTGCAGCCGCTGTGTCGAGCCGGTGCGCCTCGACCTCGACGAGGACCTGCGGGTGACGTTCATGCCCCCCTCCGAGCTGCCCAAGGACGACGACGAGGCCGCCGATGGCGAGGACGGCGCCGAGGTCACCGGGGGAGATCTGGACCTGTTTCCGTTCGATGGCGAGAAGATCGACCTCGAGCCCCTGATGCGGGAGCAGTTCGTCCTGGCCATCCCGTACGCCCCCCTGTGCTCCGAAGACTGCAAGGGCCTATGCCCGCAGTGCGGGATCGACCGGAATTCAGCCAGTTGTACCTGCGAGAAACCGATCGATCCGCGCCTCGCGGCACTCAAGGGCTTGAAATTGCCCTCGTGACCCCGTACAAAGCCTCTCCCTCGGAGTCCATGTCATGGCACTACAGAAACGTCGTCGCGGCCCAGCCCGCACCGCCCATCAACGCTCGGCGTGGATGAAGAAGTCTGGCGCGAATCACATGGCCGTGCAGGCATGCCCGGCTTGTAGCGCCCCCAAGATCCCTCACCGGGTGTGCATGGCCTGTGGCGTGTACAACGGCGAGACCGTCATCGCGAAGAAGTCCGCGGAAGAGTAATTCTTCCTCGTTGCTTCATCGGCTAAGGACTGTCCCGTAACTCCACCTGGAGATTGTGCAGGAACACGACCGCGCCGAGCGTAGATGCTAGGTGTGTTCCGCGTCGTATGGTCGCGCAAGACGCGCCAGTTCTTGAGCCTCGCGATCGCATGCTCGACAGAGGCCCGCCGGCGCCGATGGCGACGCCATTTGCGGTCACGCACGATGCGGTTGTGAGCGAACACCGGCGTGACGAGCTCGGGCACACC
>JBBQFU010000219.1:0-15465 GCA_038322185.1 Haliangiales bacterium
GAGTCGAGCGGGAACCGGCCACCGAGGACCTCGGCTGTCACCTCGGAGACGAGAATCTGGCCACCCGCTGCGATTCCGCAGAGCCGCGCGCTGGTGTTCACGGTGTCACCGATCACCGTGTACGACAGTGACTTGCTGCTGCCGACGTAGCCGGAGACCAGCGCGCCGGTGTGGATGCCGATGCCCGCCGCGAGCGGTGGCTCGCCGATGGAGACGCGATGGCTGTTGAGCTGGTCCAGCACGTCGAGCTGCTCGATCGCGCACTGCACGCTGCGCACGGCATCGTCGGCGTGAAACGCGGGCGCCCCCCAGAACGCCATGATGCCGTCGCCCATGAACTTGTCGAGCGTGCCTTCGAACTTGAAGATGCACTCGACCATCAGCTCGAAGTATTCGTTGAGCAGCTCGACCATCTTTTCGGCGGTCGTTGCCTCGCTCATCCGCGTGAAGCCGCGAAGGTCGCTGTTGAAGACAGTGGCGACCGGAACCTGGATGCCGCCCTTTTTGATGTCGAGCTTTCCGGAGATGACCTGCTCGGCGACGTTGGGCGACAGCAGCCGCGAGAAGCGGTCGCGCGTCATGATCTCTTGCTGCACCTTGTGCGCGAGCAGCGTGTTCGAGATCAGCATCGCAACCTGATTACCGACGGCTGTGAGCAGCTCGAGATCCTTCGCCTTGAACGACGCGATCTTCTCGGAGTCGAGCCACAGCGCGCCGATGACTTCCTTGTCCTGCAGCAGCGGCACGACGAGCGCGCTGGTGATGCGATTGAGGAACATCGACTTGCCACCCGAGGCGGCGAAGTCTGCGCCGGTATCGTGCGTCATCACGCCTGCGCGCTCCTTCGTCACGTGCGCGAGGATCGTCGACGACAGCGCGATCGGAACATTGGCGCCGTCGCGGCGGCGGTGCGCGTGCGGCTTGAGCGTGCCGTCGGGCTCCTTGAGCAGGATCACGCCACGGTCTGCGGCGACGAAGCGGAACAGCGCGTCGAGGATCTTCGACAGCAGCTTATCGACGTCGCGCTCCTGCCCGATGTCCCGCAGCATCTCCCACGTGATGCGCAGGCGCTCGTAGTCGAGGCGCAGCGCCGCCGGATCGCGCGACGCCTCGTCGAAGGGCAAGAACTCCTTGGTCTGCGCGGAGACCTGGACGCCGATCTTGTGGGCGTTGTTGTCGAGGTTGACCAGGTGATCGGTCTGCGGGACCTCGATCGACGCGGCGGTGCGCTTCTTGACGACCCAGCCCGGCGTGCTGCCCTGGTGGAGAGTGGGGATGATCGGCGCGTTCTTGACGTCGATGCCGGGACACACCGGCGGCATCGGCACCGGGGCTGGCGTGATGCCGTCGTCGAAGCGCAGCACGGTGTTGCCCATGCGGATCTCGTCCGCGTGGCGCAGCCACTGCGACCCGTTGACGCGCTGGTTGTTAATGAACGTGCCGTTCATGCTGCCGAGATCGCGCAGCGCCATCGCGCCGCTGTGAGCCTCGACGATGCAGTGCTCCTTGCTGACGATCGTATCGAGCAGCTGGATGGCATTGCTGGGATGGCGACCGAGACCCTGATGGGGGCCAAGCTCGATGACCTGGCGGCCGTGCTGGTTCACGTAGATCAGTCGCGCCATGGGCCCGCCCTAGGATATCGCGACTGCCAGGCAGTAGCTACGGCGTCCAGTCAGTGTGCACGAAGCCTTCGTCCGGGGCGTCACTCCGCTGGTAGGTGTGCGCGCCGAACGCATCGCGCTGCGCTTGCGTCAGGTTTTGCGGCAGCGACGCGGTGCGATAGCTGTCGTAGTACGCGATGCTCGCCGCCATCGCCGGCACGGGGATGCCGTGCTGCTGCGCGAGGCTGACCACGCGGCGCCACGGTGCTTGCACGGCATCGAGCTGCTCGCGGATCGCCTCGTCCATGAGGAGGTTCGCCAGATCGGGGCGGCGCTTGTACGCGTTGCGGATCGGATCGAGCATGCGCGAGCGAATGATGCAGCCGCCCTTCCAGATGCGCGCCATCTCCTCGAGCGAGATGTTCCACTTGTAGTGGTCCGAGGCCGCGCGGATGAGCGCCATGCCCTGCGCGTAGTCGACGATCTTCGCCGCGTAGAGCGCGTCGTGCACGTCCTTCACGAGCGCCGCGACGTCAGCGACGGCCGGCACGTCACGCGGGCCGCGCAGCACGCTGCTCGCCGCAACGCGCGCGTCCTTCATGCTCGACAGCACGCGCGCATCGATCGACGCCGCGATCGACGGGATCGAGACCCCGAGGTCGAGCGCGATCTTCGCGGTCCACTTGCCGGTGCCCTTCTGCCCGGCCTTGTCGAGCACGTTGTCGACCAGCCAGCCGCCAGTGCGCGGATCGGCGACATTGAACACCTGGCTCGTGATCTCGATCAAGAAGGACTCGAGCGGGCCCTGGTTCCACTCGGTGAACGTCTTCTGGAGCGCCGGCGCGTCGAGGCCACCGAGGCGCCGCAGCACGTCGTAGGCCTCGGCGATGAACTGCATGTCGGCGTACTCGATGCCGTTGTGCACCATCTTCACGAAGTGACCCGCGCCGTCCGGGCCGCAGTGCGTGACGCACGGGCCAGCATCGGTCTTCGCTGCGATCGCCTCGAGGATCGGCTGGATGCGCGGATACGACTCGGCCTTGCCGCCGGGCATCAGCGACGGACCGAATCGCGCGCCATCTTCACCACCGGACACGCCGACGCCGAAGAAGTTCAACCCCTTCGCGGTCAGGCGCGCCTCGCGACGCTGCGTATCCTCGAACCACGAGTTGCCGCCCTCGATCACGATGTCGCCTGGCTCGAGCAGCGGCTCGAGCGCATCCAGCACCATGTCGACAGGCTTGCCGGCGGTGATCATGATCATGATCCGGCGCGGCTTCTCGAGACAGCCGACGAACTCCTCGAGCGTCTTCGTCGGGTGGAGCCGGCCAGGCGCCATCGCGAGTACCTGGTCGAGCATGTCCTGCTCGCGGTTCCACACCGCGACAGAGAAGCCGTGGTCGGCGATGTTCCACGCCAGGTTCCGCCCCATCACGCCAACACCGAGCATTCCAAACTGATAAGTCGTCATCACTCGCTCCTCGGGATCAGTGCAGCTGCAGCCTCGTCGATCATCCAGATCGCGGGGCCGATCTTCGCCACGGGAAATGTCGGGGTGCCGGCCTCGAGCTCGGCGTAGACCTGCGCGAGGCGCTTGGCCTTGTTCGCGCCGGTGACCTGGAGGATCACCGTGCGTGCGGCACGGATCGCGGGCAGCGTGAGCGTCACGCGTTTGTGCGGCGGGACCGGGCCGTGCGTCGCCGCGGCGAGGGCGCCCTCCGGCGGATCCGATTCCCCGGGAAACAGCGACGCGGTGTGGCCGTCGTCGCCCATGCCGAGCACGATCACGTCGATCGGCTGTGCAGCGGTGATGAGCACGTTGTAGCTGGAGGCGGCCTCGGCCGGCGGACGCTCGCCCTCGATGCGATGGATCTGCGCGGGCGGAATCGGCACGTGATCGAGCAGCGATTCGCGCGCGGCGCGGTAGTTGCTCGACTCGTGGTCGGGCGGCACGCAGCGCTCGTCGCCGAAGTAGATGTGAATGCGCGCCCAGTCGAGCGGCAGCTTGGCGAGATGCTGGTGGAGCGGCTGCGGCGTCTTGCCACCCGCGAGCGCGAGCGAGGCCTTGCCGGCCCGCGCGATCGCCGCGTCGAGCCGCTCGCGCACGAGCTCGGCCGATGCAACAGCGAGCCCGTCGGCGTCCGCGAAGCGATGGATCACCGGCAGCGTCACTTCCGCCAGCTTTCCTGCCACAGCTCGATGTCGGGAATCGCGAGGCGGTCGGCCTCGGGCGGGCCCCACGTGCCTGCCGCGTAGTCACGGATCGGGGTTGGCATCTCGACGACCGGCGTGTACAGCCGCCACGACTGCTCGACCTCGTCGGAGTGCACGAACAGTGTCTGGTCGCCTTCGAGCACGTCGAGCAGCAGTGTCTCGTACGCCTCTGGCAACTCGCTGAAGCGCTCGTTGTAGCGGAAGTCGAGTGGCACTCGCTCGGTGCGGAATGGATTGCCCGGGACCTTCACGTCGAAATGAAGCGAGAAGCCGGCCTCGGGCTGCAGCGAGATGATCAGCGTGTCGGCCGTCTCGTGCTTGGCGTGGAACGAGTTGAACAGCGGTGCCGGCGTGGAGCGCAGCCGGATCGCGATCTGGCTCAGCGTCTTGCCCATGCGCTTGCCGGTGCGCAGGTAGAACGGAATCCCGGACCAGCGCCAGTTGTCGATGAACAGCTCGAGCCCGACAAACGTCTCGGTGCTCGAGGTCGGCTCGATGCCCGCCTCGTCGAGGTAGCCCGGCACCGTCTCGCCGCCGATCGTGCCGGCGGTATAGCGCCCGCGGACGACGCACGCCGGATCGATCCGGCGCGTCGAGCGCAGGACCTTGATCTTCTCGTAGCGAATGGCGTCGGCCTCGTACGCCGACGGAATCTCCATCGCGACGAGCGTGAACAGCTGCGTCAGATGGTTCTGCAGCATGTCGCGGATCGCGCCGCCGCTCTTGTCGTAGTAGCCGGCGCGCGTGCCGACCCCGAGGTCCTCGGACACCGTGATCTGCACGGCCTCGACCCGGTCGCGGTTCCACACCGACTCGAAGATCGTGTTCGCGAACCGCAGCACCATCAGATTCTGGACGGTCTCTTTGCCGAGGTAGTGGTCGATCCGATAGATCTGGTTCTCGTCGTAGTACTTGTGAACGTGCTTGTTCAGGTCGACGGCCGACGCGAAGTCCTTGCCGAACGGCTTCTCGACGATGATGCGCGTCCACCCGCGGCTCTTGGCCAGTCCCGCCTCGCCGAGGCCGGTGATCGTCGATGCGAACACCTGCGGGGGCAGAGCGAGGTAGAACGCACGATTACCAGGCAGCCCCTGCTTGAGCTCGAGCTCGGCGAGCCGGCCCGCGAGCGCGCGGAAGTCGTCGGGCGTGCCCTTGCCGATCGAGTGGTAGTGCATCGTCTCGTCGACGAGGAGGCGCGCGTCGTCGGGCGCGACCTTCGCCGCGGTGAGGGCCTCGCCCACGAACTTGCGGTAGGCCGTGTCGTCCATCGGTTCGATCGCGACGGCGAGCACGTGGGTCGACGAGTTGATGTGGCCGCCCTTGGCGAGGTGCACCAGCGCCGGCAACAGCTTGCGGCGTGCGAGGTCGCCGGTACCACCGAAGATCACGATGATGCTCGGATCGGGAACGTTGCTCATGCTCCTCCGAGCCTACTGCAGATCGATGACGAGGCGCGGCGGCGTGGTGCCGGTTCCGTTCCAGTAGTTCACGCCGTCACTCGAGGCCCTGCCACGGCTGGTTCGTGGTCGAGTCCAGCGCGTCGAGCACGAGCTGGCCGGCACCATTGAGCGTGATGCACGCATCGGGGTCGGGCGCGGCCGGGTTGACGTCGATCGAGACGATTGCGGCATCGTCGAGGATCGTCGACGGATCGACACAGAACGTGCCGCTACCGAGATCGGTGCACTGCTGGCCGGTCGGGCACGCCTGGGTCAACGGATCGCAAGGCACACCGATGCGCGCAGCCGGGCTGTAGCAACCCAGGCAGTGCAACCAGACCAGCGCCGCACCCCGCACGCCTCATCTTACTCCGTCCTGTATCGTTCAGGCGTGAAGGATCCGCGAGCAGACACCGAGAGCCGACACCAGCACGCGGCCGCCGTCTGAGCTAGAACGTCGCATGGCGTTCGAGCTGTTGCGAACCGCGACTGGTAGTCGCGCACGCGCGGGCAGGCTCACCACGCTGCACAGCTCGATCGACACGCCGATCTTCATGCCGGTCGGGACCCGCGGCACGGTGCGAACTCAGACGCTCGCGGATCTGCAGCGGCTCGGTGCACCAATGCTGCTCGCCAACACGTTCCACCTGATGCTGCACCCCGGGCCCGAGGCGCTGCTCGAGCTCGGTGGCCTGCACGGCCTCATGGGCTGGACAGGCTCGATCCTCACCGACTCCGGCGGCTTTCAGGTGTTCTCGCTCGCTGGCGGTGAGACCACCGAGGACGGCGCGGTCCTGCGCAATCCGGCCGATGGCGAGACCAACCTGGTCACGCCCGAGCGCTCGATCGCGGTGCAGCGTGCGATCGGCTCGGACATCATGATGGTGCTCGACCAGTGCATCGCGGCGACCAGCCCGCACGCGCAGGCCGTCGCCGCGATGGAGCGCACGCATCGCTGGGCGAAGCGCTCGCTCGACGCGCGCGGTGACTCGCAGCAGCAGATGTTCGCGATCGTGCAGGGCGCCTGCTTCGAAGACCTGCGGCGCGCAAGTGCAGCGGCGCTGACCGCGATCGACGGCTTCGACGGCTTCGCGATCGGGGGCCTCGCCGTCGGTGAAGGCAAGGCACAGCGCGAAGACATCACCGAGCTCACCGCGTCACTCTTGCCCACGCACCGGCCGCGCTACCTGATGGGCGTCGGCACCCCGCTCGACATCCTCGAGGGAGTGCACCGCGGCGTCGACATGTTCGACTGCATCCTGCCCACCGCGCTCGCCCAGCACGGCAAGGCGTTCACCTCGCACGGCCGCCTCGACCTGCGCCGCGGTGTGCATCGCCTGGCCACGCAGCCGCTCGATGCCACATGCGACTGCGAGACCTGCCAGGTCTACTCGCGCGCGTACCTGCATCACCTCATCAAGGGCGAGGATACCCTCGGCTGGCAGCTGGTCGCCACACACAACCTCCGGTTCTACGTGAACTTGATGCGCGACATCCGCGCGCATCTCGCCGACGACACGTTTGCCCAGTTCTACGCCGAGCGACGTGAAGCGCTCGCGCTCAGCGACGTCGATAATCCGTCCGCACCGCCGGTGATTCGTCCGCGACACGCGGCGAAACGCGGCGCGTTCACCGTGCACTTCGCGACGAGCGGCTTCGCGAGCATCCAGCACATCTCGTCAGGCGAGATCATGCACTCGGTCAATCATCCCGACCGCGAGGCCGAGCGCGTCTACGTCGAGCAGTCAGCCCGGATCGCCCGCACCCTGACCGAGCGCGCCCCGCTCGTCGTCTGGGACGTGGGCCTCGGCGCCGCGCACAACGCGATGGCGCTCGTTCGCGCGCTCGACGCTGCACCCGATCACGGCCCCGTCGAGGTCGTGAGCTTCGAGCACGACCTCGATGCACTGCGCCTCGCGCTCGGCCAGACCAAGCACTTCGCGCACGTGCGCCACCCTGCCCCGCACCTGCTCGTCGAGAACGGCCGGTTCGAGCGTGCCAATCTCGTCTGGCGCCTGCGCACCGGCGACTTCGCGTCGACGTTCGCGGACGAACCATCGCCCGACGTGATCCTGTTCGACCCGTTCTCCTCCAAGGTCGACACCGCGATGTGGTCGCTCGCGCTATTCCGCGCCTTGCACGCGCACCTCACGCGTCCCGCCGAGCTGTTCACCTATTCGGCCTCCACCGCGATCCGCACGTCGCTCCTCGCCGCGGGCTTCCACGTCGCGCGCGGCGTTCCCTCGGGTCCCAAAGAAGAGACCACGATCGCACTCGGTGCCTGGGCCGGCGCATCGCCCTACCCGTTACTCGGCGCCGAGTGGCTCGCGCGCCGTGCTCGCTCGACGGCGCGAATCGCCGCCGACATTCCGCCCGAGCTGCACGCCGACATCGATCGCTCGATCGACACCCACGTCCAGTTCACGATCACGCCGCCGGGCTGAGCAGCCCGCGAGCGCCCAGCGCGTACTCGATCGCCAGCTCTCGATCCTGCGCGTGGCTCAGATGCAGTCGAGCGACGAGCAGACCGGCTTCTTCGCCTTCGCGGTCGGCTTCGCGGCGACCTTGGCCGGCGCGGGCTTCGCAGCGGGCTTGCTCGCAAACGCGGCCGGCTTGGCCGCAGGCTTCGTCGTCGCGATCGCGGCCGGCTTCGTGGCTGCAACAGCCTTCGTTGGCTCAGCCGCCTTGACCGCGGCCGGCTTGGTCGCGACGACCGTGGCGGCCTTGGTCTTCTTCGTCGCGGCCACGGGTGCGGGGGCGGGCTCGCGATCGGCGAGCTGCGCGGGTTCGGCGGGCGGCGGGCAGACGGCCGGCTCGGTCTTCACGATCACCTGCGGGGGTGGCGGTGCGGCAGCCACAGCGGGCGCGCGCTTGTCATCGTCCGACGAGCGGAACGCCAGGCTCATCACCAGGCCGAGCACGAGACCGCCCGCGAACACGGCGCCCACGCGCGGAGTCATCCACCACGCGCGCGGGCGCGAGGCGGCGAGAGCGGCGGCAAGGTCCGGATCGGCAGCACCGAACGGAGGCGGCGATGTGTTGCCCGTGGGGACCGGGATCATCGGGGCTGATGCGATACGCGGCCGCGGAATCGGCGCCGGTGGGACCGAACCCGGCAGCGTTGGCGGCCGCGCAGTTCCACGCGCCGTCTGGCGTGCGGCCTGCTTGGTCTCGCGCTCCTCGACCGGTGTGACCTCGTCGGTGAGATCGGCGACACCACGGATCTCGCGCGTGATGCGCTGGGGCAGCGCCGCGACCTCGGGCTCCTCGTCGGGATCGGGGGCCGCGTCCATCTCCTCGGTCGGCGGACCACTCGACTTGCCCCACAGCTGATGCGTGCTCGGCGCCGGTCGCGTCCGCGGCTTGTGAGCAGCGGCCTCGCGTGCGGCGAGCAGCCGGTTGTAGATCGGCTCACTCGAGTTCGTGAGCTGGTCGATCTCGATGTGAATGCCAGGACGCCCGAACGGGCTGTCCGCCGTCGCCCACACGTTCTTGATCACACCGAGCCCGCGCACCATCGGCGACCCATCCGCCAGCTCGAGCGAGAAGGCGCAGTCGGCACCGACTGGTTTCATCTTCTCGGTCGGCGCGAAGATCATCGTGTCCTCGCACAAGTCGTGGAAGGCGGCGATGAAATCGGCCTCGGTCGTGAAGTCGGTGCGGACGCGGATCCCCCTCGGACGCGGCGAAGCTGCGGAGGGGAGGACGGCCACCACGCCTCCATCCTACGAGGTTGGGGCACATGTGCAAAGCGAAGCGGTTACGTCGCTGGTGGGACACAGGTACGCCCACATCGCACACGGTCAGTGCGCGAGCTGACTCGGTGTGGTCCCCAGGGGCTCGCCGAAGAACAGGCGTCCGTTGCGCAAGGTCGTGTCGCGCAACGTGATCGCGAGTGCTTCGCCGAGCGTGTCTACGGCGTGGACCGTCAGCTTTTCCTTGAGGTCCGCGGGCAGGTCATCGAGGTCGGCCTCGTTATCGCGGGGGATCACGATGTGCGTGATCCCGGCGCGCACGGCGCCGAGGACCTTCTCCTTGAGCCCGCCGATCGGCAGCACGCGACCCGACAGCGTGATCTCGCCCGTCATCGCGACATCGTGCCGGGCTGCACGCCCCGACAGGGCAGACACGACCGCCGTCGCCATCGCGATGCCCGCCGACGGACCGTCCTTGGGAATCGCGCCCGCCGGTACGTGGACGTGCACGTCACGCTCGAACGTGCGGTCGTCGATCGACAGCAGATCAGCATTCGCGCGGGCGAAGGTCCACGCGGCCTGCGCCGACTCCTTCATCACGTCACCGAGCTGACCGGTAAGGATCAGCGAGCCCTTGCCGCGCATCGATGCGACCTCGACGAACATGATGTCGCCACCAGCCGGCGTGTAATACATGCCCGTCGCGATGCCGACTTGATCCTCGCGCGCTGCCTTCTCGGGATGCACGCGCGGCCGCCCGAGCAATGGGCGTACGTCGGGTTGATCGAGCGTCGCGCGCTCGATCTCCTTCGCGGCGACTTTTCGCGCGACCTTGCGAGCGAGCCGGCCGAGCTCACGCTCGAGCTGGCGCACGCCGGCCTCACGCGTGTAGCTCGTGATCACGTCACGCAGCGCACCGTCGGTGAGCTCGAGCTGCTCGGGTGTGAGCCCGTTGTCGACGAGCTGCCGCTTCACCAGGTAGCTCTTCGCGATCGCGAGCTTCTCGCGCTCGGTGTAGCCGGCGAACTCGACGATCTCCATGCGATCGAGCAGCGGCCCCGGGATGTTCTGCACGAAGTTCGCGGTTGCGATGAACATGACCTCGGACAGATCGAACGGCACACCAAGGTAGTGATCGGTGAACGAGTCGTTCTGCGCAGGATCGAGAACTTCGAGCAGCGCCGCCGCCGGATCGCCGTGGTGGCTGTTGCCGAGCTTGTCGACCTCGTCGAGCAGGAACACCGGGTTCTTGCTGCCGGCCTGCTTCATACCCGAGATGATGCGACCCGGCAGCGCGCCGATATAGGTGCGGCGGTGCCCGCGGATGTCCGCCTCGTCACGCGCACCACCGAGCGAGATGCGCACGTACTTGCGTCCCATCGAGCGCGCGATCGACTTCGCGATCGACGTCTTGCCAACACCGGGCGGCCCGGTGAACAGCAGGATGCGGCCCTTGTTGTCCTTGCGCTTCGATAGCTGATAGACCGAGAGGAACTCGAGCACGCGGTCCTTCACCTCGCCGAGCCCGAAGTGATCCTCGTCGAGGATCTTCGCGGCGGCGGCGACATCGAGGCTCTCCTCGGAGCGGGTGCCCCACGGCAGCTCGCTGATGGTTTCGAGGTAGGTGCGGATCACCTGCGACTCCATCGACTCGCGGCCGATGCGCGACAGGCGCGACCACTCGCGATCGACCTCCTTGCGTGCATCGGTGGGCAGCGGCAGCGCATCGAGCTTGGCCTTGAGCTCCTTCATGCTCTCATCGCCGGACTCGTCGCCCTCGCCGAGCTCCTTCTCGATCGCGCGCTTCTGCTCGCGCAGGTAGGCCTCGCGCTGGCGACCACCGATCTCCTCCTTCACGGCGGACTGGATGTCCTGCTGTGCGGCAAGGACATTGAGCTGGCGTTGCAGCTGGATCAGCAGCACACGCAAGCGATCCTCGACGGCGAGCGCCTCGAGGATCGATTGGCGCTCGGCGACCGACACGTCGAGATAACCCGCGACGAGGTCGGCGAGCTGGCCCGGCTCGGTCACCTGTTGCAGCATCTGCTCGATCGACTCGGCGGGGACACCGCGCTTGGTGCCGAGCTCGGCGGCGCGGTCACGGACCTCGCGCAGCAGCGCCACGAATGCCGGATCCTTTGCATCGAGCGCCGGCAGGTCCGCCGCATCGCTCACGGTCGCGACGAGGTAGCCATCGCGCATCGAGATCTGCGTGATGATCGCGCGGCGCTCACCTTCGAGCACGAGGCGCACCGCGCCCTGGCCGCGCTGGATCTGACCTACCGTCGCGATCACACCGACGGTGTACAGGCCATTGGGATCGATCTCCTCGCCGTCACCTCGCTGGGCAACCGCGAGCACTCGATGGCTGGGATCGCGGCGCGCGGCTTCGATCGCCTTGAGGGTCTCCGCGCGGCCTGCCGCGATGGGGAGGGTGACGCCGGGGAACAGCACCGTACTGCGCAGCGGGATGACAGGAAGGGTCTGGGACATGGACATGGTCCTTTCTGAAGGCCAAATGTCGGCACGCCCAAACCGCGGCACAACCCGCCCGAACGACTCGTCGGCGAACCGACAGCTCAGCCGCGCCCGCGACGCGGGCCACCCTGTCGACCACGCGACGGTGGACCGTGATGCCGCGCCGGTGCATGCGGCTTCGCGCCGCGAGGACCGCCCGGCTTGGGACCCTGCGATCGAGGCGGTCCACCCTGCTGCGGAGGCCGCGGCGCGCCCTGCTGCGGAGCATGCGGCAACAGCGCGGCGACCTCGGGCTCCGAGAGATTGCGCCAGCGCCCCATCGGCAGCTGGCCGAGCTTGATGTGCATGATGCGCACGCGCTCGAGCCCCTCGACGGTATAGCCGAGCGCCTCGCACATCCGGCGAATCTGCCGGTTGAGGCCCTGGGTCAGGATGATCTTGAAGACCTTGGCGCCGAGCCGCTCCACCTTGCACGGCCTGGTCGTCGCATCGGAGAGCCGCACGCCGCCCGCCATCGTGTCGAGGAACTCGGGCGTGATCGCGTGATCGACAGCCACGACATATTCCTTCTCGTGCTTGTGCTCGGCGCGCAGCACCTCGTTGACGATGTCGCCGTCGTTGGTGAGCAGGATCAGCCCCTGCGAGTCCTTGTCGAGCCGACCGATCGGAAACACGCGCTCGGGATGATCGACGAAGTCGACGATGTTGCCTGCGACGTGCCGCTCGGTCGTGCACGTGATGCCGACTGGCTTGTTGAGCGCGATGTAGACCGGACGGGTCTTCTTGCGAGCTTGTCCTACGCGATCGCCGTCGAGCTTGACCTCGTCGCCCTCGTTGACCTGGGTTCCGAGCGTCGCGACCTCGCCGTTGATCGTGACCCGGCCCTCCTCGATATAGGTGTCGGCCTCGCGGCGCGAGCACGCACCGCTCTCGCTCAGATACTTGTTGAGCCGCACCGCTGGAACCTACCGCAGCGGGACGCAGGTTGCGCTACCTTGCGAGGGCTTGCGCCTGCTCCTCGTCACTCCCCCGATGACCCAGCTGAACACGCCCTACCCGGCGACAGCCTATCTCACGGGATTTCTGCGCCAGCACCAGGAGCGGCTCGGCCTCGAGCTCGCCCAGGCCGACGCCGCGATCGAATTGTTCCTGCGCGTATTCAGCCGCGCCGGCATCCAGCGCGTGGCCGACGAGATCGCGCGCAAGGCAATCCCCGAGCTCGCCGCATTCGTCGAGCATGGCGCCGAGTATGTCGACACGGTCGATGCCGTCGTGCGCTTCCTGCAGGGCCGCGACCCCGGCCTCGCGCTCCGCATCGTGGGCCGCGAGCTGCTGCCCGAGGGGCCGCGGTTCAACGCGATCGATGCCGGGCCCGGCGCCGAGGACGATGATCCGCTCGGCTGGGCCTTCGGTCAGCTCGGCGTCGCCGACCGCGCGAAGCACCTCGCGAGCCTCTACATCGACGACCTCGCCGACGTGATCCGCGACGGCGTCCACCCCGAGTTCGCGCTGTCTCGCTACGGCGAGCGGCTCGCCGCGGTCGCCCCCACGTTCGACGCGCTCGCCGGCGCGCTTGAAGGTCCCGCCACGCTGATCGACACGATGCTCGACGAGGTGACCGCCGACCTCGTCGCGCGCCATCGCCCCGACATCGTCGGCCTCACCGCGCCGTTCCCCGGCAACGTCTATGGCGCGTTTCGTATCGCACGCCGCGTGAAGCAGCTCGCACCGGCCACCCGCACCGTGCTCGGCGGCGGCTACGTCAACACCGAGCTGCGCGAGCTCACCGATCCGCGAGTGTTCGACTACATCGACTTCATCACCGTCGATGACGGCGAGGCACCGACACTCGCTTTGATCGATCACCTGCGCGACGCGACCAAGCCGCTGTTGCGCACGTTCGTGCGACGCGACGGCGTGGTGACCTATGCGACGACCGACACGCTACAGGACATCACGCTGCGCGACGCCGGCACGCCGAGCTATGCCGGACTGCCGCTCGATCGCTACCTGTCGCTGTTCGAGATGCTCAACCCGATGCATCGGCTGTGGTCTGACGGCCGGTGGAACAAGCTCACGATCGCGCGCGGGTGCTACTGGAAGCAGTGCGCGTTCTGCGACGTCACCCTCGACTACATCGCGCGCTACGACCGCGCCCCGGCGGAGCTGCTCGTCGATCGCATCGAGGCGATGATCGCGGAGACCGGGCAGACCGGCTTTCACTTCGTCGACGAGGCCGCACCACCGGCCGCGCTCCGCTCACTCGCCGAGGAGCTGCTCCGCCGCAAGGTGATGATCACGTGGTGGGGCAACGTCCGCTTCGAGAAGTCGTTCGACACCGAGCTGTGCACGCTGCTCGCGCGCTCGGGCTGCGTCGCGATCAGTGGCGGGCTCGAGGTCGCGTCCGACCGCCTGCTCGAGCTCATGAACAAGGGCGTCACCGTCGAGCAGGTCGCGCGCGTCACCCGTGCCTTCGGAGATGCCGGCGTGATGGTCCACGCGTACCTGATGTATGGCTTCCCGACGCAGACCGCGCAGGAGACGATCGACTCGCTCGAGCGCGTGCGCCAGCTATTCGAGGCCGGCTGCATCCACTCCGGCTTCTGGCACCGCTTCGCCGCGACCACGCACAGTCCGATCGGCCAGACGCCGGCGCTCTACGGCATCACGCTGCGCAAGCCGACGGCGCACACGTTCGCGAAGAACGAGGTCGCGTTCGACGATCCGACCGGCTGCGATCACGACGCGCTCACGGGCGGCCTCAACAAGGCGCTCTACAACTACATGCACGGTCTCGGGTTCGAGAAGGACCCGCGCTCGTGGTTCGGCCGCGGCTTCGCGAAGCTGCCTCGCGTCACGGTGCCAGGCGACCTCGTTCAGCGCGCCCTCGCGGGCGACTGACAGCGTAGGATCTAGGCGTCATGTCGCTATTCGGTCGTGCCCTGTCCCTGATCGCTCGCGCACCGGTCCCGGTCTTCGCGGCCCACCGGTTCGCCGCACGTCACCCCGAGCACGGCGCCGACGCCGCCGACACGAGCCCGCTCGTCGAGGTTTGTGAGCCGCGGCCGTTCACGCCTGGCGTGCTCGACGGCGATGTCGTGGTCAAGGACCAGATCGACGTGAAGGGCCTCGCCACGCGCGTCGGGCTGCCCGAGGTCGGCGAGCCCGCCGACAAGGACGCCACGCTGGTCACGCGGATCGCCGCAGCGGGGGGACGCATCATCGGCAAGGCGAAGATGACCGAGCTCGGCATTGATGGTCTCGGCACGCTGATGCCGTATCCGATGCCCGGCAATCCCCGCGCGCCGGGCTACGTACCGGGCGGATCGAGCACCGGCACCGCGGTCGCCGTCGCGTCGGGCCTCGCACGCTATGGCGTCGGTGGCGACGGGCTCGGCAGCATCCGCATCCCCGCCGCGTTCAACGGCCTCATCGGGCTCAAACCGAGTCGCGAGCGCGTGCCACGCGATGGGATTCGCAGCCCGGTGCGCTCGCTCGACGCCGTCGGGCCGATCACGCGCACGGCCGCGGACTGCGCCGCGCTGTGGCAGGTGATGGCCGGCGAGCCGGTGGTCGCACTGGATGCCATGGTTCCCTCGCGCGTGGGCGTACCGATCATCGGCGGCTCGCTGCGCGTCGCGCGGCCGGTGTGGCTCGCATTTCGTCGCATGCTCGCGGCGCTCGGCATCGAGCCCGAGCGCGTCGTGGTCCCGAACTTCGAGAACGTCACGTTCCTCGGCGGGATGACCGGCGCGTACGAGCTGTCGACCGGGCCCTACGCGGGACGCACCCGCACGGCCGCAGGTCGTCGCAGCCTCAGGCTCGGCCGCGCATTCGGCGAGCTCGACTTCGCGCGGCTGCAGGCGCAGCGCCAGCGCCTGCGCGAGAGCACCGCACGCGTGCTCGCTCACACGCCGTTCCTCGCGATGCCGACCACGGCGATCCCGCCGCCTGCGCTGTCCAAGGTCATGCTCGCCGGTCAGAGCGAGGTACTCATGCTGCGCGCGCTCGGTGCGTTCACGCCGCTCGCGAACC
>JBBQFU010000220.1:0-15359 GCA_038322185.1 Haliangiales bacterium
TGGCGTAGGCCTTGCTGAATGGGACGTCAGCCATGCGCAACCTCCTTCTTCTCGCGACCAGCGTCACCGCCCTTCTGGCCTCCGCGTGCTCTGACGAAGTAGGTCAGCTCGCCGACCCGCCAGTGCTCAAGGTGACCTCGCCTGTGCGCAGCACCATCCAGGAGGGAGCGGGCCAGGTGGTCGTGCAGGGCACGGTCAGCTCGAACGAGCTGACGGGCTCGCCGATCAAGAGCGTCATGGTCAACAACGTGAAGGCGGTCGTCGGTGCCGACGGCGCGTTCCAGGCGACCATCACGGTGACGCCGGGCGCAACGCTCATCACCACGGAAGCCCTCGACGAGAAGGGTGGCAAGGCCTCGGACACGCGCTCGATCGAAGCCGGTCAGCTTCGCGCGCCGGGCTCGAACATCGAGAACGCCATCACGATGGCGATGTCGAAGAACGCCTTCGCGAAGATCGCCGGTGCCGCCGGCACGATGATCAAGGGCATGGACTTCAAGACCATGCTCGCGCCCATGAACCCGGTCTATCGCGCGGGTGATGCGAACGGCCCCGACTGCCTGTTCGCCCAGCTCAACATCAACGACTTCAAGATGAGCAACGCGACGATCACGATGGTGCCGGTCAACGGCGGCCTGTCGTTCTCCGCGAAGCTCGAGAACGTCGACGTCCCTGGCAGCATGCGCTACGCGGTTGCCTGCCTCGACGGCAACAACACCACGCGCATCCAGGCGACCAGCGTCACCGTCAAAGGCACGCTGCTCGTCGAGCCCGACGGTATGAACGGCTTCAAGACCGACCTCGCGAACGAGACGGTCCAGCTCACCGGCCTCAACATCACGGCATCGGGCGTCCCCGGTGCAGTGCTCGACATGATCCCGCTCGACAGCGTGATCCAGTCGCTCGCCCCGATGGCCGCGAAGATGGCGATGGCGCCGATGATGAACAAGGCGCTCGGCGGCCTTGGTGGCCCCAAGCAGATCATGGCGCTCGGCAAGACGATCACGGTCCAGGTCGCGCCGTCGGACATCTCGTTCGACGCCGAGGGCGGCCTCATCACTCTCGACATGAAGATGCTCCTCGGCGGCGCCGAGTCGGGCAAGGGCTTCATCTTCACCGACAACGGTTTCCCCTCCATGGACGCGGGCAACGGCATCCAGCTCGGCCTCGCCGACGACCTCGCGAACTCGGTTCTCTCGCAGGTCGTCCAGGCCGGCCTGCTGAACATCGTCATGCCGCAGCACGGTGGCTCGTTCGACTCGACCACCATCTCGATGACCTCGCCCCCGATGATCAGCGCGGACCCGAGCAACGGCATGATGCGCCTCGTACTCCCCGACATGATCTCGACGTTCACGCAAGCTGGCTCGCCGGTCGCGAAGGCCGCCATCAACGCGACGGTCGACCTCAAGATCACCCCGTCGAACGGCGGCTTCGGTGTCGCCATCGAGCTCGGCGAGCCGACGATTCACGCGAACGCGCTCGACGAGATTCCGAACCTGACCATGCTCACCGATGCCGACCTCGGCGCGGCCGTCGAGCTGGGCTTGAAGAGCCAGATCCTCTCGGTCAGCGCGCTGCTCGGCGCCATCCCGCTGCCGGCGATGCCCGGCGGCCTGCTGATGAAGGACATGTCCGTCACCTCGGATGACGGCTACGTCATGATGCTCGGCACGCTCGAGTAACTAGCGCTGCCGGATGATGAACGCGACGCGGCGATTGATCGAATAGGCCGCCTGCGTGTGACCCGGATCGACCGGGTCTGTCTCGCCGTAACCCTTCGACGTTAGACGCGTCGCCGCGATGCCGCTGTCGACCAGATAGCGCCGCACCGTGGCAGCACGACGATTCGAGAGATCGAGGTTGTACGCATCGGGGCCCTGCTCGTCGGTGTGACCTTGGACCTCGACAAGCTGGATCTCCGGGTTGTCGGTCAGCGCCTTGGCGACCGCATCGAGAATCGGAGACGCGCTGGGCCGCAGGACGGCGCTATCGAATTCGAACTCGATCGGTCGCAGGATCACCAGCTCTGCGTCCTTCTCGATCACGAGGTCGCGCGGTGTGTCCTCGTCCTCGGGGCAACCGTCGGTATCGTCGACGCCGTCGTAGTCCTCCATCACGTCGGGGCACTTGTCGTCGCGATCGAAGATGCCGTCGTTGTCGCGATCGCCGAGGCCGTCATCGGTCTTGTCGACAGGCGGGACATACGCCACACGCTCGTCGGGTACGTGGCCGGCGGCACGCTGCGCCGGCTTGGGCTCGAACACGATACCGATGAGACCGCGGAAGTCCGGGTTGCCCGCCTGCTCGGTCATCAGGCCGCGCCCCGCACCGATCGTCATGTACGAATTCTTGGCGAGGTAGACCTTGATGCCGGCGAGCGCCTCGAGCGACTGATAGCCGCGCGAAGCGCCGAGCGGCACCGAGCCGAACACTTCACCGAGTAGCTCGACGCGCTCGGGCGCGAGTGCATAGGCGAACCCGACACCCATCGGCAGCGTGCTCGCCATCGTCATGTCCATGAACGTGGTCTCGCGCCGGATGCGGATGCCGGCGTTGATCGCGAAGCGCACACGACCCAGCGCCGCGTCAGCGACGCCCATCAGCTGCGGCGTTGTCGCCGCTTCGCCGAGGAACGGGTCCCGGGTGGCGCTTGTCGGTACGTACACGCTCGCGATCGCGCCAACGCCAACGCGGCCGATACGCGCCAGGCGAGTCTTGAGATGAAGCGCGAGGTCGCCGACGCCCTGCCCGCTTGCCGCGCCATCGATGATCGAGAATGGCAGCGCGACGCCGACCTGGAGTGGAACGCCGCCGAGCCGCAGGCCGAGCGCACCGACGAGGGTGGCCGACACCATATCGTCGTCGTTCGAGAGGAGCTTGTGTCCCCACTCGAGCGAGCCAAGCCCGAACGACATCTCGCCGTGACCGAGCGTCTGCGATCCATTGACGGTCATGTAGCCGCGCGCGTCGATGGCGGGTCGAAACTCGTCGAGTGCGATCGACTGAGCGGCGGCCGTTGATGACAGAGCTGCGAGCGCACCAGTAGCGAGAGCCAGGCGTGGCATAGCGGTCCTCCACGACGCGGCGATGGCAGCCGGCGTCGATGTCTGAGAACACAGTGCACCGCGCGCGGGCGCCGGTTACATGCGCCGTTTCGCGAGCGAGTATCAGGAGATCGTCATGGCGCCGACGATCCGGCGCGCGAGCGTCTCACCTTGCGGCCATCGGGTGCCGCGCGGACCGGTGACGAGCACGCGGGTCGATCCAGATGTCTCGGGCAGCTGGTGCACCCAGCGGGTGATGTCCTCGAGGTTCGTGAGCGGATCGCACGCCAGATACGGAATGCCGGCGGCACGAACTGCCTGGATCACGGCGCCGATCGCTGTGAACTTGTCGGCGGTCTGCGCGTCGGGCACCACCACGATCGCACCCGATGCGAGCGCCACGTTCGCACGCACCGCGGGCCGTGGACCACGATCGAAACACGGAGTCAGTTGATCCGCGACGTCAGGTGGAACCGGGCCCAGCTCATCACGCTTGTCCAGCGGCATGAAGCCAGCGATACCAACGCCAAGTGCAAGCGCCGCGCGATGAGCACCGCGTTCGACGCCGGTCTGTCCTGAATGGATAATTACAAGCATGGCTCTAACGGTGATCTGATTGCTGATCAGCTCGTACCATGGTCTCGTGTACTCGCGATGCCACTACACGGAGAGCTGATCATTCCCGACGGTGAGATGGCCACACGGATTCGCTCGTCGACGATCTTGAGCGATGCCAGCGTGAGCACTCGAGCGGCGGTGACGATGTGTCTGGCATCCGCTGCACCCATGTTCGTCTGGTGCGGTCCGGAACTGGCGCTAATTTACAATGACGCTGCGATCAGGCTCCTTGCTGCGGATCACCCCGTGGCACTGGGGACCGTTCCGGAGACTCTCGGTGCGCGCTGGCGCACGATCCGGGCCGACCTCGATCGAGCGCGCTGCGAACGCTGCGTCGTCCACACGCCCGAGATGGTCCTGACGCCGATCATCGAGGGTGATGCGGTGGTCGCGATCGCCGGCTGTCCGCTCGCGCTGGACGAGGAAGCGCTCAACCCTCCTCAAGCGAAGGACCCGGCGACGATCCTCGTGGTCGACGACGATCCGGTCATGCGCTTGTTCGTGGGTGGCGCCCTCGCGGAGGACTGGACAGTGCGCGAAGCGGATGGCGGGCGTGCCGCACTCCAGTGCATCCAGGCCGATCGTCCCGACCTCATCATCTCAGACCTGCGCATGCCCGACGGCGACGGACTCGAGCTGGTGAGAGCGCTCCGTCGAGATCCGACGACAGCGAGCCTGCCCGTGATCATGTTGACCGGCTTCGGCGATGCCACCGACCGCACCGCCGGCGCCGAGGCGGGCGCAGACGACTACCTCGTCAAGCCGATCACTTCGGCAGAGCTGCGCGCACGCGTCCGTCATCAGCTCGCGCTGGCACGAATTCGCGGTGAGGAGTCGACCAAGGCGAAGCGCGCGAAGGACGACTTCCTGGCGACGATCGGTCACGAGCTGCGCAATCCGCTCTCGACCGCATCGACGATGGCGCAAGCGCTGATGCTGCGGAGCCCGAGCCCGGATCTCGAGCTCATGAATCGCGCGCTGCGCCACCTGTCGTCACTCGTCGACGACCTGGTCGAGAGCTCGCGGCTGTCTCGCCAGACGATCACGTTGCAACTTGCGACCACCGAGCTGGCCAACATGATCGACCGAGCGGTGGAGATCGCGACACCCATCTTTGATCAACGAAACGTGCGGATGCTCGTGAGTGTTCCGCGTGTTGGTTTCAAGATCGAAGCGGATCTCGAGCGGCTCGCACGCGCGATCGCGAATGTTCTTGTCAATGCAGCGCAGCACAGCGCGGCCAACCAAGATGTCGTGATTCACGCGGCTCGCGTTGAAGACCGGCTGCAGCTGCGGATTGCAGACGTCGGCGTCGGCATCGCCGCCGAACGGCTCGCGGGTGTGTTCGAGGCGTTCCAGGGTGACCGCCCGGCGGGTGGGCTCGGGCTCGGTCTGTCGATCGCGCGTAACATCGTGGCGCTGCATCGCGGCACGATCGAGATCACGAGCGGTGGCGAGGGGAAGGGCACGCGGTGCACCTTCGACTTTCCCGCGGGTTCTGCGTCGACCGTCGACGGCGTTCCCAAGAACGCGCAACGGCTGCTGCTCGTCGAGGATAACGACGACGCAGCGCGTGCCCTCAAGCGTGCGCTCGAGCAGCTGGGCTACGAAGTTGCCCTTGCGCACAACGCGCCCATCGCGCTCAACCTGGCGCGCACATTCAAACCTGATGTCGCGCTCCTGGATCTCGGTCTACCCGTGATGGATGGCTGGGAGCTCGCGAAGCGACTCCGGATCGCGTCCGCGGATCTCCCCATTGTCGCGGTCACGGCTCGCGATCAGGCTGCAGATAAAGAGCGTTCTGCGGAGCTGGGCTTTGTCGATCACCTCGTGAAGCCGATCGATCTGAACGAGCTCGAACAGATCGTCTCGAGCTTGGACTCCGGCGCCCGTCGGCCGGATTCGTAGCTGCGATGTCACGGTCGTTGCAGCACCACTGAGGCATGTCAGGAAACAGACCGGCTGGACGAGACATCATCGTCATCGGCTCGTCGGCTGGTGGCATTCAGGCGCTACCGAGACTGCTGCGCTCTCTTCCAGCCGATCTTCCAGCCTCCGTCTTCATCTGTCAGCACATCGCTCGCACGCCCAATCCGCAGCTGGTGTCGATTCTCAGTCGCGCGACCCCGATTGCCGTCGGGTGGGCCGAACAAGGCGAACGGGTCCGGCCCAACCGCATCTACGTCGCTCCGCCCGATCTTCACCTCACGTTCACCGATCATCACGTGAGGCTCGCGCAGGGACCGCGCGAGAACTACGCGCGGCCGTCGATCGATCGGTTGTTTCGCTCCGCCGCGGTGTTCCACGGCGGAAGGTCGATCGCGGTCCTGCTGACCGGCATGATGGACGATGGCGTCGCCGGGGCGGTCGCGATCCAGGAGGCCGGTGGTCGCGTGATCGTGCAGGACCCGAGCGATGCGGCGTTCCCCGAGCTCCCCGAAAGCGCGCTGGCCGCGCTGACGCCCGATGCCCTGCTCGCGATCGACCGCATCGGCAGCGCGATCGCCGAGATGAGTGCCGAGTCACCGGTCATTCGGCCAGCCCCCGCGCACGTCGTGCTCGAGCACGACCTCGATACGAAGGTCGGTACGCCAAACGAGCTGGATGGGCTCGGTGCCCGGATCGCCACCAATTGTCCGGAATGCGGGGCTCGCTGTGGTCCGTGGGAAGTCCCGGCGCACCGCGATTCCGCTGCTACCTCGGACACGTCATCACCGCGCGCGAGCTGCTCTCGCACAACGAGGAGCAAGTCGAGGCGTCGCTGTGGAACGCTGTGCGGGCGCTCTACGAACGCGCCTCGACATTCGACGCACTCGCCCACGATGCGCACAGTCGCGGTTCGGCCGGTGCCCTCGAGTTCGAGACGCGGGCACGCGAAACTCGCGACCAGGCCGAGACCGCTCGAAAGTTCTTGCTCGACCTGGCCCGACGCGACTAGCTCGCGCCTGTAGCGGTGCTGACGATCTTCTCGAGAATGGCTCGCGTCGGTGGCTTCTGGACGTGCATGTCGATGCCGGCTGCCATCGACCTGATCCGATCTTCGGCCGCGCTCCAGCCGGTGAGCGCAGCGATGAACACCCGCTTGGCACCGGGGCGCGCGCGCATCTCGCGTGCGACTTCGTAGCCGCTGAGAGCGGGCAGCCCGATGTCGAGGATCACGATCTCCGCATCAAAGCTTGCGAAGGCAGCGAGCGCACTCTGACCGTCCAGCGCGGTCTTGCACTCGTGGCCGAGGAGCTCGAGTAACAGCAGCGTGCTCTCGGCCGCGCCCGGATAGTCATCGACGATCAGAATTCGCATCACGGTCCTTTCGTAGCGGCAGCTCGACAACGAACTCCGCTCCCGTCCCCACCCCTTCACGGCGGCACGGTCGAGGCAACGAGTGCGGCTGCGTCGAGCTCGCGCTCTTCGAGCGAGGTCTCGTACTGCTCGACCGTGGTGCGCAGCTGGTCGCGCGTGCGATGTAGCTCATCTTCGATCTCGCGAACCACCGGTTCGATCTGCGGATCGGCTGCGGCAAGGATGTTGAGCACCTGAGCATCCAGCTCGTCGAACATCACGAGCATCGTCCCCGTCGGAACCGTCGGGACGTCAACCGCCCGGACGCGGAGCTCGACGACGCGGGTCTGCCCGCCCTCCGAACTTCACCACGCGCGTGTCGCGCCCGCGCTCGGGCTGGCGCGCCGCGTAGATGGCACCGCGCAGCTCGAACCGCAACGCAGGATGCACCGAGCCGCAAGAGCTGGCGCGTCGGTTCGCCGCCCTGGACCGCGAAGAAGCGCCCGGCGTTCTCGCTGATGTGCACGACCTCGAGCTCTTCGTTCACGAGCACGCTCGGTGGGGCGTACTGTTCGACAACTCGGTGATGCAGCTCGCCGAACGATGGTGGCGTTCGATCCTCCGAAGAGATCGGCGCGATCTGGCGGTGGAACGGACGCCAGCGGGTATGGCCGAGCATGCTCTCGGTCGGTGCCGCCGTGGGCCCGCTGCGCCGCTCGAAGATCCGCGCCTTGGCGTGGACCGGCGAGAATTGCTGCGTTCCTTCGGCGGACTCCGACGTTCCGAGAAACAGAGCGCCCGCGGGTTTGAGTGCGAAGTGGAACGTGATGAGTGCGCGCTCCTGCGCCTCGCGATTGAGGTAGATGAGCAGATTTCGGCAGCTGATCAGCTCGACCCGCGAGAACGGCGGATCACGCAGCAGGTTGTGCGGCGAGAACAACATCATCTCGCGCTGCTCCTGCACGACCCGATACTGATCGTTCTCGCGCGCGAAGAAGCGAGCAAGGCGCTCGGGCGACACGTCGGTCTCGATCGACGCGGGATACACGCCCGTGCGTGCCACCTGTAGCGCCTCCTCGTCGATGTCGGTCGCGAAGATCTGCAGCTCGGGCTGGTCCGGTAGCGTGGCGGCATGCTCGAGAAGCAGGATGCCAATCGAGTACGCCTCCTCGCCCGTCGCGCAGCCAGCAACCCACACGCGCAGCTGATCGGCATGCCCGAGGTTCGTGAACATGCGCGGGATCACATGTTCGGCGAGCGTCTCGAAAGCGTCGCGGTCGCGGAAGAAGTTCGTGACCGAGATCAGCAGATCCCGAAGCAGATGGGCGAGCTCGGACGGCCGCTCGCGCAAGTAACGATGGTACTCGGACATCGTCGACGACTGACACACCTGCATGCGCCGCGCGATCCGCCGCCGCATGGTGGCCCGCTTGTACGCGCTGAAATCATGCCCGGTGCGGATCCGCAACATCGTGAGGATGTCGCGGAACGTCTCCGGATCACTCTCGTCGAGCGCGGCATCGGGGCCTGGTGCTGTCTGAGTGCTGCGGTTCTCGAGCAGCGAAGGCAACCGTGCCACCAGCTCGTCGAGCGAGAGCACCAGATCGCTCGCGGTCTCGAGCGTCGAGGTGCATGCGATCACGAGGCCATTCGTCTCGCGAATACGCTGCAGCCCGAGCAGACCGTCGGCGGTCGGCAGATCGACCGCGATCGCGATGCACTCGTCCGTGCAGCCGGCGAGGCCGCGCAGCAAGCCATCGAGCTGACCTCGCTCGCCGGACTCGAGTCCCACGACGTAGATCCGGTTGGCCAGCAAGGACGACAGCTCCGTCGCTGCTTCGATGACCCGGTTCGTGCGCCCCTCGAACGCCTTTTTCAGTCCCGCCGGATCATGCGACAGCGCGACGCAGGCCCCCGTCGTAGGGAGCGCCGCCGCGATGCGGACACAGGCATCGGAGCTGCCGCCGCAAATTGCGACGACAGGAGCGTTGTCGCCTGCGATCACGGCGTCAGGAGACCATGGGATGTGGTGTGCCGCAACCTCTCACCTCGACTTCCGAGGAAGTCGAATGCCGCCGAGCCAGCCTCGCAGCTGAGGCGCCGTTACCTCCCGCTTGGCGATGCACTGATCCATCGCCTCGAAGACCTGCACGACCATCTGTTCGCCGCCGGGTAGCTTGCCGTAATGGGCGAGCGCGTAGGCCTTCGCTTCGTCGCGCTTGGCCGCGTCGCAGCTGGCCGACAGCACGGAGGCGAACTGAAAGCTCATCCCCGTCACCGACTCCGTCGGGAGCAGGGCGAGGAGTTTCGCCTCATTGACCCGCAGGAATCGCTCGGCGACCGCGCGCGTGGACTCCACCGACGAACCCCACAGCATCACGATGGACTCCCGCGGGTCGAGCGCGGGATCGAGGATCAGCTCGAGCGCCGCCTCGTAGCGCTTCGGGTCGCGCTGTGAAGCGAGCGCCTCGTACAGCTCGTCTCGCCGTGTGCGATCTCGCTCGCTCCGGACTTCCCGCATGACCTTCGAGGCGATGTTGGCGTCTGCGTCGACGGCAATCTGCAGCACGAGTGAACGCACCGAGGCCGGCAGGTCGCGCCAGTTCGCGATCAGCTCGATCGCCTTCGCGATGAGGTCCGGATCGCGGCCGTGCCACGCGACCGCGCTGACGAGCGAGAGACGCGTGGCTTCATCGTCGAGCGCGTCCTTGGGCGAAGACACCAGACCCAGCTTCGTCGCGCCCGTGCCAAACGTCGTCCGCATGTAGTGCGCGTACTTGTCGGCGAGATTCGCCGGGACCCGTCGATCGACAGCGAGCGCGACCGAGAGCGCGTCGGTCACCGTGAATCGGTTCGGCTTCGCGAGCAGCTTGGGTACGAACGACAGCGCGAGCGCGAGAGGGCGCCCGTGCACGCTCGCCTGGATGTCCGAGACCACCGCGAGCTGCTCCGCCGTCGTGAGCTGCGGCCACGCCTCGTCGCGTAGCGCGTGCGCTTGCCGCTGCGTGTAGCGCACGCGGTAGTACCCACGTCCGTCGAGGTTCGGGACCACCCAGCGCGGGCAGGTCTTGGTCGGGAGCGCGAGCGTGCCCGTCGATCGGGTGAGCAGCGTGCACGCGGTCGCCCGCTTGCCGCCCTTGTCGAACGCGGCGCACACGGGCGTGTTCCAGGTCTGCGCGGCAGGCACCGGCGAGCCCGGTGCGATGTAGCGCTGCTGCGCGAGCTCGATGCGCGGGCCCGCCTTGTCACATACCAGCTTGGTATCGAGCTCGGGCGCGCCGACCTGATCGATGAACGACGCGAACGCCGGCGCGAGATCGGTGTTGGCCGCTGCGCTGATCGCACCGACGAAGTCGGCCGACGTCGCGTTGCCGTAGGCACGAGACTTCACGTAGTCGCGCACGCCGCGCTGGAACACGTCGGCTCCGACGTAGCCCTCGAACATCGCGAGCACGGCGGCACCCTTGTTGTAGGTGATGCCATCGAACGCGGCGTCGATATCCTCGACCTTGTGGATTGGCTGGCGCACGCGACGCGCGCTGACGAGACTATCGATCTCGAGCACCTCGTTGCGCCCGCTCACTGCGGCGAGCTCGCTACGCCACGACGGTTCGAACTGCGCGGCGATCTTGGTCTGGAGCCAGTTCGCGAATCCCTCGTTGAGCCACAGATCGTCCCACCAGGTCATGGTCACGAGATCGCCGAACCACTGATGCGCTAGCTCGTGCGCCACGATCCGGATGTACGTACTGCGTTGCGTCCAGCTGATCGTCTTGGGGTCGAACAGGATGATGTTCTCGGCGTGCGTGACGAGACCGGCGTTCTCCATCGCACCGAACCCGACGGTCAGCGGGATCGTCAGCATGTCGAGCTTCTCGTACGGATACGGCGTGCCGAACCACGCCTCCAGCAGATCGAGCACGCGCGCGGTGCTCTCCGCCGCGTACGCAGCGTCGGGCCCGCGACCGCGCAGCGTGACGATGCGAACGGGGACACCGCTCTTGGTCTTGCCGGCCTCGACGACGTCGAACGGGCCGATCCCGAACGCGACGAGGTAGCTCGGCAGCGGCTTGGTCTTCGCGAACTCGAAGCGCTGCATCGCGCCTGACGCCGTCTCGCGTCGCACCGGCGTGTTGCTGACCGCGAGGTTGCCCTTGGGAACCTCGAGCGTGAGCTGCCACGGCACCTTCGAGTCCGGCTCGTCGATGCACGGGAACACGCGGCGCGCGTAGAGCGCCTCGAGCTGCGTGTAGACATAGGACGCGCCCGCGACCTTCTGCACGAACGCTCCGGTCGTGTTCACCGGGTCGAGCGTGCCCGTGTATTCGAACGTCACGGTCCACGGCCCCGGCTGCAGCGGCGTGTCGACACGTAGCGCGATCAGGTCTTCGCCGTGGCGGGTGAGCGTCGGCGTACCGGGCGCGGTGACCGTCGAGAACTCGAGCCCCTTCGCGTGAAGCCACACCACGGACGTCGGCTCGGTGATCGTGCCCGCGAGCACTACGTGGCCATTAAACGTCGGCTTCTTCGGATCGATCGTCAGCGTGGCGGTGTAGCCGGTCGCGACGAACGTCTTCGGCAGGCGTAGCGCGGGCACGTCGCTCGCGACTTGCGTGAGTGCCGCATCGGGCTGCGCCGCGAAGACGATTGGCTTCGTCGGTGGCGGCGTGACGACACGCGGTGCAGGTGCAGAGCACGCGACGAGTGCGAGGACGAAGCTACTCCGCAGCAACCGCGCCATGACACTGCTTCCATTTCCGCATCGAGCCGCACACGCACAGGTCGTTGCGGCCAGGTTGCTTCGGCTTGAGACGAGCCACTTCCTTTGCGGACGGGAAGGTGAGAGAGCGGCTCGCGCGACCGATCGCCTCGGCTGCCTCGAAACGCGCCGCGATCTCGTCGAGCTTGGCCGGCGTGAACCAGTCCCGCGCCTCGGCCTCGAGCTTGCTGGCGAGCGCGAGATAGCGTCGCGGGTGGAGCGCGTGATCGTAGTGCGGCACGCGGCGATAACCCTCGGGCACGTCGACGATCGCGTTGCCACCGGGGAAACCGTACGTGCCGACCTCGCGCGCGGGGAGCAGTGTCCACTCGATCCCGAACACGCGAAAGCCGACGGCACCGAGGCCGACGTACGCGCGGGCCTCGTGCTGGTTGAACGGATGCAGATACGCAGCCTCGTCGGCGGGGGCGACGGACTCGGGCACGCCATACGGCAGGCCCACCGGCGTCCCCCAGTTCGGCGCGGTCGCGTCGCCGCACATCGCGTGGATGAGCTCGTGCACGCAGAACCCGAGCAGCCGGCTGTGGATGCACGCGCCATCGCGCACGGTCACCCAACGCACCGCACCGAGCTGCTGCTGCACGCGCCACAGCGTGGGCGCGGCGAGATCCCAGATCACCGTCTGACCGAAGCCGCGCATCGCATCGTCGAATCGATACAGCGCCTCGAGGCCCGCGACGCGCTCCTCGTACGAGAGCACCTCGTGGCAGTTGCACGCGCATGGATACGGTGTCTTCACCGCATCGACGACAGTCGCAGGCACGCCGGTATGGTAGCACCGGTCATGGGCTACGGATTTCGCATCGTCAACGTGTTCACCGTCGACGGCGACCGCATGTCGGGAAATCCATTGTGCGTGATCGAAGACGCACGCGGGCTGACCGACGACCAGATGCAGGCGGTCGCGCGGCAGATGAACCTGTCCGAGACCACGTTCGTGTTGCCGAGCGCGCACGCGACCGCGCGGGTTCGCATCTTCACGCCCGGCTTCGAGATGCCGTTCGCGGGGCACCCAACCCTCGGCACCGCGCATGTCGTGCGCGCGCTGCGCGGCGGCGAGCAAGTCACACTCGAGATGCACGCGGGGCTCGTTCAGGTCACTGCCAGTGGCGACGCGTGGACGCTACGCGCCGCGCAGGAGCCCGCGACACGAGAGGTCGACGCGACGCGCGCCGAGCTCGCGCAGATGGTCGGGCTGCCCGACGATGCGTTGAGCGCGGAGCCGCTGTGGGTCAACACCGGCGTAGAGCAGCTCGTGTTGCCGATCGGTGATGCCGAGCTCGTGCGCGTCGCGCGGCCGGTCCCGGAGCTGATCGCGAAGCACGGATTCTCCGAGGCGCGCGATGAAGCGATGGCGTATCTCTGGGCCTACGACGGCGAGACGATCGTCGTGCGGTTCTTCTTCACGCAGCACGGTGCGGTGATCGAGGACCCGGCCACGGGCTCGGCATGCGCGAACCTCGGCGGCTGGTTTCTCACGACCGGCGCGACGCTCCCGATCACGGCGTCCCTGCGCCAGGGCGATGCGGTCGGCCGCCCGTCGCGCCTCGACCTGCGCGTCGACGCGGAACGTCATATTTTCGTGACCGGCTCGGTGATCGAGCTCGGACGCGGCACGCTCGATCTGTAGTCGCCATGGCAACTCGAGTTGCCACGTCGCTGCCGCTCAACGCGTTGAGTCTGCTGGGTCCGGCAGCTCCCATGGATGGCATGCGGACTGCTGTTCTCAGTGGCCATGAGACGGATCCTGCTCGGGTTGCTCGCCGCCGGCGCACTCGTCGGCTGCACGACGCCCGGCGAGCCCGCGTCCGAGGACCCCAACGCAGGCCTGCTTCGTGACTTCATCGACGGCAAGTTCGACTCCGCCGGTCACCCGCTGAACTCGCACGTGGCCCAGGCCGAGTCGCTGTGCGCGACCGCAGGGACCGTGAGCTCCGGAGCGCTCCGCCTCGTCTCGGCATGCGAGGGCTCGCTGCCCGGCTCCGCACAGGTGGGCGATCTCACGGCGAGCATTCGCCTGCGCGTGCGCAGTGCACCTGCGAGTGGCGTGATCGTCACGGCAAAGATCCTCGGCAGCGCGCGCGACACCCTCTCGACTGCCACGCTGACCGCGGCACAGCTGCGCAGCTCGTCGTGGATCGATCTGCCGTTGCGGTGGTCGAGCGACGGCACCGCCGTGACGATCGAGATCTCCGCATCGCGCGGCGCGCTCGTCGATGTCGATTACGTCGAGGTGTTTCCCCAGCAGTTCGGGCTCGTCGGCGATCCTGGCTCCGGCATCTACGCGGATGGCGATCGGCTCGTGTTCGAGATGCCGCGATCGAAGAAGCTCGACCGGATCATGCTCGACCGCGTGGACATCACGGCGCGCATGAGCACGCTCCTGCAGTCGGGCAAGGCCACGCGCACCACCACCGAGTACCGCGCGCTCGTCGAGGTTTCCGTCGGTGACCTCGCGCCGGAGCGCAAGGCGACCTCGGAGCTCGAGCTGCGTGCCGGCGCGCTCGCCGCCCGCGTCCAGCTTCGCCGCGACGCCACCGCCTGCAAGTTCGAAGGTGCTCCCAACGGCGTGAAGGTGTTGATCACGGGCTTTCAGCCGTTCCCCGCGGATGGCTGGCACGACAACGTCTCGGCCGTCGCGGTGACATCACTCGATCCCGCACAGCTGCGAGGCGCACAGGTGATGCGCGTCGTGATGCCCGTCGAGTACGACCGCGCCGCGGCGCAGGTCACCGAGCTCATCGAGCGCTGCGCCCCCGCCGCCGTGATCAGCTTCGGCCAGGGCGGCAGCGCGATCGCGCTCGAGCAGACTGCTTACAATCTCCAGGATACCGGCGAGGTCTCCGGCGGCGTTCCCGACAACCGCGGCATCATCCGGGCGGCCGCGCTGATCGATGCGGCTGCACCGACCACGCGCACCACGCTGCTGCCGCTCGAGGACATCGAGGCGGCGCTCGTCGAGATCGGCGAGGAGCCCCGCTACAGCGATGATCCTGGCCGCTACATCTGCAACAACGTCATGTTCGCCGACATCGGCGCGATGGGACCACGCGGCGGTGTCGCCGGCTTCATCCACCTGCCCTACGAGGACGCGTTCGACGCGTCCTCGCGCGAGCGCTACGGCAAGGTCGCGCTCGCCGCGGTGCAGGCGACCGCCGACTCGATCCGCTAGAAGTAGTAGTTACCGCTGAACACGAACTGGCCGCCCGCCATGCCGTTGTTCGCGCGGCCGTCGCCATCGCTGTCGGTGGGCGGCAACGACATCTGATCGCCCCGGACCGGCGGCACCTCGTCGATCTTGTGCCCCGCAACGCCAACGGCACGCACCTCGAACTGCAGCGCGAAGCGGCGCCAGCGGCGCTCGACACCACCGCCGAACTGAAGCGTCGACTGATATGCGGCCTCGAGCTCGTCCTCCGTGGCGCCTTCGCGCGTGACCGCGAGCGAGCCCATGCCAGCCATCAGGAACCAGTTCCAGCGGCGGTGGGGATTGAAGCGGTAGCGCAGCGACAGCACGACATTGGAGACCTCGCGGGCGCGGTAGCTGCCGTCCTCCATGTCGAATTCGCTGCCGCCACCAAACGCGAGCTCGAGCTCGAGGTGACGCCACGGCCGATAGCGCACGTAGAGCTGAG
>JBBQFU010000221.1:0-15325 GCA_038322185.1 Haliangiales bacterium
GTTCGCGGCTGATGTGCTCGTGCCGTCGCTGCTCGGCGCGATCGGCATGTCGCTCGCCTACATCCCGGCGATGATCACGTCGACCGCGACCGCGCGCCCCGAAGACGGTGGTCTCGCGTCGGGCTTGGTCAACACGACGTATCAGGTTGGCTCGGCGATCGGCCTCGCTGCGATGGTCGCCGTCGCCGGGTCGAAGACGTCATCGCTGATGACGTCGGGTGTCGACGCGACGTCGGCCATGAACGACGGCTTCTCGTCGGCATTCGTCGGCGCGGCCATCATTGCATTCGTCGCCGCCGGTGTCGCGATGGTCGCCATTCGTGTTCCGCGCGCGAGTCGTCAGCACGCGGCACTCGCGGCGATGCTGTTCTTTGGACTCGTGCTCGCTGCGTGCGGCAAGGGATCGCACGCGGACCACCGGCAGCCGAATCGGCCGCTGGTTCTGGATGGGCGCAGCCTCACCCCCATCACGGCCACTGAGCCATGCTGATTGCCATCTGTCTCGCGGGTGCTGCGATCGCAACGGTGCGCGCCCGTCGCGCACTGCGTAGTCCCGGACGTGCGGCTGTCGGTCGCATCGGCTGGTTCTGAGCGCGCGGGCTTCCGCGCCCATGCTCAGCAGGCGGCCTCAGCCGAAAAGCGCAGCAACCGTGACCAGTTCGGTCACACCTGGTTCCCCTGATTCTTGCAGGTGTAATGGCCCGGAGCTACCTGCGTCGTAGCGAGCGAGGACCCGATGAGCATGTCGCAACACCAAGATTCCCGTACGGAGCATCACGGGCACCACCATGGGGCACACGCCGCTAGCGGCGCTCCCATCAAGGACCCGGTATGCGGCATGACCGTCAAGCCCACGACCGCGCATCGCGCCGTGCACGACGGCGACGAGGTGCTGTTTTGCAGCGCTCGGTGCAAGGACAAGTTTGTCGCGAACCCCGCGCAGTACACGAAGCCCGCTGGCCCCGCGCCCGCGCCCCCACCGGCAACGTCGGCGCCTGCGGGCAACGTCGAATACACGTGCCCGATGCACCCGGAGATCGTTCGGGATGCGCCCGGCAGCTGCCCGATCTGCGGCATGGCACTCGAGCCCAAGATGCCGACGCTCGATGCCGGCCCTGACCCCGAGCTCGTCGACATGACGCGACGGTTCTGGATCGCCGTCGCATTCACGCTTCCGCTGTTTGCGATCGCGATGGGCGAGATGGTGGGCATCACGATCCTATCGGGACGCACGCGCGTGTGGACCGAGCTCGCGCTCGCACTGCCCATCTGTACGTGGGCTGCGTGGCCGTTCTATGTGCGCTTCGCGCAGTCGCTGAAGAACCGCAGCCTCAACATGTTCACGCTGATCGGGCTCGGCGTCGGTGTTGCGTTCGGGTACAGCCTCGTCGCGGCACTCTCGCCCGACGTGTTTCCCGCAGCGTTCCGCAATCACGACGGCACGGTCGGGACGTACTTCGAGGCCGCGGGTGTCATCACGACGCTGATCCTGCTCGGCCAAGTACTCGAGCTGCGAGCGCGGAGCTCCACCGGGGCCGCGATTCGCAAGCTGCTCGGCATGGCAGCGACATCCGCGCGTCGCATCGCCGACGATGGCAGCGAGTCGGACGTTCCACTCGATCACGTTCACGTCGGTGATCGCCTGCGCGTACGGCCGGGCGAGAAGATTCCCGTCGACGGAGTGGTCCTCGAAGGGGCGTCCTCGGTCGACGAATCGATGGTCACCGGCGAGCCGATTCCCGTCGAGAAGACGGCGGATGAGCGCGTGATCGGTGCGACCGTGAACGGGACGGGCGGTCTCGTCATCCGCGCCGAAAAGGTCGGTTCCGAGACGCTGCTCTCGCGCATCGTCTCGATGGTTGCCGATGCACAGCGCAGTCGCGCGCCGATCCAGAAGCTGGCCGATCAGGTCGCTGGCTGGTTCGTGCCGACCGTCATCCTGATCGCGATCGTGACGTTTGCCGTGTGGTCGATCTGGGGCATCGAGCCCAAGATGGCACACGCACTCGTCAATGCCGTCTCGGTGCTGATCATCGCGTGTCCGTGTGCGCTGGGCCTGGCGACACCCATGTCGATCATGGTCGCAACCGGTCGCGGTGCGACGATCGGCGTGCTGTTCCGCAATGCGGAGGCAATCGAGGTCATGCGGTCCGTCGATACGCTGGTTGTCGACAAGACCGGCACATTGACCGAGGGCAAGCCGCAGCTCGTGTCCGTCGTCCCGTCCGCCGGCATGGTTGAAGCGACGCTGCTTCGCTTGGCCGGCAGTCTCGAGCGTGGCAGCGAACATCCGCTGGCCGCGGCGATCGTCGCCGGTGCGAAGGACCGCGGTGTCGCGCTCGTCGAGGCGAAAGACTTCGCCTCGGTCACCGGCAAGGGCGTGCGAGGCACCGTCGATGGTAAACGCGTGGCGCTTGGCAACCGAGCCATGATGGAGGCCGACGGCGTCGATGCCGGGGCGGTCGTCGAGCGTGCGGAAGCGCTTCGCGGCGATGGCCAGACGGTCATGTTCGTCTCTGTCGACGGCGTGATTGCCGGACTTGTCGGCGTCGCGGATCCGATCAAAGACAGCACCCCGGAAGCGATCCGGACCTTGAAGGCTGAAGGCCTGCGCATCGTGATGATGACGGGCGACAGCAAGACGACAGCGCAAGCGGTCGCCAAGAAGCTCGGCCTCGACGATGTTGTGGCTGAGGTGCTCCCCGATCAGAAGGCCGAGCACGTGCGTCGCTTCAAGGCGGAGGGCCGCAAGGTCGCGATGGCTGGCGATGGCATCAACGACGCGCCCGCACTCGCACTCGCCGACGTCGGCATCGCGATGGGGACGGGTACCGACGTGGCGATGGAGAGCGCGCACGTGACGCTGGTGAAAGGCGACCTCCGCGGCATCGCACGCGCTCGCGCTCTGTCGCGCGCAACGATGACGAACATCAAGCAGAACCTCTTCTTTGCGTTCGTCTACAACGTCGCCGGTATCCCGATCGCGGCGGGCGTCCTCTACCCGTTCACGGGCTGGCTGCTGTCGCCGATGCTCGCGGCCTTGGCGATGAGCCTGTCGTCGGTGTCCGTGATCGGAAACGCGCTGCGGCTACGTCGCGCGACATTCTGAGGCTCGCTCGCCGTGATCGGTCTCATCACCTGTAACCGCGGAAGTCACACATTCGTGGACTCTGACCGCCCATCTACGCGAGGCGAGAGCCCTCGTCCTGGTCCGTACTTTGCGCTATGGAGAACGATCATGCAGTTTCTCAAGCTTCCGGCATTGTTCCTTTCTCTCGCGATTGCCGCCTGTGGTGGTGGGGCGAAGAGCTCGCCGGCAACGACCCCGGCCACGGCGACAGCCGAGCCAAGCGACCCGTCGTGCCCCGTCGCTGTGCCAGGAACGTCGGTGACGGTCGAGGACGCCTCCGCGGGAGCAGCGCTCGTATTCGTCACGACGGGGGACGTCACGGAGCTGCGCCGCCGCGTGACCACCATGGCCTCGATGCACAACGACCATCACGGGTCGATGGGGCCACTGCCTGATGGCAACGAGGGTGGTGGCGGGCACGCCGGCCACGACATGGGCGGTCACGCAGGTCACGACATGAGCGGCGGACACGCCGGCCATGACATGAGCGGCAGCAAGCACGCGGGCCACGCCGGCGGCATGATCGGTGTCCATTCGAAGGCCGAGGCGAGCGATGTCGAGGGCGGCGCGAAGATCAACTTCGTTGCGAACGGTGCTGACGTTGCAAAGCTTCAGGGCGAGCTCCGCATGCACGCGCAGCACTTCTCTGCCGGTACGTGCGAGATGTCGAAATCATCATGAAGGCTCTGTTCTTCGCACTGCTCGTCGGATGCGCACCGCAGGGCATGACGACGAGCGCGCAGCATCCCGCGAATCCTGACGCACCCATCGGTCGGCTCGCGGGGCCGCCTGCGGCGTTGCGCCCTGGAGTCGCCGACGTGTCGACACCAGCGCGCGAGACGACGATGCCGGCACCGACCACGGACCACTCGAGTCACGGTGCGGCGCCACAGACGGCGCCAGACCACAGCGGACACCAGGGAGGACACGGGACCCCTGCAGCGACGAAGACCGAACCGGCGAAGAGCGAGCCCGCGAAGACGGAACCCGCCAAGACACAGCCGGTTCCGAAGAAACCTGCGCCGAAAAAGCTGCGTAAGCAAGACACGCCGCCTGCGTCGAAGACGGCGCCGGGCACGGAACCGCCGAAGCAAACGCCTCCGCCCGCGCACCAAGGACACGAAGGACACCACTGATGAAGTCGCAGGTGCTCGCGCTCATTCTCGCTGTCGGATGCGTCCCATCGAACACGTCCGTCTTCGGTCCCGTGGATCGAGAGATCGAACGGCGTGTCGGTGTCGGCGCCGTGTGGCACGAGAACGCTGACCCGCGAGTCCCTGCGGCAGTTGCGTCATTACTGCAGAAGCCGCTCGATCGCGACAGCGTCGTTCGCATCGCCCTCGCCACGAATCGCCGGCTTCAGGCCCAGTACGATCAGCTCGGCATTGCAGCGAGCGACATCGCGGCTGCGACGGTCCTCTCTCCTCTGGAAGTGGACATCGAGACCAAGCTCTCGAGTGGCGGCATCGATGAGCTCGAGCTCGATGTCACGCAGGACATTCTCGATCTCATCCAGCTACCTCAACGGCGGAGCGTGGCTCGGGCCGGCCTGGAGGCATCCCGGGCTCGGGCTGTCGCTGCAACCGTCGAGCTCGTCGCGCGCGCCGAGCGTGCATATCTCGATGTGATCGCCGCCCAGCAGGAGCTCGAGCTTCGGCAGACGGCGTTCGACGCCGCTGCTGCATCGGCTGATATCGCCGAGAGACAGTTCGCTGCAGGCAACATCGCCGAAGTGGCACTGATTCGTGAGCGCGACCAGCGCGAGCAAGCGCGCATCGACGTTGGACGCGCGCAAGTGGAGGCCGAAGCTCGCCGGGAACCATTGAACGACGTGCTCGGCCTCTCGGGGGCGGAAACCAAGTGGACGATCGGGACGCGCCTCGCGGACTTGCCCGCGGAAATGCCGGCGCTCGACTCCCTCGAACGCGACGCGATCGCGAGCAGTCTCGACATCGCCGCACTCCGCGCCGAAGCCGAAGCTGCCGCGGGGCGCATCGGCATCGCAAGGCTGCGCTCGTGGTTGCCGGAGCTCGGGGTCGGAGTCGCCGCCGATCGCGCAGCCGGTGGGGAATGGGGCGCGGGGCCTGCGCTCAGCCTCGGCATCCCTTTGTTCAACCAGCAGCAGGGGCCCCGCGCGCGCGCGAACGCAGAGCTGCGTCGATCTCGCAACGAGGCGATCGCGACGGCGGTCGAGCTGCGAGCGCGCGCGCGTGAAGTTCGCCAGCGCGTGCTCGGCGCATATGCGGAAGCTCGGCACCTTCGCGATGTCGTACTGCCGCAGCGTCAGCGCCTCGTCAACGAAACACTGAAGCAGTACAACGCGATGAACGCATCGACCTTCGAGCTGCTCTCGTCGCGGCGCGACCTCATCGATGCCGGCCGTCAGTACATCGATGCGATGCGCCGGTTCTGGCGCGCCTCAGCAGATGCACGAGCGCTTGCACGTGGGGCGATGCCCCGATCGGGAAGCGACGAGCCCGCCACAACTTCATCACGCTCTGCGACGAACGAAGGACACTGAACATGATCAGCCGACGCACACTTCTTGGATCCGGTCTCGCTGCGAGCGCAGCGATCCTCGCACGCGCCAAGCAGGCCGCCGCGCAGGCGCCGCAATCACCGCACGCGGGTCACGGCAACGCGCAGGGAGCCGCGCATTCAGTGTCCACACCCGTCGGGAACGGGAAGCTCACGAAGGGCCGTGCCGTTGCGGGCGAGAACTACACGCCGGTTGTCATGCCGAATGGTCGAACGCTGCCGTTCGAGAAGAAGAACGGCTGGAAGATCTTCCATCTCATCGCCGAGTCGGTGACGCACGAGATTGCGCCGGGCCTCGTGATCGAAGCCTGGGGCTACAACGGCGGCACGCCAGGTCCCCTCATCGAGTGCGTCGAGGGTGACAAGGTCCGCATCTACGTCACGAACAAGCTGCCCGAGGCGACCAGTGTCCACTGGCACGGCATGCTCGTTCCGGCCGGCATGGACGGCGTCGCCGGGCTCACGCAGAAAGCGATCCCCGTCGGCGAAACGTTCAAGTACGAGTTCACGATGGTCGAGGCGGGGACGTTCATGTACCACCCGCACTTCGACGAGATGATCCAGATCGCGCTCGGCATGGTCGGCATGATCGTCGTCCATCCGAAGCGTCCCGCGGCGCGTAAGGTGCGCGACTACTCGCTGATGGCGCACGAGTGGTTGATTCCAATCGGTGCGAAGCGTCCCGACCCGCTCGCGATGAGCGACTTCAACGTCCTCACGTTCAACCACAAGGCGTTCCCGGGCACCGAGCCGCTCGTCGCCGAGCCGGGTGACCTCGTCCGGATCCGCATCGGCAACCTCGGTCCAATGGACCACCACCCGATCCATCTGCACGGGTATCACTTCAAGGTCACGGCAACGGATGGCGGACCGACGCCGAAGAGCGCGCAGCTGCCGATGAATACCGTGCTTGTTCCCGTCGGCGAAGTGCGAGTGATCGAGTTTGTCGCTGACGCCCTCGGCGACTGGGCGCTGCACTGCCACATGACCCATCACGTGATGAACCAGATGGGCCACGAGATCCCGAATCTCATCGGAGCGAACACGCGCGGACTCGATGCACGCGTCAGTCGCGTCGTGCCCGGCTACATGACGATGGGCGCGACTGGCATGGGCGACATGCACAAGATGGACTTGCCCGACAACAGCATCTCGATGCTCGGCGGTGATGGTCCGTTCGGCCTCATCGACATGGGCGGCATGTTCACGATCCTCAAGGTTCGCAAGCAGCTCTCCGGTGACAAGGACCCGGGCTGGTACGAGCACCCGGCCGGAACCGTCGCCGCGAAGGCCAGCGCCGACGAGCTCGCGCGCGATGGGATCAAGACCTGATGCAGAACCTGATGAATCTGAGAGTCATTGCGTTGTGCTTGGCGTGTGCATGCGGCGGCGGTTCTTCGAAGCCGATGACACCGACCACAGCGACGACCGATCCAGTGCCGATGACCGAACCGACGACGCCCGCAGGCACTGAGCCGGCGAACCCCGTCGAGCCAGTGAAGCCCGTCGAGCCCGCGGCACCGGACCCTGTCATGATCAAGGCTGACCTATTGGCCGCAGAGACTACTGCCTATGAGAAGGCGAAGCCGGTGTTCGAGAAGTACTGCGCGAAATGCCACTCGAAAGCTGGCAGCAAGCAGAGTGCGAGCAAGCGGGAGCACTTCGACATGACGACGTATCCATTCGGCGGGCACCACGCGATGGATGTGCATAACGAGGTTCGCGAGGTGTTAGGTCTCACCGGCAAGAAGCCGACGATGCCGGCCGACAAGAAGGGCGCTGTCAAAGGCGACGAGCTCGACCTCATCAAGGTATGGACCGATGCGTTCGAGGCGTCGCACAAGGGTGGCGCTCACGAAGGCCACGACCAACACGGCGGTGGGCACAAGCACTGATGGCAGGCCCGGCTGCTCACGCTGTGATTCTCGAGCGCTAGCGATCGCGGAATACGATTCCGTTCGGCTTCGAGCCCACGACAACCGTCTTCAGCGAGCTGTGTTACAGGTGACGCGCACGATCACGGTCGCGCCTTGAAGTCCTCGGAGCGCACCCCGTACTTCTTGAGGAGGCGATGCATGCTCTCGCGCTCCATTCCGGCACGGCGGGCGGCTTCCGTGACATTGCCACCAAGCTCGCGCATGAGGGTGATCAAATATTCGCGGGACGCACGGTCACGTGCGAGGTCGACCACCTCGCGATACGACAGGTGCATCTCGGTGCCGTGGGTTGCTCTGGGTCGAAGAACCGCGGCGACCTCGTTGGGCAGGGCCTCGAGCTCGATACGTGGACCGTCCGTGACGGCGAGAGCGCGCTCGATCGCGTTCTCGAGCTCACGCACATTGCCCGGCCACGCGTATTTGACAATCGCGGACAGAGCCTCCTCGGTGAAGCCCTCGGGACGTTCCTCGCGGCGTGCTCCGTGCCGTTCGAGCAGGAATGCAGCGAGCGCGGGGATGTCTTCGCGCCGATCGCGCAACGCGGGCAGCTCGATCTGCAGCACGTTGACCCGGTAGTAGAGGTCCTCGCGAAACTGGCCGGCGGCAACGCGCGCCTTCAGATCGACGTTCGTCGCGGCGATCACGCGAACGTCGACCGGTAGCTCGTCACTCGCCCCGACGCGACGGACGCGACGCTCCTGGAGGACGCGGTTGAGCTTCACCTGCATCGCGAGCGGCAGGTCGGCGATTTCGTCGAGGAAGATCGTGCCGCCGCTGGCTTCCTCGAAGAGGCCGCGATGCTCGCTCGTCGCGCCGGTGAAGCTGCCCTTGGCATGGCCGAATAGCTCGCTCTCGATCAACGTCTCTGGAATTGCACCGCAGTTGACGGCGACGAAGCGGGCTGTGCGGCGTTCTCCGGTGTTGTGAATCGCCCGCGCAACGACTTCCTTTCCGGTGCCACTCTCACCCGTGATGAGCACTGTCGCTTCACTGGTCGCGGCTCGCTTCACGAGCGCGACGACCGCAGCCATCGACGGGCTACGCGCGATCAGGTTGTCGATGCGGTGAATGCCTTCAAGGGCTCGGCGCAGGTCGCGCGCCTGCTGGCGCAGTCTGCGTCGCTCGAGGGCGCGCTCGACGATCAGTAGTGCCTCGTCGGGCTCAAACGGCTTCGCTAGATAATCGAAAGCGCCAAGGCGGATTGCGTCGACAGCAGCCGGCACGGTCGCATACGCGGTCATCAAGACGACCTCGACGTCGGCGTCGCGACTCTTGGCCTCCCGTAGGACGGCGAGTCCATCTGCGTGGGGCATGCGGATGTCGCTGACGATCACATCGAAGTCTCCAGCAGCGACGAGAGCAAGAGCGCGCGCGCCGTCCTCGGCCGTCGTTACCTCGAAGCCATCCTCGGGCAGGATGCGACGGAAGAGCTTCGTGAAGTTCTCCTTGTCGTCGCAGACGAGTACGCGTGCCTTCATGTCGATGCCCGCTTGCTTGCAGTGTCGATCGGCAGGGAGAGCGAGGCGCGTGTTCCCTTGCCGCCAGGTCGCGGCTCGAGATGGATCTCGCCTCCATGTGCGCGAGCAAGGCTGCGCGCGATCGCGAGGCCTAGGCCGTGGCCCGTGCTTCGCGTGGTGAAGAACGGCTCGAAGATGCGTTCCTTCGCTTCGGACGCGATGCCTGGGCCATGGTCGTCAATCTGGAGCCAGGCCAGACGGTCGCGTTCGCACCACGTCACCTCCACGAGCGGCGCCGCAGCGGCCGTGTCACGTGCGGCGTCGACTGCATTGGACAGCAAGTTCAGTGCGATCTGCCGGATCTTCCCTTCATCTGCGACGACCTTCGGGATCGTTGCCTCGCGGAAGCGAATCTCGACACCGTCGCTCCGGCCCGCCTCCTCGAGACGCGATGCGGCTTCCCGAGCCACGTCACGCAGGTCGACCTCGGTCGGATCGAGCTTCACGGGGCGCGCGAGGTCAAGGAGTCCGGCGACGATGGCCAGGGACTGCCGTACTTCATCCTCGATAATGCGAAGGTCCTCGCGATCGCCCATCTGGGGCTCACGACGGAGAAGCGTCACGTAACCAAGGATCACACCGAGCGGGTTGTTGATCTCGTGGGCGACACCGGACGCGACCTGTCCGATCGATGCCAGGCGGTGCGCTTCGAGAAGCTCGGTCTGGTGGCGCTTCAGGTCGGCGGTCATCTGGTCGAACACGCGGGCGAGCTCGGCGAGCTCGTCATTGCCCGGCAGCGCAACGCGTGCGTCGAGATCGCCGGCGCCGACGCGCATAGCGCCAGCACGCAGCGCCGCGGCCGGGCGAGAGATCGAGCGAATCAGGTAGTAGCCGACCGCAGCAGCCGCAGCGATCGCGAGTGCGAAGCACAAGAGCACGACGAGTTTCGCGGTTCCGCGGATGTCCTCCGCTCTCTTGCGGGCGGTCTCGCTCTCGGCCTCGAGCGACCGATTCAGCTTCTCGTTGAGCTCGACGACCTCCTCCACCGGATGCTCGGTCATGTGGTGCAGCTCGGACATCCGCGATCGGTCGTTGCGTTGAATCGCCGGCCAGACTTCCTCGCGGAACAGCCGGTCACTCTCGATGATCAGGCGCGTGATCTCCTTCGCTTGCTCGGCACCCGGGCGGCCCTGGATCTCGTGTCCGAGGTGCTCGGTCGCGTGCCGAGCCGCCTGCGCGGTCTCGGCGTAGTGATCCATGTGCGAGTTGTCCCACGCGAGCATCGTGTGCGCCTGGTGCATGTACTGCTCGCGCGCCATCGCCGCAGCGTGGTGCCCGGCGTGCTTCGCGCGATCGAGGCGAGCGACCTCGTTCTCGGCTGCGCCGATGTTGCGGAGCGCGACGATCATCACGACCAAGGCGAGCCCGAACAGAAGCAACACCAGGCCAAACGCGCCTGCGATGCGCCGTGCGGTCGTCCGGGGTGGTCGCGACGGATTCACGTGATCGGCTCATAACACGAGCCTGCGGTGAGCCAGACGCCGGTATTCCTCAAGAAGCCCGCGGCGAGCCGGAGCCTACCCAACGGAGCGTGACGGCTGCTCGCCGAACAGTGTCCTGCCAGCAATCTCGAACACGCGCACCTCCGGCCACACGTCGTCGGGCCATCGCTCTGCGGCATGGCGATGCCTACCGCCGCTCGCTATAGTCCCGTGTGCCCTCACCGATCGCGACGGGCGTCATGCTCGCGGTAGCGTCGGCAGTCGCGTTCGGTCTGACGACACCGGCCATCGCATGGGCGAGCCGCGATGCTGGGCCACTCACGACGGCTGCGTTGCTTTATGCCGGCGCAGCTCTTGCGGCAGGCGCGATGCGGCTCGGCCGGGGCAAGGCGGGTGCTCCGTTGCAGCGGTCAGACCTTCCTCGCGTCGTTCTCGTCGCGATCGTGGGGGCCGCCGTGGCGCCGGTGTGCCTCGCCTGGGGGCTCGCACGCGCGGGGGCGACTGCCGGCTCGCTCGTCCTGAACCTCGAGGCCGTTCTGACCGTGGTGCTCGCGTGGTTGGTCTATCGCGAGCCCCTCGGTCGGCGCGTGCTGCTTGCCGTCGTGATCATGGCGGGCGCGGGCGTGATGCTCGTGTTCGATTCGTCGTCTCGCTCGCAGGCGGGCCTCGTCGGCGCACTGGTAGTAACTGCAGCTACTCTCGCGTGGGCGATCGACAACACGCTGACGCGCCCGCTCGCCGAACGCGATCCACTCCAGGTGATCGCGGCGAAGGGCGCACTCGGTGCTGCACTCACTACAACGATCGCGCTCGTCCGCGGCGAAGCACTTCCGAGCGTCACGACCATCGCCGTGCTCGGTGCCTGCGGTGCGACCGGGTATGGCCTCAGCCTGCGCTTCTACCTCATCGCTCAGCGGAAGATCGGAGCTGCTCGAACAGGCTCCGTGTTCGCGCTGGCCCCTTTCGTAGGGGCCGCGGTGGCATTCGCGCTAGGTGACCGTGATGCTTCACTACTGACGCTTCTCGCGGCAGCGGGCTTCGGAACCGGCGTCTACCTGCACGTCTCAGAGAAGCACCGCCACGAGCACGCCCACGATCCAGCCGAGCACGAGCACGCTCACCGGCACGACGATGGGCATCATGATCACACGCACGACCCGCCGGTGGTCGGCGAGCATACGCATCCGCATTCACATGACCGGGTCGTGCATTCGCACGATCACGCTCCCGACGTTCACCACGATCACTCGCATTGAGTTGTCGTTGCGCTGGACGCGATGCGGCCGACTCGTCACTTCAGTTCTTTGATCTCCTGGTAGTCGCCTTCCGTCTTGAGCGTGACTGTGATGACGTGGTCGGTGCGATTGCGCCAGAACCAGCCGTGTCGTCCCTCGAAGGCGGCCACGATCACGCCCTCGTGGGTGGCCAAGCCCTTGCCCTTGCCGTACCCGTGATACGCGCCGGTAGTCGGGTGGTCGCTGTGCAGGTCGTAGTTCACCACACCCTTGTCGGTCGCCCATGAGAACGACACGCGTGCACCCTCGCGCATCGTCAGCTTGATCTCCTTGCCCTCACCCGGCTCCAGCGTCACCTGGGTGACGTCACTCGGCGCCTTCGCGGCGACGGGAGGAGCTTTCACTTCCGGGGCCGCGACCGTTGCTGGCGGTGGCGGAGGACAGGGAACGGCAGCGGCCGTGGGGCGCTCTGCTGCTTCCTTCTCGAGAGCGAGCTTGGTCTGTCCCATGTCGGTAAGTCCGAGCACGCCACCGATGCCGGTGGGATCGACTCCGTACTCTGCAGGAAGTACGACGGTGACGAGCAACGCAGTTGCGACCGCTGCCGCAATCGCGGTTGATCCGAGCAACGTTCGCGTGGAGGGGAGGGCGCTGGACGGTGGAACTTGTTCGGTCATGTGATGAAGAGCCCCACGAGTTGATAGCCCATGAGCACGAATCCTGCGCTCATCAGCCAGACGTTGGCGGCGTAGGCGTGTCGCGCGAAGCTGTGCGTGCGACGCCAGAAGCCCATCACGATCAGGATCGCACTCAGCGCGAGGAGCTGCCCGATCTCGACGCCGACGTTGAACGCGATGAGGTTCGGGATCAGCCCGTCTGGTGAGATTTCGAACTCGAGGATCTTCGTCGCGAGGCCGAAGCCGTGAAACAGGCCGAAGATCAGCGTCGCGACCTTCGTGTTCGGCTGGACGCCGAACCACCGCCGGAATGCGCCGAGGTTGTCGAGCGCCTTATAGACGACGGACAGGCCGATGATCGCATCGACCAGGTACGAGCTCACGCTGACCTCGATGAGGACACCGAGCAGCAGCGTCGACGAGTGGCCGAGCGCGAACAACGTGACGTAGATGCCGATGTCCTTGAGGCGGTACAGGTAGAAGATCACGCCGAGCAAGAACAGCAGGTGGTCGTATCCGGTCACCATGTGCTTGGCGCCGAGGTACGCGAACGCGATCAAGCGAACGCCCGTGCTCTCCTGGATGTAGCCCTTGTCGCCTTCGGCTACACCGTGAGCGAGAGCCTCGCTTGGCGCTCCGAGCAGTACACTCAGCGCGATTCCGAGAACCACCAAAGCGGTCCCGAGCCGGTGGCGCGCAAGGAACGTCACGAGTTGCGGTTACTATCGACGGTAGTGGATGTCAATCCTTGTCGGTTTGCCGCGCCGACCCGGCGATCGCTGAAATCAACGAGGATCTCGCGCACGCGCGATAGTAGCGACGTCGCCGCGACTAGCGGCGGGAGAACGCGTTGAACGCAGCAGCGAGCAAACCCGCCTTGCTTGCGCCAGCCGCTGCTACCGGAGGCGCACCGTTCGCGCAGGTCTGGCCGCACGCGTCGCCACAGGCCGGCGCCACAGGTTGTGGTCGATCCGGTCGGTGCATCCGGGTGAGTTGGTTAGCGGTAGATTCGGGTGAACAGGGGATGAGTGCGCGGTGAACGAGGGCCGTGTCCGGGTCCGCTCTCGCTACAAATAGGAATGAAGCGCATCGCAGTCCTCGTGTCGTGGCTCGCATCCACCGTTGCCATCGCCCAGCCGGTGCTGAAACCCTCACCGGCCGGGCACGACGACTCGCCGGCTTCGTCGCCGCTGGCGTCGGCGTTCGCGCGGCCACCGCTGGCGATCGCGCGGAAGGAGAAGAATCCAATGATCGCGCTAGCGCTCTCGGCCGGGACTACGGTGATCGGCGGCGGTCTGCTCATCACCGCGGCTGCTCTCGAAGAACCACAGTCGGACTTCAAGAAGAATTCGGCGCTGCTCGGACTCATGGGCGGCGGGATCGTCGCAGTACTTGTCGGTCCGACCCTGGGCCATGTGTACGCCGGTGACGCGTGGAATCGCTGGTTGCGCCTTCGACTCCTCGGTGCCGGTGGCGTCGTGGCCGGTGGGTTGATCGCCGGAGCAAGCGCTAACGGCGACGCATGTGGATTTCCCGGTACGAGTTGCTCGTCGGCGCAAACAGCCGCATTTGGACTCGGCATCCTCCTGGTCGCCGGCGGTGCCATCAGCTACATCGTCGGGATGGGCGCCGAGATCGGCAGCGCACCGCGCGCTGCAGATCGATACAATCGCCAGCTCTCAATCGCTCCACTTGCGACAACGCAAGCGCTCGGGCTCGCGCTGGCCGGTACCTTCTGACAAGGGCGGTTCGAACCGCCAACCTTCGGTCGCATCGCGTCCGCTCTTGCTCTCGCCGAATGGTGTCGCCCGACAGCGCGCCCGCGCGTGTGATCTCGACCGTGTAGGTCGCTCGCGCGCCCGTGGGCGAGGTCCCAATCACGGTGATCACGGTGGAGCCCAGACCAAGCGGCAGCGTCGCCGACCGGATCGCTGCGGCCACCGGCGTGCCGTCGATGGTGATCGTCGTCGTCGGATCGAGCGGGCTCGCCGACACGTGGACGCTCTGAATCGCGAGCCCGACCGAGGTCGCATAGCTCGCGATCCCCGGATCGAAGTCGGGCGACGGCGGTGCGGCCAGCGGCTCCGGGTGCTGACCACAGCGTGATCGATGCCAGCTGCGCGCTCGGATCGCCCGGACCGGGCAGGTCCGCGGTCGGGTCAAACCCGATCCGACCGCACCCGACAACCAGAGCGACGGTCGCGAAAAGAACGTAAACGAGGCGCGCTGCCGTGTCGTAGAAGCCCGCTATCATGGCGGAGGGCATGGCCGCGTCGCGGGTTCTTGGCTGGGTGCCGTTCGCGCTACTCGGCTGCGGGCGGATCGGCTTCGATGCGCCTGGCGACGCCCCTGGCGACGCCGAGATCGACGCGCCGTCGGTGCCCCGGATCCCGCTCTGCGAGCGCGTCACCGGCGAGATCTACTGCAGCGACTTCGAGGGCGGTGGTCGCGACGGCGCTGGAATCAATGGCGCACAAGTCGCGCCCGGTGCCGGATTCGACGGCAGCGACGGCTACGAGGTCACCGCAGCTCCAGGGCAGATGCCGCACCTGTTCTTCGACCTGCCGAGCGCGGTGACGACGGGCGAGCTCCACGTCGGCGGCCGCTTGTTCCTGACGCCGGGGCCTCCGTCCGCGGACTTCGTGGTCGTCGCGCAGGCGATCACGCCGGTGTTCGAGAAGGTGTCGTTCGACCTCAACAGCTTCGATCGCGTCCAGCTGGTCAACACCGTCGGGTCCGGGGGACAGCAGGGACCGACCAACAGCTTCCCGCGCGGTCGCTGGGCCTGCTTCGAGCTCGTGATCGTCGTCGCGCCCGTCGGAGCAGGCGGCCGCGCCGAGGTGTTGATC
>JBBQFU010000222.1:0-15182 GCA_038322185.1 Haliangiales bacterium
GGTAAGGGTAGAGGGACCGGCAAGTACCGCGTGCCGACGCTGCTCGGCGTCGGACGTGGCGCACCGTACTTGCATCACGGGGTCGTGCCGTCGCTCGCGGATCTGCTCGCGCCCGAGCGAACCGTCCCCGGTCACCGCGCAGGGACCGAGCTTCCCGCTGCCGACCGCGCCGCGCTGATCGCATTTCTCGAGACGCTGTAATGCCGCTCCGTAGCGCCTATTTGGGCAGCGCGGCGAGGAACTCGGATTCCTCGACGGGCGACAGCACGCTGATGTGCGTGCCGTTGGGGCCGCTCACGCGGATCGCCGCTTGCCCCCCGACCGTCACGCGCTCCCAGCGACCGCCGTTCTGGAGATCTCGTAACAGCACACCGACGCGCGCCGACACATTGGGCTCGAAACGAAGCTCCTGATCCGCGTCGCTGTCGGTCACGTTGCCCTTGATATCGAGCAGCGCCTCGACCAGCCCGTCGAAAGACTCGCTTCGATACTTCTTCGCGCCGTCGTGCCAGTCGTCGAGGATCTCACGCGCGGTGTCGTCGAGATCGTCGTCGCTTCCATGTGGCAACTCGCAGCGCGTGGCGTGGACGGCCGTGTCCTCCAGGCGCAGCTCGAGGTAGTGCGTCTGGACGCCGAGCCGCTTCGCGATGTCCGTTGCGAGCGCGGCGTTCGGCAGCGCGGAGACGATCAACAGCGCGCCTGGCTCGCACGCCCACATGCGCACGAGCGTCGAGCGAGCGGTGTGGCCCGGCACGACGCGAACCGTGGCCTGCGCGCCGAGCGAGTCACGCACGGCTCTTCCGAGCGTCGTGACCGTCGCCTGACACCACAGCGCCCAGCCGTCCATGAATTACGCGGCGGCGAACTGATCGAGATAGCTGCGCGCGTGCGTCGCCCAATCGGAGGCGCCGTCGAGCTCGATGTAGCGCTCGAGGTGCTGCTTGGCCTGGGCCGTGCCGCCGAGCTGCGCGAGCATGAGGCCGAGGTTGTAGTGCGCGTCGGCAAAGTCGGGTGCCGCGGCGCAGACCTTGCGGAGCTCGGTGACCGCGAGCTCGATCTCGCCGATGTCCTCGAGCAGGTTTGCGAGGTTGTAGCGGGCTTCGGCCTGGTTCGGATCGTGGTCGAGCGCGCGCTCGTAGAGCTTGCGGGCCTCGTCGGCTTCGCCCTGGCGATAGACGATGTTGCCGAGGTTGGTCAGCGCGGCCGCCATGCTCGGCTCGAGATCGATCGCCTGGCGGAACAGGTGCTCGGCGAGCTCGTTGTCACCACGGTCCTCGCACGCGCACGCCTCGACGAAGTGGCGATACGCAGTCGTGCCGCCGTTGGCCTCGGTCGGCGAGTCGATGATCTCGTGCGGTGCCGACGAGTCTGCATTCGGCTCGCGTGGATCGACGCGCGGCATCGAGAGCACCTCGGCGATGTGCTGGCCGAACGAGGGCAGGGTGAATGCCATCACGACCTGACCGCCGATCGGCTCGAACGCGACGTCGTCGGCGAGCGCGACGATCGATTCTCCATCCGAGCACACGCGCAGACGCGACGTCGGATGGGTGTCGTTGGGCAAGACCTTGCGCAGCGCCTCGACGGCCTTGCGCGCTTTCTGCAGCGGGATGTTGGCCGCGAGTAGATCCTTCGCCGCCTTCACGCCGACGAGGTCGGTGAACGTGTAGTAGAAGCGGCCGCCCTTGCGGACGGTCGGGCCGACGAAGCCGACCTGCGTCCAGTAACGCAAGCGGGCTTCCTGCAGCGAGAGGATCCGGGCGACATCTCGAATCGAATACAGCTCGATCATGGGTTTCTCCTCTGCGCCTCGACGTTGAGTGACAAGTGAACTTCGGCGCCGCGCGAGCGGCTCTCGAGATCGACATGCGGCTGGGTCAGCTCGGCGCCGGCCGTGCGGACCGCTTCAATTACCGCGATCCGGCGGGCGTGCGCTCGGCAGCGCTCGTCGCCCGCATATAGGAATGCAATTCGTTGTGCCGTCGACGCATCGGGCGGATCGGACACATAGGTCGACGTGCGGGTCAGGTCGACCGTGAGCATCGTCGAGCCGGCGTAGGCGTTCCCCGATAGCTCGCCCTCGGACAAGACGCGGGCCGCATTGTGGAGCAGGTCCACCGCAGCGGGCGCGAGGCGCACGTGCACTTCCCGCTGAAACAGCGAGACCCTGCGGGTCATCGCCATCGGCTTGCGGGGTGGAATGACCTTCGGAAGCCTGCGAGAGCGTGACGAGCGACCCATTGTTCAAGAAATGCTAGAGGGTTCCGTCGGTGGGATCCAATTTTCCTACATGTAGGCAAGAGCTGGTCTGAAAGCTGCTTTTCAACGACCTGTGGCAACGTCCCGCACCAGCACGACATCCTACGAGATCCCGCGAACCTGGACCTGGGTCCTCGTACTCGCTGCGGGTCTGCTCCTGTCGCCGTTCATCGGCTGGGTCGTGCTCGCCATCTGGCTGAGCGGATTCGCACGCGGCCTGCACGATCGGCTCACCCGGGGGCTCAACGGTCGCACCCACGCGGCTGCCTTCATCACGCTTGTCTTGCTGCTGATGGTGCTGGTGCCGATCGGTGCCGTGGTCGCGATGCTCGTGATCGACTCGGTCGCGTTCGTCGCGCAGCTCGCGGAGAGCGACCAGGTCCACTCGCTGCTCGTGGGCCTCGTCTCGGACAAGAACCCGAACCCCGAAGCGAGTGTCGGCGAGCTGCTGCTGATGCAGGGCGAGAAGGCACTCGGCATCGTGCAGCTGATCCTCAGCTCCGCCGTGCAGATCATCATCGGGCTCGTCGTGCTCATCGCAGGCACCTACGCGATGCTCACCGAGGGGCGGCGCTGGTACGTGTGGGCGGAGGACCATCTGCCGATCGGCCCGCGTGCATGGCGGCGATTCTCGGAGGCCTTCGTCGAAACCGGGCGCGGTCTCGCATTCGGCATCGGTGGCGCGGGCGTGTTGCAGGCGGCCGCTGCGACGATCGCGTTTCTCGTGCTCGGCGTGCCCCAAGCGCTGCCGCTCGGCCTGCTGACGCTGATCTTCTCGATCGTGCCACTCATCGGAACGGCGCTGGTCTGGCTGCCCGTCTCCATCGGCCTGGCGATGACCGGTCGCATGGCCGAAGGAATCGGCCTGGCAATCTACGGCGCAGTCGTGATCGGCTCGCTCGATAACCTCGCCAGACCATGGCTGACGCGCTTCGGACATCTGCAGTTGCCAGGCTTTCTCGTCCTGGTGTCGATGTTCGGCGGCGTCGAGCTATTTGGCGGCTGGGGCATCATCTACGGGCCGCTGGTCGTGCGCCTCGCCAAAGAAGCGCTCGAGGTGCGTCGCGAAGCCGTGCAGGCCTAGCCCCGACGTGATACTCGTTGATTCGGGTCATGACGCTGGACGTGAAGCGCTATCCGATCCTCGTCGTCGACGACGAGCAGGACAATCTCGACGCGTTTCGGTTCAATTTCCGAAAGACGTTCGACATCCTGACCGCGACGAGCGGTCCCGAGGCGCTCGGCATCCTGGCCGAGAAGGACGTCGCGGTCGTCGTCACCGATCAGCGCATGCCCAAGATGACGGGCGTCGAGCTGCTGCGCGAGGTTCGCGTCCGCAAGCCCGAGACCGTCGGCATCATCCTCACCGCATTCACCGATGTCGATGTGCTGGTCGAGGCGATCAACCTCGGTCAGGTCTACCGCTACATCACGAAGCCGTGGGACGCGAAGGAAGTGCGCGGCGTGATGCAGTACGCGATCGAGCGCTTCCACCTGCAGCGCGAGAACAAGAAGCTCGAGGCGCAGCTCGCCGAGTACACCGGGTACTTGAACCAGCAGCTCCACGGCGAGTTCGACTTCGGCAACATCATCGGCGACAGCCCGGCGCTGCGCGAGGTGCTGTCCAAGGTCGAGCAGGTCGCGCCGACCAACTCCACCGTCCTGCTCCGCGGCGAGACCGGCACCGGCAAGGAGCTCGTCGCGCACGCGATTCACATCAACTCCAAGCGCGAAGAGAAGCCGTTCGTTCGTGTGAACTGTGCATCGCTCGCACCGGGCATCCTCGAGTCCGAGCTGTTCGGTCACGAGAAGGGCAGCTTCACCGGCGCGATGGAGCGGCGGCGTGGTCGTTTCGAGCTCGCCGATGGCGGCACCCTGTTCCTCGACGAGTGTGGCGATCTGCCGATGGAGGTCCAGATCAAGCTGCTGCGTACGCTGCAGGAGCGCGAGCTCGAGCGGGTCGGTGGCAACGAGACCATCAAGGTCGACGTCCGCGTCGTGTCCGCGACGAACCGAAACCTCGAGAAGATGATCGAGGAAGGCGAGTTCCGCGAGGACCTCTACTACCGGCTCAACGTCTTCCCGATCAACCTACCCCCGCTGCGCGACCGCCCCGAGGATCTCCAGGTCCTCGTCCATCACTTCATCACGAAGTTCGCGCGTCAGATGGGCGTGCCGACCTCCGTGCCGAATGCCGAGGCGATCAGCAAGCTGCGCGAGTACAACTGGCCGGGCAATGTGCGCGAGCTCGAGAACATCGTCGAGCGCGCGATGATCCTCGCCCGCGGCGCGCCGCTCAACGCGTCGCACCTCGACTTCGGTCGCCGTGCGCAGCCGTCGAGTCAATCTGGTCCGGTGCCCAGCGTCACTACCCAGGCGCCGTCGGCTCCGGTGGCCGCGCCGGCCGATGAAGGCAAGAGCCTCGCCGAGCGCCTGCTCGATAGCGAGCGCAAGGAGATCGTCGCGGCCGTCGAGAAATCGCGCGGCAACATCGCGAGTGCCGCGCGCACGCTCGGCATCAATCGCTCCACGCTCTACTACCGCCTGCGCAAGCACGGCCTCGAGCACCTGCTGCCGACGAAGGTCCAGGTCGGTGGCGAAGAGCTGCCGGCCGTTGCCACGCCGGGCGCAGGCGAGCCGCCCGCCCAGTCGTAGATCGACTGATATGCTCGCCGCATGGTGCGACGCACGTGCGTGGGGATGATCATGTCGTTCTAGACCGAGTACAGTCCGGGCGTGCGCGCGCTGTTCATTCTCGATCCTCTCGAGCGTCTCGGTCTGCAAGCGGACACGTCGTATGCACTGATGGTCGAGGCCGCGGCACGCGGCTGGGACGTGTGGACCTGTCAGCTCGAGCATCTCGGTCTCGTCGGTAACGACGCCGTCGTCGATGCCGTCCCGACGATCGTGACGCCGGCACTGACGCCCGCCGAGGCCTTCCAGGTCGAAGCGCGGCAGGCCAAGCGGCTTGCCGACTTCGACGTCGTGCTGATGCGCAAGGATCCGCCGCTGGATGTCTCGTACCTGCACGCGACGTGGATCCTCGATCACGCACGCGGCAAGACGCTGCTCGTCAACGATCCGCGCGGCCTGCGCGAGCTCAACGAGCACCTCGCGGTGCTGAATTTTCCCGACCTCACGCCGGCGACGATCGTCACGCGCTCGGCCGAGCGACTGCGCGAGTTCCAGCGCGAGCAGGGCGGGGCGATCGTCGTCAAGCCTGTCGATGGCTACGGCGGGCTCGGCATCTTCGTCGTGCGCGACGGTGACATGAACGCGAGCTCGATCCTCGAGACCTCGACCGGTGCCGGCACGCGGTGGACGCTCGCGCAGAAGTTTCTGCCCGAGGCCGCGCAGGGCGACAAGCGCATCATCCTCGCCGATGGCGAGCCGATCGGTGCGGTGCTTCGCGTCCCGGCGACGGCAGAGGCGCGCGGCAACCTTCACGTCGGCGGGCGCGCGGTGAAGACCGAGGTCGATGCGCGCGACAAGGAGATCATCGCGACCATCGCGCCGTTCTTGCGCCAGCATGGGCAGATCCTCGTCGGGCTCGACGTCATCGGCGGCATGCTCACCGAGATCAACATCACCTCGCCGACGGGCGTGCAGCACGTGTCGCGGCTCGAGAACCGCAACGTCGCCGCGCCGATCCTGGATTGCTTCGAGCGCATGTCGCGCGCTGTCCGCGGCTGAGCGCGGCCGGCAGCCGGCCAGCCGTTGGCCGGGGTTCGGCCGGACCGGACAACGAGCGATTGAAGTTTCGCTGCGTTGGCGCGGGCACATGAAGTGCTGGGTGCTCCCGTCACAAGGAGATACGCTATGGCGAACGGACCCGACATGACGGCACCTGTAACGCGCGGCGAGCTGTACGAGGCACTGGAGAACTGGGCAGGGGCGATCATCGACAAGGTCATGTCGGGCTTTCGCGCCGAGCTCGACACCAAATTCGACACCAGGTTCACATCGTTCGCGTCAGAAATGCGCGCTCTCGTGATGACGAGTGAACGCCATATCCTTGACCGGATGGAGGCGATGTTCGATCCGCATCGCTCGTTGCCGGAGCGCGTTGGCAAGCTCGAGGAGGCCGCGTTGCCCGAACGAGTCAGCACGCTTGAGGCGAAGGTCTTTGCGCCGAGGCGGCGCGCATCGAAGTCCGCACGGCGACGGTCGTAGCCGCCGGTTGGAGCGTCACGGCTGGCGGGCGCAGATGATCGAGGTGCCGGCGTCAACGCACGGGTCAGCGCGGCCATCGCCATCGAGGTCACCGAGCCACAGCGCGGACGCCGTGGTCTGGTTCGGCAGGATCGCGAGCGTGCTGCGCGGACCGAAGCCATGGCCTTGCGACCGCGCACACACGATGCGGTCGTCGCGCAGCGAGCACAGGTCGGCGCGTCCGTCGCGATCGATATCGGAGAGCGCGACGGTCGCGGTCGTGGCAGCGGTGACATCGACCACGCCGCTCTGCGAATAGCCCCACGCGGCACCGTCGGTGGTCAGCTCGCGCTGCGCCCACACCGCGCAGGCCGGACCGGTGTCGGTCGCGGCGCACCAGTCGGCCTGCTGGTCGCCGTCGAGGTCGGCGAACCACACGACATCGGTCGGCTGCGGCCAAGTCGAGCGTAGTGCGCCGTCGAGCACCGTCGTCGTCGAGACGCAGGTCAGGCCTTGCACGCCGTGGCCACAGAGCTCGGCGGGCACCGTCGCGTTTGCATCGATCACGGTGAGTGACGCCGAGGTCGTCGGCAGCGCATCGGTCGCGCCGAACGCGTCGCTCCACCGCACGGCCTGGAACGTCGAGGCTGCGGTCGCGCACAGGATGCCGTCGTCGTCGCGGCCGCACGCGTCGGTGGTGCCATCACCATCGATGTCACCGAGCACGAGGCTGCGCGAATCGATCGCGAGCGGCGCGGAGACAGCATCGATGCGAGAGGCAGTCGTGAACGTTCCAAGCCCGGTGCCGGCAGCGCAGAGCAGACCGGTCGCTTCGACCGCGCACAGGTCGGCCCTGCCATCGCCGGTCACATCCCCGAGCCGAACGTCGCGACCGGTGGCAGCGATGCCGAGCGTGGTGCGCGGGGTGACGACGGTGTCGGGGACGAGCTCCCACACCGGAAACTCGACCGCGGTGCACGGAGCGGCAACGGCCATACCCTCGATCGCAGCGAGGCAGCGCAGCTCGCCGTCGGCCGACATCACGTGCCCGTCATCGTCGACGAACCAGCGCCGCTCGACGCCGCCGAGGCATTGGCTCGTCGTGAGCTGACCACCCGCGTTCAGCGCGAGGCACGCGTCGCCTGCACGCAGCTCGCCCGCGCCGTCGAGCACCCAGACCGGGCTCGCCGGGCAGCTCGTCATCGTCAGCGCGGCGGTGACACACTGGTTGCCGATGCGCAGGCGACCACCGGCGGTGCGGCGAAATCCGACGGCGTAGCGGCGAAGCAACCAGTCGACATGCTCCTGGTCGATCGCGGTGCACGCATCACCACATGCCGCGCAGCCGGTCGTGCACGCCTCGTAACGGGCGAGCATCTCGACGGCCGTCTCGAACACCGCGGGCAGCTTGTTCGGCGGCTCGCCGGCGACGCCGAGGCCGCGATACGCGACGATCGTGGCAGCGCGGTTCGTGGCGGCGAGCGCGACGAGCGTGCGTCGGCCCGCGTCGGTGTGCTCGGGATCGTCGTCACCGTGGGTGCCAGTCACCTCGAGCGTGCGAATCGTGGATGGCTCGGTCTCGCGGATGATACCGATGAGCGTCGAGACCTCGGGCTGCGCGAGGAACACGAGCGAAACGTTGGGCCCGGCCTGCCGGCAGTGAAACGCCGCCTGCTCTGCGATCGTGATGGCACCACACTGCCAGTCGTCGGAGCCGATCGCGTGGGCGTAGGCCGCGAGCTCGCCGGCATCCGCCTGGTCGGCCCGCGCCCGCAGAAACACCGTGGTCACGCCGGTGCCACGCTGCACGGCCTCGAGCAGGTCGGGCTGCATGAACAGCAGGTCGTCCGACGGGTGCGCCACCACCACCAGCTCCGCGGTCGGCGCGAGGGCGGGGCCGCGTGACTCGACATTATCGCCGCACGCGAGCGTCAGGCTGGCGAAGACGAGCCAACGGCGCATGCGCGGAGTCTGCCACCGCTTCCCTCGCGATTGCGAGACGTGGTACCGCAAGGCGTGGACCGCTTCGTCGGGCTTGCCCGCTGGCTCGCTGCCACGCCGGCGGCGCAGCTGATGCTGGGCGGGCTGGCGTTGATGCTGCTGTTCCCGGCGTCGCTGCCGGGCACGCTCGGCCGCCTGGTCGTGTTCGGGATCATGGGCATCGCGCTGGCGTGGTCGTGGGAGACGATGCCCGCGGTCATCCGCGCGCCGTCGCCGCGGCAGGCCACATGGATGGCGGTCGGGATCGTGCTTGTGGCGGGGCTTGCGGTGTTCTGGCCCGTGATGGCGGAGACGCCGTCGCCCGAGTGGCAGACGGGCGATTGGGGCCCGCAGCATGCGGTGCTTGCGCGGCTCATGCCGCATATGCCGGGCCTCGACTTCCCGACCTGGAACCACGCGGTGTCGACCGGCGATGCACCGCTCGAGCTGTATCCCGCGCTCACCTATGTCGTGACCGGTCACGTCGCGTGGCTGCTCGGCCTCGAGAACGATCTGCCGCACGCGTTCATGATCGTCGCCACGCTCACCCATATCGGGCTCGCGCTCACGACGACCGCGGTCGCATCGCGTGTGGCGCCGCGTCCCATCGCGACGGTGATGGGGCTGTTCTGGCTACTCGATGCCGGTGCGATCTCCCACGGCGGCACCGTCGGGATCTTCCAGTGGGCGCTGCTCCACAGCGCGTTCGCTCACGTGTGGTCGATGATCGCCGCGCTCGGGATCATGGCAGCCCTCACGCGACCGCGGCTCGGCGCTTCCGTCACGATCTGGGTCGCCACCGCGATCAGCACCGCCGCCCATCCGGCCGCGCTTCTGACCGCCGCGACCTTCGCGGTCGCGCTGGCATTCGTCGCGCTCCTCGCCGGCGACATCAAGCCGCGTCGTGCGCTCGCTGCACTCGGACATCTCTCGATCGGTGTCGCGCTCGGCGCGGTCGTGTGGCTGCCGGCCTCGGATCGGCTGCTCGAGTATGGCCAGCACTATCCGAACGAGCTGTTCTCGGCCGTGCAGACGCTGCAGATGGTGATGCAGTACGCGATGCCGATGACCGCGTACTCGCTGTTTGTCTACAGCGGCTATCTGGCGATGCTCGTCGGCCCATGGACGCGGCGCGCCGAGGTGATCTTCATCGCGGTCGTCGGTCTCGTGATGATGCTCGGCCTGTGCGAGGCAACGTATCTCGGGCTCGGCCTCGCACCGGGGCGCGCCTTCTCGCGCCTCGGCGCGATTCGCATGATGATGCTCGTGCGTCCGTTCGCATTCGCGGGCGCTGCGTTCGTGATCGGTGCACTGATCGCGTACGCGCGTGCAGCATGGCGAACCGCGCCGCTGCGCCAGCGCTACGTCGCCGCCGCGCTGCTCGGTGTGCTCGGCTTCACGTTCGCCCGCGTCGCACCCGAGTACTGGAGCGCGGAGTCCGATCGCGCGCTCGGCGAGTCCAGCAAGTACATGCCCGACCGCGAGGGTGCCGCGCAGCTCGAGGTGTGGGCCGCCGGCGAGGTCGCGAAGATGACTCCGAGCACGTGGGGTCGCGCGATGTTCCTCAGTGACACGCACGAGCACATGCACCTCACGGCGAAGACCGGCCTTCCGTCATTTCACCTGTCGCCGATTCCAGATCTGCTCCTGCGCGAGCGCATCGAGGACCGCTCGCCCGAGAGCCTCGCGCGCTTCAACGTACGCTGGGTGGTCCAGTTCGGCTCCGCGCCGACGCTCGGCGACGAGACGACCGAGCAGCGCTTCGGCAGCTACTACGTGCGCGAGGTCAAAGACTGGGACGGCAAGCTCGCGCGCGTCGAGAGTGGCGACGGCAGCGTGGTCACCACGCGCATCGAGGAGGATCTCATCGAGATCGACGTGACCTCGACCGGTCCGGTGCTCGTCACGCTCGGCATGGGCTACTACCCACGGTGGCAGGCGCGCCACCAAAGTGGTGTGGCCGAGCCGGTGTACGCATCGCCCACGATCAAGGGTGGTTCGCTGCACGTGGTCTCCGCATGGGTCGCGCCCGGACGCACCGTGTTCACGTGTGATGGACCGCTGCCGTCGGATGGTCGCGGCCGGATCCTCTCGGTGCTCGCGGCGCTGTTCGCCCTCGCATGCGTGATCATATGGACGCGACCGCGCTGGCGCGTGCGTGCGCTACGCAAGCTCGCGCGCGTGCGTGCGGTCGCTGGCCCGTACGTGGGCAAGGTCGTCGACATCGGCGTGCCCGTGACGATCATCGGCCTGCTCATCGCGGGCGTTGTCGGCACCCGGCAGCCTGCCTCGGCATTCCTCGTCGGATCGTCGGGCATCCGCCCGGTCGCGACGGTCGAGGCGCGCGTCGACAGCGGCGCCTGGCAGGACTGCAGCTTCTCGCCGGTCACGGGTGTGTATCGCTGCGAGGGCGTCGTCAATGTGTCGGACTCGAGCGTGAACCTCCTGAACGATGCGCCACCGAGCTGGGCATTCATCACGCCGGCGATCACCGCGTCGCCGGAGATGGCAGGTGTCCAGCTTCGTATTTCACGCCGGATCCGCCTCGGTGGGGCGTACTGGGTCGGCGTGGATAAGGGCACGGTGAAGATGGCCGCGGACGCTGACTTCAAGCACGAGTTCGGCGCGCGCAGCACGCTCGACATGACGACGGGCACGTACAACGTGGTGCTCGAGACGACGCTGCAGGACACCGGTGCCACCTCGATCACGATCGTCCGCGAGGACACGCTCGTTCCGGTGCGCGCGTATCTCGCGCCGCCGCCGGCGATGGCGCCTGCTGCGATCAGCGCGATCCGCGGTCCCTGAGCTGTAGCACGCCGCCGACAGCCGCCACGATCAGGTGTGCGAGCCAGAGGGCGAGCGAGGCTGCGAGCGCATCGGCGCGTGGCATCGCGAACAGGCTCGCACCGAGGGTGACGTAGACCGCCTCGCGCGCCCCTGCGCCGCCAACCGTGAGCGGCAAGAACGTGGTCGCGGCGGCGAGCGGCACGATCAGCAGCGACGCGCCGATGTCGACGCGTGGCTCGATCGCGTGTAGCAGCACGTAGCCCGCCAGCGCGATCAGCACCTGCGTCAGCACGCTCAGTGCCGCCGCACTCGCAAACGCACCCGGGGCGACGAGCTCGGGGACCTTCTCCGCCAGGCGCCTGAGCGGCCCGGGCATGAACCGCGCGAGCCGGCGCGTGAACGGCAGCGCGAGCACGAGCGCGAGCGACCCCGTGATGCCGATCGCGCTCCAGATCCACAGCGAGCCCGTGTCGAGCGCGCTCCCTGCGGTCGCGAGCCCGATGCCGAGCAGCAAGAACACGCCGAACAGTCCGAGCGCGCGTTCGACCAGGACGACCGCAAGACCCGCCGTCGCGCCGCGCTCGCCAAACGAGTCGCGCGTGACGACGCCGCGCACGACATCGCCCGCGACGGCCCCGGGCAGGAAGTTGTTGTAGAAGAACGACACGAAGTAGAGGTGGAGCGCCCGCGCGAGTGGGGGCCGCGAGGTCGCACCGTAGGCGGTCAGCAGCTGGCGCCAGCGCAGCGCACCGGCCACGACGTTGAGTCCGACGAGCGTGACCGCGAGCACGAGTGCGGCGGGCGCGATCCGGACCGACGCGGTGGCGACATCGTCGACATCGATCAGCGTCGCGACGTAGGCGATCGCGACTGCGGTACCGAGCCATCGCAGTAGCCAGCTCCAGCGCTGCCACCCCGATAGTTGCGGTTCCATGGACGCCGCAGCATGCCACATGTTACGAGGGCCTACCGTCGATGACTGCGCGGACCGAGAGAGTCGCTTTCTGCGCCGCCGTCGCCGTCCTGTGGATCTTCTTCGGGGTCCAGGCGGCACAAACCCCGACGCTGCTCGATGACTGGTACCAGGTCACCTGGCATCGCCATCACGACCTGTCGCCGTCCTCGATCTGGGCGTACGGCTACTACAACTACTTCAACTTCAATCCGCGCATCGGTGATGTGCTGCTCGTGATCGTCAACGGGCCGCGCTGGATTCACCTCCTGCTGACGCCACTGGTCCAGCTGGCGCTCCTGCCGCTCGCGTTCGCCCTCGCGCTCGGTCGCTGGCCCCAGGCGACGCTGCGCGACCTGCAGCGGCTGTTCGTGTTGCAGCTCCTGATCTGGCTCGTGATCCCGATTCCCGGAATCATCTATTTCTACCGGCCGTTCACGACGAACTATCTGTGGGCCTTCGTCGCGATGCTCGCGCTATTCGTGCCGTACCGGCTCGAGCTCGCGCGCCCCGCCGGAGCGGCACGCGTGTGGCTTGCACCGCTGATGCTCGTGCTCGGCTGGTTCGCGGGCATGGGCAACGAGCACACGGGCCCGACGGCGATGGTCGCGATGGCGATCTTCGTCTACGTCGCGTGGCGGCGCGGTCGTCTCCGTATCTGGATGGTCGCCGGCATGCTCGGCCTGTTCATTGGCTACCCGATGCTGTTCTTCGCGCCCGGGCAGGCCGTTCGCTACGCGGGCATGGCCACTCAGCAGACGCCGCTGTATCTGCTCGGTAAGCGCGGGCTCGACGGCAACTTCGAGATCTTGCTCGACTTCGTCAGCGAGTCCGCGCTCGCGATCAGCATCGTCGTCGTCGCGGTACTCGTCATGACAGAGCGCGCCCGTGCTCGTGCCGAGCAAGTTGCCCCGCTGTCGCGCCAGCACCTCACCGCGCTCGTGCTGCTGATCATGGCGGCGGGCAGCATGATCGTCACGCTGTTCGCATCGCCGACGGTTGGTGAGCGGCTGTTCTTCGCACCGGCGATCCTGTTCGTCGGCGCACTGCTCGTTGTCGCCGACTGGCTGTTCGAGGAGCGCGCATCGCGGCGGCTGCTGGTCGGAGTGTCTCTGGTCCTGTTCGCATGGCACGGGTACAAGATGTTCACGGTCCTGCGGGCCGGCTACGCGGAGAACCAGCACCGCCTGGCCCTGCTCGCGGCGGCTCCTCGCGACAGCGTCGCGAAGGTTCCCGCGTATAGGCTGTGGAGGCGCTCGAGCTGGTGGTGGGGCGACGACTTCTCGTTCGCCTCGCTGCGCGAGTACGTCGCGAATGAAGCGTACGACCTCAAGGGCATCGAGCTCGAGGGCTACCAGTTCTGGGCGCAGCCAACACCACCGCAGCGCTATCTCGCAACGCGGACGTTCGACCCGCCGCTGAGCCCCGCTGAGGATGCCCGCTTCCAGCCTCGCTACATCCCGACGTTCTGGGAGTGGGCGCTCGTCCAGCTGCGCCGCAGTCTCGAGCTCGGCCCGATCGCCGAGCTCGAGGGCCATCGCCTCGTCCGGTACACGCTCGACGTCGAGGATCCGAGCTTCGAGGATCCGGCACATCGTCCGGTTCGGGTCTTCGATTGGACGCCAAAGGCGCTGATGTTCGTCGACGGTAGGCCGTTCGACGATCCGCGTGGCGAGCCTTACGTTCGCGTGTGGGCGGCCAGCATGCCGCCACGCACGACCGACGTGTTCGTTGCCGGGTGCGGGCAGACGACACGCGTCGAGCCGAAGCAAGACGTGTTCGACGGCCTCGGTCCGCTGATCCCGATCACGCTGACCTGCCGGGGCACGTACACCGCGTACGTCTGCGATCCGGACCTGTGCTGGGTCGCCGGGAGATACTGGCGATGAGAGCTCGCCTCGCATTGCTCGCGCTGCTCGGTGGGATCGCCATCGTCCACGGGCTGGTCGCGTGGTGGACACCTGTGCAAGGTGAGGACTGGCGTCACTGGATCTGGCAGGCGCAGCACGCCGACATGCCGATGAGTGAGTGGTTCCCGGCGTTCGCGAGCTCGCACTTCACGTTCCAGGATCTGATCTCCTACGTGATCGCGCGGGTGCCGATCGCGCACGCGCTGCTCACGCCGGTGGCGATGGTGGCGCTCGTCGTCGGCATGTTCGTGGTCGCGTGTCGCCGTCTTCCGCGTGCGACCACCGACGACGCGCTCGTGCTCGCGCTCGCATCCACCGCACTCTGGCTCGCACAGCCACGCGCGGGACTCGCCTTCTTCCACATCTCGAACGTCGCGCCCTACCTGTACGGACCCGCGCTCGCCACCTGGCTGTTCGCCCCGCTCCGCTGCGGCTGGCAACCGCCGCGCTGGCTGTGGCCGATGCTCGCGCTTGCTGCCTACTGCGTCGGGACCTCTGGTCGTGCGACCGCGACGGTGAGCTTCATCGCGTTCATCGTTGCGCTGTGCACGCGCCCGCGCATGCGTTGGATGTGGCTCGCATTCGGTGGCCTCGTCGTCGGCGTGGTTGTCGGCTACATGGATCCACCGTGGCTGGAGCTGCCCAAGGTGGTTCGCCGCGGGCTCGAACCGAACCTGGTCATCCTGCGCACGGCGTTCGAGGAAGCAGCCGAGCTTCTGGTGCTCGTCACCGGGCTCGTCCTGATCAATCTCGTGCTCGCGAGGTTCGGCCGTCCGGCCGCCGCAGCCGCCGATGCACCCGATCCGCGCGAGGCGCGACGCTGGCTGCTGACCTGGCTCGGCACGGCGGTGTGGTGTCTGTTCGGCCCCCGCTACGGCGATCCGACGCTCGCACCCGCCACCGTGATTCTTGTCATCGGCGCGTTGCCGTTCTTCGGCTGGCTGGCCCAAAGTACGATCCTGCGTTACGTCCTGATCGTCCTCGCCGTGGGGACCCACGCGATCGTCTGGAGCAGCTCGCTCAGGATCTACCGCGACCTCCACGCGCGCGGCGAAGCGCGCCTCGCGGTGTTCGAGCAGACGCCGCGTGGAGACGCCGCCACGGTTCCGCCATACCCGAACGTCGTCTCCAACTTCTGG
>JBBQFU010000223.1:0-15135 GCA_038322185.1 Haliangiales bacterium
ACTCCTTGTTGTCGCTGACGAGCTTCCACGCGACGAGGCCGATACCGACGGCGCCCACGAGCGCGAGCGCGATCGGCCACTTCGCAGGCTTCGGCTTCGCGAACGCCGGCAACCCCACCGCAGAGGTGCGCATCGGCAGCGGCGTGAGGCGCTTGGATGGATCGACGAGGATGTTGCGGACCGCTTCGAGCGAGGGCCGCGACGTCGGGTCTTTCTCGAGCATCGCCATCACGCATTGCTCGAGCGCCTTGGGAACCTTCGCGAGCTGATGCAGCGGCGGCGGCGCCTCGTGCATGTGCTTCACGACGAGATCCATCGCGCTCTCGCCCTCGAACGGCGGCCGTCCGGCAAGCGTCTCGTAGGCCATCACGCCGAGCGAGTAGATATCCGAGCGGTGGTCGACGTTGATGCCGCGCGCCTGCTCGGGGGAGATGTAGCGCGGCGTGCCGAGCATGTTGCCGGTCTGCGTCTTCTCGGTGCCGGGCGTCGCCCGCGACAGCTTCGCGATACCGAAGTCGAGGAGCTTGACCATGAGCGGCCCGTCCTCGACCTGATGGAGGAACACGTTATCGGGCTTGAGATCGCGGTGGATGATGTCCTTGGCGTGCGCCGCATCGAGCGCGCGTGCGATGCCGTCGAGGATGTCGCACGCCTCGGCGACCGGCATCGGACCGCGAGCGAGGCGCGTCTTGAGATCCTCGCCGCGCAGCCACTCCATGACCATGAACGCGCGGCCGTCCTCGAGCTCGCCCAGCGAGAACACGTCGACAATGTTGGGGTGACCGATCTTGTTGACCGCCTGCGCCTCCTGCACGAACCGATCGATCGAGGCCTGGTTCGCGCACAGCTCGGGCTTGAGGACCTTGATCGCGACCTTCTTGCCGATCAGCGGATGGACGGCCGAATAGACCGTGCCCATCGCGCCTTCGCCGATCTGGCCCTCGATCTCGTAGTCACCGATCGGCGTGCCTTCCGTGAGATCGAGCATGAAGCTCGGACGCGTGATCCGGCGCTTGAGCGACGGCCGAGGCGCGCGAAACGACTCGGACGGAGGGGGCGTCACGTTGGTGGACTCGTCCTCGTCCGGCAGCTCGATCGCCTGACTTTGCCCACCAACCTGGCGCGCCCCATCATGTGGAGTGTCAGCCACGTCGACGACAATTCTAACCCAGCGGCCAGGCCCCTGCCGATACTCGATGAACTGTCCGAAGGTGGCTGTAGCGGTTACAATGTGTGCGATGCGGTTCGGGCTGCTCGTTGTTTTGGTGCTGGCCGCCGCGTGCTATGAGCCGCCGGTCTCCAACAGCTGCACCATCACGTGCACCGAGGGCGTCGCCGGGAACTGCCCCGGGGATCTCGTATGTGAGTCCGGGTACTGCGTCGGGGACGGCCAGGTCTGCCGCCCCACGTTTGTCCAGATCGCCGCCGGAACCGGCACCGCCTGCGCGATCGACGATCAGGGCGCGCTGTGGTGCTGGGGCAAGTTGCCCGGAACCAGCATCGCAACCCGCATCGACGCTACGCGGCACTGGGATTCGATCGACGGCGGCGGCGGCCAGATGTGCGGCATCGCCGACTCCGCGTTGTACTGCTGGGGCGAAAACAACGACCGCGAGGTCTCGGGTACGGTGGTCGGCGACGTGGCCGAGCCGCTGCTGATCGAGGCGGTCGGCATCACCCGCTGGGTCGCCGTCTCCGCCGGCAGCGACTACACCTGCGCGGTGGGTGACGGTCAGCTCGTGTGCTGGGGGAGCAATTTCTATGGCCAGCTCGGCGATGGCACGTCTATCGACCGTGCGATCCCGACCCCCGTCGCGGCGAACATCACGGACTGGATCGCGGTCGCGGCGGGCGACTTTCATACCTGCGCGGTGTCGAGCGCGTTCGGCGTGCACTGCTTTGGCCGTGACGTCCGCGGCGAGCTCGGCGTCAACGGCGTGGGTGGCTCGCCAATGCCGGTCGCGGTCACCGTGCTCGGCAATCCTCTGTTCGCGGTCGACATCGCGGTCGCGAGCCAGAGCTCGTGCGCGATCACGCCGGAGCAGCAGGTCTACTGCTGGGGCCTCAACGCGTCGGGGCAGCTCGGTGACAAGCGACTCGTCGATCCTAATAACGTGCCGATGACGGCCGAGCCGCAGCTCGCATCCGACGTCGCAGGCTTCACGAAGATCGAAGGCGCCCGGGTGCACTACTGCGGGCTCGCCGCCGACGCCGTGTACTGCTGGGGCGAAGCGCTCGCCGGTGGGCTCGGCAACGGCATCTGGGCCGACACTCGCGTGTTCAGCAAGGTCATCGCGGCGGGTGCCGTCGACATCAGCGTCGGGAACGCACGCAATGAGATCACCGCGGTCAACGACCTCGATCTCGGTTGCGCGATCGTTGGCGCCGACGCGCAGTGCTGGGGCGACAACCGCTACGGCCAGCTCGGCCAGGGAACCGCTACCCTCGCGCTCACACCGACGGAGGTCGCGGGTGACCTCCGCTTCACTGACGTCTCGGCGGGCTCGCAGCACATGTGCGGCATCGGCGACGACGCCACGCTGTACTGCTGGGGCTCGACGGAGCGCGGCCAGGCCACGGGCTTTGTATACGGTCTCGCCAATCCGCGCACGCCGTGTGCGATGAACCCGACCGATCCGACGCAGCCGCTGTGCGATGTCGGCACGCCCCGCGCGCTGAGCTACGCGCCCAATCCAACGCACGTCACGACCGGCAACACACACAGCTGCGCGCTCGCGAACGGCGTGACCTCGTGCTGGGGCCTCGGCCTGCCCGGCGGCACCGCGATCAAGCGCGACCTGGCGCAGCCCGGCGGTGCGATGTGGAAGTCGCTGCTGCACACCGGCCGCGATGGCCAGTGCGGAGTTGCCGACGCGGTGATGAGCCCGATGTACTGCATCGGCAACGTGATCGGATCGACGAATAATCCGGTGCGCGTGCCACAGCTCGACGGCTTCACCGCGCTCGCGCTCGGCGGCAACCCCGCCTACGGCGCATTCCTCGACGCCACCGGCCTGCGCCACGGCTACGGCGACAACGGCAAGTATCAGCTCGGCGATGGCACCACGACGGGGTACGGAGCGCTGATGCCGATCGGCACGCAGACCTATTCGGCGATCAGCACCCGGGCCAACGACAGCCAGCGCGGCGATGCAAACTTCACGTGCGCCATCCGCAGTACCGATCAGAAGATCGAGTGCTGGGGGGAGGCCTCGCGCGGCCAGACCGGCGCCACGGATCCTACGATGCCGTCGATGATCCCGAACGAGGTGCCCAACCTCAGCAACTGCACGTCGGTCGCGACCGGCGTCGAGCATGCGTGTGCGATCTGCGACGGGAACGTGTCGTGCTGGGGCGATAATCGCAGCGGTCAGCTCGCAATGCCGCAGAGCATGCCGGTCAACACGGTGCCTCGTGTGATCGACATCCCGCTCACGGGTGATCCGTGGGTGCAGGTCGTCGCCGGCTCGCGTTTCACATGTGCGCGAAGCACCGCAGGCCGCTTGTTCTGCTGGGGGCTCTCCGAACATGGCGCGCTCGGCACCGGGGCCACCGGCTCGAACCTGCCGATGACGGTCCTCGCGTCGCAGATCGACTGATACACTGATCCGCGATGCGGGCCGTTGTTGTCGGGCTGGCCGCGCTCGTCGGGTGCTACGAAGCACCGACGCAGGGCGAGTCGTGCTCGATCTTGTGCGTCGACACCTGCCCCGAGGAGATGGCGTGCGTCAACGGCTACTGCGTCGGCGACGGGGACAGCTGCGAGCCCGAGTTCGGGCGCGTGCACGCCGGCAACGGCTTCGCGTGCGGGCTCGACGAGCAGCGTCGTCGCTGGTGCTGGGGCGCCAACGATCACCATCAGCTCAGCGCGAGCGACGAGACTCAGATCGTCCACGCCACGCTGATCGACGACACGCGCTGGGACTCGCTCGCGTCCGGTGGCGATCACGCGTGCGGCATCCGGAACGGCGAGCTGTTCTGCTGGGGCGGCAACGACCGCCAGCAGGTCACCGCGACCGTGATCGGCGATGTCGCCGAGCCGGTGCGCATCGCGTCGCCGAACGCGTTGCCGTGGAAGTACGTCGCGACCGGCTATAACGCGACGTGCGGCATCACCGATCGCTTGTACTGCTGGGGCGCCGGCGACAACGGCCAGCTTGGAAACGGCGCGGTCACCGATGTCGCGGTCCCGACGGCAATCGCGTCGGAGATCACCGACTGGGAGACGGTCAGCCTCGGCCGCAATCACAGCTGCGCGATCTCGCGTACCGGCGGTCTCCACTGCTGGGGCTACAACTACTATGGCGAGGTCGGCAACGGCGGCCCGTTGTACACCGGCACGCCGGTCCTCACGCCGGCGGCGATCTCGCTGCCTGGCGCCACCTCGGTCGCCGTTGCCGCGTACTCGACGTGTGCGGTCGCCGGCGGTCAGCTCTACTGCTGGGGCTATCAGTACTCGAGCGTGCTCGGCGATCCGGCGCTCACCGACACGTGTACCGGGCCGCGGGCGGAGCCTGCGCTGTCGAGCGGACTGTCGGGCTGGACCACGGTATCGGCGAGCCAGTACATGAGCTGCGGTCTGCGCGGTGACGAGGTCTGGTGCTGGGGCATTGCCGTCGGCGGTGGCGGCCTCGGCAAGGGCGTGTGGAACGGTAACGGCTGGGGCCGCGTCACCCTCGGTGCGAGCGACGTGAGTCTCGGCTGGAACGCGAATGTCGACGAGGAGGGCGACACGCAGGATCTCGATCTCGCGTGCATCATCGTCGACGGCAAGATCCAGTGCTGGGGCGACAACCGCTTCGGTCAGCTTGCGCAGGGCGGCGCGACGATGCATCCGACGCCGCGCGAGATCGCGGGCGATCATCGCTGGGCGTCATTGACCGCGAGCGACGTGCACACCTGCGGTGTCACCACCGGTGGCGAGCTGTACTGCTGGGGCACGATGCTCTCGGGGCAGACGATCGGGAAGGTCGCGGGGACGACCGCCCTGCCCTGCGGCGCCATCCCGGATGTTCCGTGCACGCTGAGCGTGCCGACGAGTGTGCCGTTTCATCCAATGGCCGATGCAGTCGCGGTCGCCGACGAGCACACGTGCGCGCTGCTCGGCACGACGCTGACGTGCTGGGGCACCAATGGCGCGGGCCAGCTCGGCATGGCCGGCGCGATGCCGCCGTACACCGTGCCGGGTGCGTGGACTCAGGTGTTCTCGACCGGTAGCTCCGGCCAGTGCGCCGTGCAGAACGGCGAGACCTGGTGCTGGGGCTCGGTGCTCCAGCCGCGCCTGCCGCTCACGCACGAGCCCCAGCTCGACGGCATGTCCGGCCTGTTCATCAATGCCGTCGTCGGGAACGCGACCGTCGGCGGCAACCAGCGAACCCTCGGCTGCTTTCTCGACAAGTCGAGCACGCTGGTCTGCTTCGGCGACAACACGCTCGGGCAGTTCGGCCTCGGTCCGCCGACGCCGGGCGTGTGCGGCAACCTCACGTGCGACTTCGACGAGACCGCGACGACGTGTCCGGGCGATTGCCCCGGCACACAAGTCTGCACGGTCGACCGCTGCACGCAGGGAACGGTGTGCTCCACCGTCTTCGCTCGTTGCGGCGACGGCGTGTGCACGCGCGGGCACGGCGAGACCTGCTCGAGCTGCGGGGTCGACTGCGGTGCGTGTCCGGTGCAGTCGACGGATCGAACCTACGTCGCGTTCGGGGTCGGCATGTTGTCGAACCAAGCTGCCGCGTGCGGCGTTCGCCCCGATGGCCGTGTCGAGTGCTGGGGACGCAATCAGGGCGGCCAAGCCGGGCTGCTCGACGCGACGACGGGCCGCACGGTCGATCCGGTGTACACGCCCTACGAGCTGCCCGGTCTATCCGGGTGCACCGCGGTGGGGGCCGGCGAGACAACCACGTGTGCGATCTGCGATGGCGACATCTGGTGCTGGGGCAGCAATCGCCGCGGCACGCTCGGTGAAGGCAAGCTGAGCGCGGCGCCGGTCACGCAACCGCGCAAGGTCAACGTGGCGCTCGACGCCGGTGACCGCTTCGTCGCCATCACATCGGGCAGTGGGTACAGCTGCGCGCGTACCGAACAGGGGCGCGGCTTCTGCTGGGGATTTCACCGGTACGGCGCGCTCGGCACGGGCGGCACCTCGGCGAACCTCCCGGTCGACATCAAGCTCGCCCCCGCGAAGTAACTTTTGCCCGGATGTCGCGTACACCTTTCGGTATGCCGACTTCCGCCTCCGGTTTCGATGTCACCCGCCTCACCGATGAACGCGTGAACGAGCTGGCCTCCGGTTTCACACCGGAGGAGAAGCACGTGATCCTCCACCAGGGCACCGAGCGTGCATTCTGCGGCACGCTGCTCGACAACAAGAAGTCGGGCACCTACGTGTGCCGGCTGTGCAACTTGCCGCTGTTCGCGTCGACGTCGAAGTTTCACTCCGGAACCGGATGGCCGAGCTTCTTCCAGCCGTTCGATCCCGATCACATCCGCGAGATTGCCGACGTCAGCCATGGCATGCGGCGCGTCGAGATTCGTTGCGCGCGCTGCGATGCGCATCTCGGTCACGTGTTCGATGACGGTCCGAAACCGACGGGATTGCGCTACTGCCTCAACTCCGTCTCGATGGAATTCGTCGACGAGGGAACCGCCATTACGTTGCGCTCGTGAGAGGCTGTCCCGCGGAGGGATGGACATGACAATCGCGAGTGCAGGAAAGTTCGTGTGGTTCGACTACGTGGCACCGGACACCGCGAAGGCGGCCGCGTTCTACGGCGAGCTGTTCAACTGGAAGACCAAAGAGATTCCATTCGGGCCCGACGTCACCTACACGATGCTGTCGGTGGGCGAGCAGGGAATCGGTGGCGTGCTCAAGACGCCGCCCGGTGCGCCGGAGATGGGTCACTGGTTGCCGCACCTCTCCGTCGCCGACATTCACGCGACGGCCGATCAGATCACCTCGCTCGGCGGCAAGGTGCTGCGCCCGGCCGCCAAGCAGGGCGAGTTCGGCACGATGGCCGTGGTCGCCGATCCGCTCGGTGGCGTGTTCGCGCTGTGGCAGCCGGCGAAGCCGGAGACCACCGGTGACTTCAAGGGCGAGCCGAGCAACTGGGTATGGAACGAGCTCTACACGCAGGAGCCGGAGAAGTCGGTCGAGTTCTACTCGAAGATCGGCGGCTACACCGTCGACAAGATGGACATGAAGGAGGGCGCGTATCACATCCTCAATCGCGACGGCAAAGGTCGCGCGGGTGTGATGAAGCCGCCGATGCCGATGCCGCAGGCGTGGATGCCGTACGTGCAGGTCGCGAGCTGCGACGAGGCGATCGAGAAGGCGAAGAAGCTCGGCGCCAACGTTCACGTCGCGGGCGAGGACATCCCGGGCATCGGGCGCCTCGGCATCTTCAGTGATCCGCAGGGCGGCATGCTCGGTGTGCTGCAGCCTGCACCCGGCATGTAACTACTTCGTCACGAGGACGATGTTGTCCTTCGCGGTGACCTGGAGCTTGTGAACCGACGCGATCGTGCAGGCCACCAGGTCCCACGCGACGCGCTTGAGCTTCAGCGTGACCTTGCCCTGCACCGTGTCGGCGACCACGATGTTGACGTTACCGACGTCCGCGAGCAGGCGCATCACGTCGTGGATGTCGGCGTCTTTGACGTCCAGATCGATGGGCGCGCCACGGTGCGGAGTGCCGCGCCGGCACATGTCGCGATCGGCATGCGCGACGGCGGGGACCAGAAGCGCGACGAGCGCGGCAACGCGGAGCACGACTTCAGTGTAGCTTCTCGCCGTGCCGCTGGCGTTACCATTTCAGCCGCCCGTCGAGCCCATGCTCGCGAAGCTCGCCAACGAGATTCCCGAGGGAGATCACTGGATCTACGAGCCGAAATGGGACGGCTTCCGCGCCATGGTGTTCAAGTCCGGCGACGAGGTCTATATCCAGAGTCGCGACCTCAAGCCGCTCGGGCGGTACTTCCCCGAGCTCGAGGTCCAGCTGCGCAAGCATCTGCCCGACCGCTGCGTGCTCGATGGCGAGGTCGTGATCGCCACGGACGGCAAGCTCGACTTCGAGGCGCTGCTGCTGCGCATCCACCCGGCCGCGACGCGCGTGAAGATGCTCGCCGACGAGAAGCCGTCGGCGTATGTCGCGTGGGATCTGCTCGCGCTCGGCGACGAGGATCTGCGCGCACTGCCGCAGTCCGAGCGCCGCAAGCGGCTCGAGGCGGCGATGGCCCATGTCGAGCCGCCGGTCCACATCACGCCGTGCACGCGTGATCGTGCGATCGCCGCCGACTGGTTCTCGCGCTTCGAGGGTGCCGGCCTCGATGGTGTGATGGCCAAGCCGCAAGACCTCGGCTACCTGCCGGGCAAGCGCGCGATGATGAAGATCAAGCACGCGCGCACCGTCGACTGCGTGGTCGCTGGCTTCCGCTGGTACAAGGGCGGCAAGGACACGCTCGTCGGCTCGCTGCTGCTCGGGCTCTACGATGACCAGGGCGTGTTGCATCACGTCGGCATCGCGGCGTCGTTCAAGCAGACCGTGCGGGCCGAGCTCGCCGAGATGCTCAAGCCGATGCGCGAGCGCGAGGCCCATCCGTGGAAGGACTGGGCCGACTTTCAGAACAGCGAAACGGCCGAAGGCGCGCAGCGCAAGCCCGGCGCAACGAGCCGGTGGAACCGCGGCAAGGACCTGTCGTGGGAGCCGATCAAGATCGGTCTGGTCGCCGAGGTCGCGTTCGATCACATGCAGGGCTCGCGGTTCCGTCACGCGACGCACTTCAAGCGCTGGCGGCCCGACAAGCCGGCGAGCGACTGCCGCTACGATCAGCTCGAGGTCAGCGCGCCCCAGGAGATCAAAGAGATCTTCGGGATGGGCTGATGCCCGCGAAGGTCCTGTCGCGCGGCTCGCTCGATGACAACGCCGACGGGTTCAAGCCGCCGTCGCCCGCGCGCACGTTTTCCGAGCATCGCAGCGCGATCGCGCAGCTGCTCATCCTGGACCACGAGCGTGTCGTATCGGTGGACAGCGTCCGCGTCGTGCTCGTGTGGAACCCGCAGACCGGCGAGGTGATCACGCGGCACGCGCTGCCAGCGACCGCGCTGTTTCCCGGCGTGTTCACAACGCAGACGAGCGGCCTTGCCTATGTCACGCACGACGGTGATGCGGTCGCCATCCATGCGCTCGCCGACCATCGTGAGCTGGCGCGCGTCACCGCACGCGAGCTCGGCGCGGTCCGGTTGGCGCTGGGCACGCCCGACCTCACGCGGGTGCTGCTCGCAAGCGATGACGACCTGGTGTTGCTCTCGCTTGCCGACGGTCAGCGAATTGCGAAGACGCAAGTCAGCCGGTTCGAGTCGAAGGTCCTGTCGATCTACGCGATGGCCGGGCAATTCCTCGTGCGGTACTGGCACATCGCGGGCGACATGTATCCGATGGACGAGGAGAAGGTCTTCGAGGCAGGGACGCTTGAGGAAGTCTGGCACCCCACCGCGTCGATCGATCCGCGGGCACCTGCGTCGTCGCCGAGCGCGACGAAGGTCACCGTTGGCAACGCCGTGCGCGTGTTGATCGATGGCCGTCCGCTGCCGGATCTCGTCGCGCGTGACCATGATATCTGCGTCACCGAGTGGCTCGACAGCGGCACGGTGCTGCTGACCGCGGACACCAGCGGCGTGATTCACCGCTGGGACATCGACCCCGGCGTCGCCGCGCAGCCGCTCGCTGGTTCGCAGCACGAGCGAGCGATCTCGAGCGTGCGGTTCACGATGCATGGCGTGGTGTCGTTCACGGCGACGGACACCAAGCTGTGGCGTGACAGCGCGCTGATCGCGACGCTGCCTGGCGTCGGCGCGCCCATCCTCGACGAGGCGACCGAGCGGCTGATCGGCTCGAACCTGCCGACGGTCACCACCTACTCGCTCCTCGACGGGAAGAGCCTGGGTAGCCATCGAGCCATGTCCGCTCCGGCCGCCCTCAAGCTCATCACGGCGAACGGCAACATGTGCCTGTGGACCGTCGGTACGCGCGGGCTGACCTCGGTCGGCTGCGCCGACAGTTTCCCGAATCGCGTGGTCTCGCTGCACGACGACCGCGAGCGAACGCTGCCGGAGACGCTCCAGGGGATCCTGTCGGAGAGCGCCCCGCCGATCGTGCACGCGGGGCGATTGCTGGTGACGCACTATGTGGCGCCGACCCGGTCTCTGTCGTTCGACACGTTCGCGGTGATCGCCGAGCGCCAGCTTCACGTGGACGGCACGTGCTGGACGGCGCTCCATCCCGACGGCACGCTCTACAGCGCGGGCTACTCCGATGGCCAGCTGGCCACGTGGGACTTTTTCACGCTCGAACCGCGCCGCCAGTGGACGGTCTTTGACAACGACGATCGCGCCATCCGCGCGGCGGTGTTGTTGCCACAGCGCGCGTGGTGTATCGCGGCGGGCACCCGCTGCCTGCGCCGCGTTGCGCTCGCGCGGAGTCTGGGCGCGCCCGTCGACTGCGCAGTGACCGGCCGGGTCGAGGAGCTGGTCCCGAACGCCGCCGAGACGCGCGTCGTGGTGTTCGTGGAGGGCGCGGCGCCACGCGTGCTCGATGTCGACGGGATGACCTGGATCGAGGCAGACGACGGCGAGATCGACGCTGCGCGTGCGCGCCGGACCCTGTCGCCGCAGAGCGCCGCACGGGGCTTCGACAACGCATTCGCTTGCGATGACGGCAGGTGGCTCGTGGGCTGGTCGCGCGGGCTTGCCATCATTCCGATCTCGCTCGCGGATCGCGCGCTGCGGCGGCCGTTCATCACCCGCGAGGTGAAGAACCGCGATGCCGTGGTCGCCGTGCTCGTCGATGACACGCTCGAGCAGCTGTGGATGCTGCGCAAGGACGGTGCGCTCGTGCGGACCGCGCTCGTCGCGGAGTCTGCGATCGAGACTGTCGCAACGATCCCCAACGGCAAGTCTTTGACCTCGGTCACGCCTGCCCTGTTCGCGGTGCGTGACGAGACCGGGGCGCTGCACTACATCCGTACGACCGGCGAGCGGGTGTGCACCGTCGACGGATTCTCGACGTCCTGGCACGCCCCGATCGCCTTGGCCGAAACGGCGGCGATCGGCACGCTACCGGACGGTTCGCTCCGCGTGGCCACGCTTCCCGGTGCTACCTACGTCGCGCTGCGCGATCTCCGCGCCACGGTCGAGGCGAGCGCGGTTGCGATCGCACCGCCGTTTGCGGCCTCGCGGCATGGCAACGAGGTGCTGCGCTGGGACCTGCGCACGAATCGCTGCGACGGCGCGTGGACCGCGTCGACGACGCTCACCGCGATCGATGTGCGCAGTGACGGCGCGGTGCTCGCCGGTGAGGCGAACGGCACCGTTACCCTGCTGCGCTAGCTCTTCTCGCGGCCAGCTCGTCGATGATCCGCTCGAGCCCCCGCAGTTCGTGGTCGAGGCCACGGCGGACGGGGTCCTCTACAGCGGGGTCTGGGTGTCGACGCACTCGCAGCGGCGCCGCGACGGTGTGGATCTCGTGATCAGGAACTTCGCCTACTCGTCGCGCGGGTCGTAGATCGGTTCCGGCTCTTCCTGCGGCGGATGCTCGGCGCGCCACGTTCTTGCGATTGATGCTGTTGGTCCCGACGTCGATAGCGTCGACGGCTCAGCTGGACCAACTACGCCACCGAAGTCTGGCGTACGCGAACTACGCCACCACGCGGCACCGCCTTCGCGCGGCCTCGCGATCGAGTACGACTCTTCGCCGGTCGCGCAGCCCGCCCACACTCGGATCTTTGCTCGGGCGGGATGCGCTCGATGATCATTCGGAATGACCTCGGATCTGGAACGCCTCGTAGTCGCGAAAGAACTGGGTAACGCCGATTAGCACTTCCTGACAGCGAGTTAATTTCCTCGGGGTCGATGCGGTTGGTGTCGACGAGGACGTCCTCGGGCGCAAGCTTCGCGCGCATCCTCACACCGCTCCGAGAGAGCACACCCGATCGACGAGAGCCAGCGCGCGGTGCCGAGCTACCGCGTCTCACCCTCTGCTCGGACGACCGCGCGCGAGCAAGTCGCGCGCTGCCGAGAGTGACAGCGTTCGGCGGTTGCGATCCTCCCGGGCGGTTTTCAATTTTTCGGATCGTGTGGCGTTCGCACAGAGCGCGATCGCCGGTGACGCGCGATCATTGCGATGAGCGATAGCTGAGTCGAAAGTTGAGACAAAGCTCTTGACAGCCTGAACGACGCAGCGGCCTGCGTGCTCGCGATGGCGCATCTGATCGAGCACCAGACGCTCCCACTCCGCACAGGAGCGCCGCGATCGATGCCAGGGTGATTTCTCGCCGAGGAATCGCATTTCGTGCAGCCCAGCGCGAATCAGGCTGTCGTAAAACTGCGTGATAGAAAGTGACTGCGCGTGTGGGGCGACGCGCAGAACGGAGCTGCCATGGTGCGAGATGAACGAGCGGAAGTTGCGTCCACGTGGGCGCAGAAAAAGGACGAGACGGGTCGCGAGGGACATGTTGCCAAGCGTCACGGCGACAAGCACGGCGACAAGCACGGCGACAAGCACGGCGACAAGCACGGCGACCAACGCGGCGACCAACGCGGCGACCAACGCGGCGACCAACGCGGCGACCAACGCGGCGACCAACGCGGCGACCAACGCGGCGACCAACGCGGTACTGCGCAGGGCGGGCTCGCGGTCGAAACGCACCGCGCGATCGATCACGAGCTGCGGCGCATCGCAAAGCAGCGAACCGCGCTCGACGCTCAAGAAGCGCGCTGGCTGCGCGAGGCCGATCGGCACCGGGTCTGGCGCAAGCTCGGCTTCTCGACCGCGCTCGAATATCTCGAAGACGTGTTCGGCTACGCACCCCGCACCGCGATGGAGCGACTGCGCGTCGCCAACGAGCTCGGCAAGCTGCCGCAGCTGGAGGCCGAGCTAGCGAGCGGGGCGCTGCCGTATTCGGCGGCGAAGGAGCTCTCCCGCGTGATGACGCCCGAGACGCAGGCGGAGTGGCTCGCCGCGGCGCGCGGCAAGAATCTTCGCGACATCGAGGAGATGGTCGCGGGACGCAGGAAGGGCGACAGCCCCGATGCTCCACCGGACCCAGACCTCGTCGTGCACGAGGTGCGGCTGAAGCTGACGGGGCGCACCAGGGCGCTGTGGGAACAGATGCAGGCCGCCCTCGAGGCGGAGTGCGATGGCCACCTCGAAGACGACCAGCTCGTCGAAATGGTGACGCGCCGGGTCCTTGGCGGTGATGCGTCGCCGAGTGACAAGCCGTCCCGGCCAGCGCATCGCATCGTCGTTCACAAGTGCGACGACTGCGGCCGCGCGCGGCAGGAAGGCAGAGGCCGGTGGATCGAGCTGTCCGAGCCGGACCTCACCCTCGCCGAGTGCGACGCGATGATCGTCGACGAGAACGACCACGCCGTCGACCCGAGCATTGCGGCCAAAACAGCCCGGGCGGCCTCGGACATTCCGGAGCGGACGCGGAAGCGCGTGTGGGCGCGCGACAAAGGTCGCTGCTGCGTGCCGGGTTGTCGCGCCACGAGGCACCTCGATCTTCATCACCTGATTCCGCGCGCACTCGGCGGCACGCACGACGAATGGAATATCGCCTTGGCCTGTTCAGGCCACCACAAGTTGCTTCATCAAGGCGCCCTATCGATCACGGGCCGTGCGCCCGACGCGCTGGTGTTCACCCGTGACGGTAAGCGTCTCGTCGATCGGCGCCGCACCGAGGCGCGGTCCGTCGACGCACTGCGGTCGCTGACGACATCGCCGTCAACATCGCCGACGACTCATAACCGGTTCGAAGATGTCGCCAAGCTCGAGCATGCAAAACAGGCGCTGCGTCAGCTGGGCTTGTCTGCTCGCGCCGCCCGGGCGGCACTCGAGCAAGCGAACGCCCACGTGGACGCCAACGCCGACGTCGCGAAGCTCGTGCAAACCGCGTTCGAGCTGAGCCGCCCGCAAGCGCCGACGATCACCGAATCAGCGACCTGCGAACCAGTGGACGACGACGCGCCGAGGATGATGGCCACGCAGGCGCTCGTACAGCTCGGCTATCCACGCCCAGTCGCCATCAGCGCAGTGAACGCAGCCTGCGTCCACGTGGGCACCGGCGATCTGGCGACGCTGATCAAGGAGGCGCTGCAACGAACCGGTTCGTAGCCGAGACCACGAGGACGCCAGCTATCGATGTCCGGTCGCCACCAGCGCAGTGAACGCGGCCTGCGTCCACGTGGGCGCAGGCGCTTTGGCGACGCTGATCGAGGAGGCGCTGCAACGAACTGGTTCGTAGCCGAGACCACGAGGACGATGACAACGCAGGCGCTCGTACAGCTCGGCGATTCCGGTCGCCGCCAATGCAGTGAACGCAGCCTGCGTCCACGTGGGCACCGGGGATCTGGCGACGCTGATCAAGGAGGCGCTGCAACGAACCGGCTCGTAACCGAGACTACGAGGACGATGGCCACGCAGGCGCTCGTACTGATCGGCTATTCCGGTCGCCGCCACCGCGGTGAACGCAGCCTGCGTCCACGTGGGCGCAGGCGATTTGGCGACGCTGATCAAGGAGGCGCTACAACGAACCGGCTCGTAACCGAGACTTACGAGATGCCACGCCGGCACTTACGACGCCCATGGAGGAGAGCTTGCGTCCACGTGGGCGGTCGCGATCTGTTCATCGAGCTCAGATGATCGGAGCAACTCCACGGATCGCGAACCCACAGGCGCTCGTGCGGCTCGGCTATCCATGTCCAGTCGAGAGCCTGCGTCCACGTGCGCGGTCACGATCTGCTAATGCCGCCATCGATCTGCACGACTGGAAGTGCCATCTCGATTGCTCCGCGCCGGTCGCGCAACACCGGCGCAGCGCTCGCGTTCTGTACGAACGCGTCGCGACCTCGAACCTTTGAAAACCGCCCGGGAGGATCGCTGCCGCCGACCGCTGTCACTTTCGGCAGCGCGCGACTTGTTCGCGCGCGTTCGTCCGAGCAGAGGGTGAGACGCGGTAGCTCGGCACCTCGCGCTGACTCTCATCGACCGGGTGTGCTCTCTCGGAGCGGTCGGGCGATGCCGCGTGAAGCTACGACCCGAGAATGCACTCACGCCGACCAGCGTCTCTGCCACGGCG
>JBBQFU010000224.1:0-15013 GCA_038322185.1 Haliangiales bacterium
TACGAAGAACGCCTCTTCGGGATTCCCTCCCACGAGCATCCCTAGACTGTAGAGATTCGTCAGAAATGCGACCGTTCGGTTCCTCACGAGATCCCACGTGGCTGGGGTATTCGGCTCGAACGTGGTCCACGCGAATCCGGACTCCAGGGACCGCCGTAACATGATGAAAAGACGGCGAACTGAGATGAACCGCCACTCGGGATCCGATGACGCAGTGCGCACTCCCCAGGGGCGAACGCCCCGCTGGAGGCGGAAGGTGTTCACTGCGTCCGCGTTCAGGATGCCGATGTGATCCTCTGTCACACGTAGCGACACGTCCTGGGCGCCCTCGATTTCGAGGTTCGCCGGGGCGAAGTGGACGCCCTCGAGATCTCGCCGGGCGTAGACACCCGCGAGCATCGCGGACGGGGGCACGATCCGCCACTTGTCATCGTGGGTCGTGATGCGGAGCCACGGCCAGTAGTACGCGCAAAACGAGCTGTCCGTGCGGCGGCGCCACTTGCGGACCCACTCGATGTCCTTGCTCTGCGGGATGTCGAGGATCGCGAAGCGGTCCTTCTGGTTCTCGCAGATCGAGATCAGCGTGTCCTGCAGCCGCTGGGCTTTCAGCTCGCCCGCGGGACCGGGCTCGCGCTCGTAGAGCTTCATCGCGTCGGGGATCGTGAGGATCGCGACCTCCTCGTTCTGTGCGAGCGCCATCAGACCCGAGCGCTCGCCCGGACCCATGTCGTGACCGATGAAGTCCTCGGGGTTGATCTGCTCGATGCCATCGCGACCGCCCGCCAGGCGTGTCATCGCCATGGGCTCGGGCAGGTTGTGCGGTACCGGCGAACGCGTGGTGAGATCCTCGAGCCGCACGAGGCGGCTGCGCTGGCTCACGACACGCGGGGCGTAGTTGCGCGACGACGGATGCATCTGCAGGCCCTTGAAGACCTCGCGGCGATCGCGCATCGCCACGTGGATCTCGAAGTTCATCACCTCGAGGTACGTCGGCGCCGCCGCGCGATGGCGACGGTTGACCGGCGTCTCGGTCGCCCACTTGACGATCTTGTCGCCGACCTCGGTGAGCACCACGAAGTCGCTGTTCTCGCGATCGTAGATGCGCACGAGCGAGCCGACCTCGAAGCCGCGCGTCACGTTGACGTGCGCTTCGCCGTGACCGATATCGAGGTCACGCGTGAGCAACGCGGACGAGCCTGCGGTGTGCACGCAGCGAAACCAGATCTGGTTTCCCCACGTGCCTTCGTTGAGCGCGCGGATCTTCAGTGAGGGCTTGTTCCAGTCGTCGATCTGCACGTGCTCCGCGCACGATGCGTGATCGAGTCCGGGGAGCTCGCCCTTCGGCGCGCAGTGCGCGACGCGCACGACCCAGCAGTCGGTGCCACCGTTCTTGAAGAAGCCGTGGACGGAGTCGTGCGTGTACGACTCTGGTGTGACGCCGAACGTCTCGACGAACTCGTCCCAGTTCGTCAGGCGTGTCGCCTCGTTCATCGGTCCCTTCTGGGTGATCCCGACGAAGCCGGTGATGCGCGTGTTCGCGATAGTCAGCGGCGGAGGCGCGATTGAATCGAAGCTCTGGTAAATCCCAGGCGCACGAGGATCAGCGGACGGTCGCAATCGCATTGACATATCGATCCCTCTTACCTGGCCTCTAAGCGGTCTCAGTGACGACGGTCAGTGACGACGTGCTTCGTTGATCTCGCGATTGATACGCGCGATCTCGCGAAGCCAGACGTGACGTTCTTCGTGTTCCATGTCGAGGATGTCGTCGACAGACCAGTGAAAGTGGTACGCGATGTAAGCAACTTCTTGAAACAGCTGCTCGCGAGGGTATGTAGCGACCGCCGCCCAGGTTACCCCGGGCCAGACTGGCCACTACCTCCGTCCTCGGCGAGCAAAGCACCGGTCACCATGTCGACGTCCATCTCGTGCTGACACTTCGGGCACGAGATGTGATGTTTGGGCGCGCCGCCCTCTTCGTTGATCTTGCGATAGAACTCTTGCAGGTACGCGAGGTCGGTCGAGAACAAGTTCTCGATCATGTCGACCGTGACCTGCTTGTGATCGCCGAGCTGCGCGATCACGCGTGAGAGCAGCACGATGACGAGATACGCGCGGTTGCTCTGAACGCGATAATCCTGAAGCGGAAGGATCTCATCGCGCGCAGTTGCGAGGCGCATCACGCCGTCGCGGTGAACGTTTCCGTTCTCGTCCACGAAGCCGCGCGGCAGCCTGAACGAATACTGAGTCTTGAACGCCATCTGGCTCACTGCCTCCGAGAATCAAAAGCCAACACCACGGGCAAAAAAAATCGGCCTGCTGCAGGTGATGCAGCAGGCCGTATCGTATCCCGTGAGGGGCATGCTGCGCCGCAAGGGCGCGCAGCAATTACGAGTCGTACTGGTTGATCTTGAAGACCATCTTCTCGACGTACAGCTCGACGTTGAAGCGCGCGATCTTCTCAGAGTTAGCCTCCGAGTCCTCCTTCGCGAACTTCTTGAAGCCGACGTTCATGAGCGAAATCTCGCCGAGCTCGTCCTTCATGTTCGGGTCGAGGAAGACGATACGGCCTTCCATTTCGTGGTTTTCCTTGTGATCGCCGTCGACGAACCACTTCTTGGCGGCATCCGCCCACGCCTGGTAGTCGGCCATCGAGATGCCGAACTTGAGGTCGGGCACCGTCACCTTGGCCGGGTGCTTGGTGGGCTCGCGGAAGATACCGATCTGGTCCGCCGCGATGGCGCACTTCCAGGTGAACGAATCCACCGAGGCAACACGGCTGCACGGCAGGCTGCCGAGCTCGATGCGGAAGTTCGAGCAGAGCCACGCCTTCTGCTTCGGGCCGACCTTGGCGCGAATGTCTTCGCCGCCGCCCTTCGACCAACGAACGCGCTCGGGCTCGAACTCGACGTCAAAGTACGCCGCGTCCTTGCTCGAACCGTCCAGCTTGGGGACCGTCACCGAGGTGATCAGCGCGTCCTCGAAGTCGAGGCGAGACTGAGCCTTGTAGTTGAAGTCGCCGGAGACGAAGTAACCAGACTTGGGCTCGTAGGACTTGTCGAACGACTGCTTGATCCAGTCGTACATGCCCTTACCCATACCGATACCGACGGTGGCCTTGCCGGCCGTCCACTTGATGTTCGAGACGTGCTTCTTCTGCACGTTATCGGGACCGAGGTCGTTGGCAACGACATCGGCTTCCATCGCCATGCCACTGAACTTCTTCAGGAAGCCGACGTTGTAGCCTGCGACATCAAGGCCGAAGCGGCCAGCGGTATATGAGCGATCGGTCAAATTAGCCATGTTTCGAAATTCTCCGTTTTCCCTTGGTTCTTTGCCGGCTCGGCACGGAGGCCGTCGGTGACCACAACGCTACTTCCACCCTCGCAAGACACTTGGTCTTGCCCGCCCTACCTTGTGGTCTCCGAAGATCTCCCTGACGTTTCTAGGACTTGAATCCTTTAAGCCGTCGGGTCAGCCCACCGCAGAACTGCGAGTGGGCTCCCGCTGATTCGACTGCCTATTACGGCAACCTCAGAGTGATGCTTCCCGAAGAGAAATTACTCTTCGACGCCGCCGCCGCTGGCCATCTGACCGATGCGGAAGATGACGAATTCCGCCGGCTTCGACGGTGCGAGGCCGATCTCGACGACCAGCTGGCCGGCGTCGATCACCTCGGGCGGGTTCGTCTCGTCGTCGCACTTGACGTAGAACGCCTGCTCCGGGCTGACGCCCATGAGTGCGCCGTTACGCCAGAGGAGCGTCAGGAACGACGAAATCGTCCGCTGCACGCGCTTCCAGAGGCGATGGTCGTTGGGCTCGAAAACAACCCACTGCGTCGCGCGCTCGATCGACGACTCCACCATGATGAACAGGCGGCGGACGTTGATGTAGCGCCACGACGGGTCGCTCGAGAGCGTACGAGCGCCCCAGATGCGGATGCCGCCGTTGAGGAACCGAATGGCGTTGATGCCCTTCGGGTTCAGCAGGTCCTGCTCACCCTTGCTGACGTTGTACTTGAGGCCGAGCGCGCCGCGGACGATCTCGTTCGCGGGCGCCTTGTGCACGCCGCGCTCGCTGTCGGTACGCGAGTAGACACCCGCGATGTGGCCCGACGGCGGAACGAAGATGTTGCCCTTGTCCGGGTCATAGACCTGGATCCACGGGAAGTAGTACGCGCCGTACTTGGAGTCGCGGGGCTTGGGCAGCTTGTCGACGCCGCCGGTGATCATTTCCGGCGAATCGAGAATCGCGAAGCGGTCCTTGCGCGTCTCGCAGTGCGAGAGCAGCGCGTCCTGAACCGCGGCCGAGGTCTGGCCGGGCGCCGTGAGGAGCGCGACCTCGTCGGTCTCCTCGAAGCACTTCAGACCGGTGCGCGCACCGGGACCGCCATCGCGACCGATGTAGAGCGCGTCGCGACCGCCACCGGGCGTCGCAACCACATTCGACTTCTCGTCCTTCTTCTCGCCCTGCGGAGCCTTCGACTCTTGCTTGGCCTCGACGGGCGCGCCGACGTTCACCACGAAGCAGCGCGAACCGCCATTGTTGAAGAAGCCATAGACGGCGTGGCAGAGGTGCTCACTGCAGTCCTTGAAATCGCCGAACGTCTTCACGAACTGCGACCAGTTCGTGATCAGGACGGCTTCGTTGAGCGGGCCCTTGGCCGACTCACCGAGGAATCCGACGGTGTTGGTACCGACGGCCTCGATGGGCTTTGAACCGCGATCGACTTCTTCAACATAAACGCCAGGTGACAGGTAGCTAGTAGCCATGTTCGATGTCTCTCCGTTTGAAAAAACCGATGACGGTGGTCTTCGCCCGCCTATCGGTGGTTGCCTGATCTACTTCTTACCGCCGCCCCCAAGATCGAGGCGGCGCGAACCGAGGAAGGGGTTGCCGTTGGGGCCCTCTTCCGAAATGCGGGGATCAACAATGGACTTGTACTCGAGCTTGCGAGTCTGGACGCGCTGGAACTCCTCGAGCTTCTCGGGGAGGATCGGGATCGCGGTCCATGCTTGGACTGCCGGACGAACGGGCTGATTGAGCGAGCCCCAGAACCGGGCCAGCGTTCCTTCATCGAGGCGTGCGGACATGAGCACATTGAGACGGAAGTCATCCTCGAACGAGTTGCCCTTGAGCCTCTCGCGCGGGATCTCGGGGTTCTCCATCACGGTGCGAATGATCAATCCGAGTAGCAGCTGCTCATCCTCGGGCGTCTGTGCCCACGCGGACATCAAGTAATCGAGACGCACCCAGAGGCGGCGCCGGCGAAAGAACTCTTTGATCGAACCATCGTCCTGCGGAACTTCGACGAGCTCGCTGTGCGGGGTCGCGTCGTAGCCCTCGGGATCGATCGACATCTGATAGAGGTAGACGGAAACAGCGGGGAGCTTGCCTTCGATCGCGTCGGGCTTCGGAGCTTGCTCGACGATGTGCACGCGCTTGTAGCCATTGCGCTTGAACTCGTCCTGGAGAAGCCGAGACAGAGTCTCGGACGTCTCCTTGATAATATGATGCTGCGGAGTCACCCCTGATCCCGGACACGGATGGTGACGGACGTTTCGGTTCGTGGGAAGAGATCACGAAGGCTTTTTCTCGTCGGGAGAAATACCCTTAAGAGGAGAGCGTTGACACGTCGCAGCACTCACCTACGATCTCGGAGAATGCGGCACCTGTTCGTGTGCACCAACACGGTTGCGAGCGGAAAACCAGCCTGCGGCCGACGGGGAAACGTCGAGCTACTTGCGCTGATCCAGCAAAAGCTCGTCGGTAAAGGGGCCACGGGCGTGCTCGCGACCGCATGTGCGTGTCTCGGCCCATGCTTCGACGGTCCGAACGCGGTCGTCTATCCAGATGCGGTCTGGTACGGCGCGCTCGACGACGCAGACGCGGATGCGCTCGTCGAGCATCTCGTCGACGGGGTCGTGCACAGCGCCAAGCGCGTCGAGCCCCCGGGATAGCGCAGCATCACGAACGTGCGGTGATGGCGCTGAGCGTGCGCTGCGAGCGTGGACACTGCGGTCCGCGTGCGCGCGCGCCGAGGCAGCGCGACCGTCGACATCAGTTGGCCACCGCGAGGAGGAATGGGACGCGCATCGTGACACCCGCGCCGACGCCGACGGGACCGAGCTCGTCCGGGAGTGTTCGTGCGGTGCCCTCGACGTAGACGCCGAGGGCCCATGCGCCGGCCATGAGTGCGAGCACGTTGCGATCGCCCGCCCCACCGACGCCAGCGGCATAGAGCTCGGCGCTCAAGCGAACCGAGCCACCGACGACGTTCAGCGTGCGGTCCTGATAGCGACCGGTCATCGTGTCGACGCGACCGCCGAGCCACGTGCGCCAGTGACGATGATTCTCGATCGCGTAGGCGAACGAGAAGTAGATGCCGCTGAGGTTGAGCGATGGCTCGGCGATTTGGCCGTCGATCGTACGCAGCGACCTGTCGCTCGGCAGCGAGCGGAATGATCCGACATAGCCGACGCCGACATCGAAGCGGGTCGGCTTCCAGTACAGCGACGCGGAGTGGACGCCGACGCGCAGCTCGGTGCTGTTGCTCTGCGGCGTCGCGACACCCAGCGGCGCGCTCGCGCCGAGCTCGGCTTCCATCGGCGGCACGAGGATCCCGGCGGGCTTGTGGCCGGCGAGCGCCGGCGCGGACATCGTCACGAGAGCAGCCACCACCAGTGCGCGCATCGGGCGGAGCGTGTGCACGGCCCGCGCCGCGGCAACGTCGCGAATGCATACGCGCAATCGCAAACGAGACCGACGCACGCGCGGCACGCTGTGGTCGCGTCGCAACAAATCCGACGCGTGTATGCGCGGCGCCCACCTCACGGCGACGCGCGTCGCTAGGCGATCGCGCGGGCGAGGCGAGCGATGTCGGTGCCTGACCAGGCGTGCTGGGCGCGTTCGAGCGTCGCGTATGGATCGTCGGAGATCTCGGCGGCACGCACCCACGGGAAGCTGTCGGACACGAGGTGCCGCAGCGCATCGAGCGAGTGACCAAAGCTCGGCGCGAGTAGCGCGACGCTGACGGCGAGCTGCGGGCTGGTGAGCACCGCGATCGCATCGAGCGGAGTGCGCGCGGAGACCGGCGCCATGCCCTGGCTCTCGAGGAGCGCGACAAGCGTCGCGCGGCGGCGTGAGTCGTCATCGATCACGAGGACTGGGCGGCGCTCGGCGGCGATCACCGCGTGATCGATCGCGGCATCGATCGCAGCGCGCACGTGCTCGTCGACGTGTTCGAACGTGAGGGCTACGCGCGTGCGGCGCACGAGGTGCTCGACGCGCACCGAGCGCGCGGTGACACGGCCGCCGGTGTGACCGAGCTTGAGCTCGAGCTCGATCGAATCACCAACCGGGACGCCGTTGAGATTGATCAGCGCGCCACTGCTCGAGAGGTTCTCGATCGTGCCGCGTACCGGAAGGCTGTCGCCGTAGCAGACCGCCACTCCATTCACCGGCACCCGCAACCCACTCCTTCGCTCGTTCGAGACGTCACCCATGGCTGCCCTCCGGCGCGGAGCATAGACACGCCAGTGCCAATCCGATCCGACTTTCTTCTGCACGCACCGCGTCAAAGCGCGAAGTCAGCAGCGGTCAGTAAGTGAGCAGCGCATCGAGGTGACTGCGCTCCCAGCGCTTGGCCTCGTCGTAGTGCTCGAACATCGCCTCGTCGGCCATGAACTCCTTGGAGTGGAATTCACGGCGGCCATTCTTCACGCGGATGTCGTGTACCTGGTGCAGCATCTCGTGGAACACGATCCACGCGACGAAGAACTTCGGCACGAACGCACGGTCCAGGGACCGGTGGATCCGGATGAGGCGGTCCTCGACCGCGTAGCTTCCCATCTTGATCGAGTTGCGACGGCGCGGGGTACCGTTGCGTTGCCCCCACGTGATCACCGCGTCGATCTTGTTCTCGAAGTAGCGCGCGTTGAGCTCGTCGTAGATCAAACGCAGGTCGTGGTACTCGCCCGCGGTGAAGATGACCTGCGTCGGCTGGCGACGCGCACGGCCACGCACGTGTCCCGAGTTCTGATCGATGAAGTCACCGAGCACGTGCGACGCATCGGAATCGTTATCCGCGATGTAGTGTGCGAGGGCTCGCGTGATCACCGGATCGGCATCGGCGAACATGTGGTGAAGCCGAACCTCGTAGCGCTTCTCCTTGGTGAGACGGCGCACGGAGATCATGGTGTAGCGGTTGTCGGTCAGCGTGACCGCCACCCGACCCTTCGCGAGATGCGCCCGGATTCGTCGCTCCAGGCTGTCCTGGGCTTCGACGATCTCCGGCGCCGTCTCGGTACCACCACGCTTCTTGCGAAGGGCTTCGGCCAGCGCCAGCGCGTAGCTGCTCGTGTCGTTGGTATCAACGACAGAGCACGGGTCGGCGCATGGCGATGGGTTGGCGGGCATATGTAATGCGAACCCGCGATGGGGGAGCGCTTCGCTCAATCCGGTAACTCCTGTTATTTAAGCATCTATCGAACGGTGCGCGTACTACGGCCTTTTAGGCGCACCTGTGGCGTCCCGGCGGCTTCCCGCTTTGCGCCCGGCTTGCACCCAACCCGCCCTAATCCCGACGAATAAAATCGTAACGCGCGGCTTCACGATGGATCAAATTCCTGCCCCCCCAAGGGATCTCATCTGATCGCAACCATTGAAAAAAATGCATGTATGGCGGGATCGCACCCAGTTCATGGGAATTGGGTAGAGTGCTCCCTCCCATGAGCTCGTTCCTCGCCACGCACACCCGGACCCATAGCTGTGGCGCCCTGCGCGCCAGTGATGTCGGCAAGCAGGTCGTCCTGACCGGCTGGGTGAAGTCCTACCGAGATCACCGTGGCTGCGTGTTCATCGATCTGCGTGACCGCGAGGGCGTGACCCAGCTCGTGTTCGACGAATCCTTCGAGAAGACGGCCCACGAGGCGGCCCGCGAGCTGCGCTCGGAGTGGTGCATCGGGATCACCGGCGAGGTGCGCTCGCGTGGCGAGATGCTCAACGACAAGCTCACGACGGGCGCGGTCGAGGTCTGGATCAAGAGCATCGAGGTGTTCTCGAAGGCGGAGACACCGCCGTTCCAGATCGAGGACAGCGTCGACACCAACGAGGCGCTGCGCCTCAAGTATCGCTACCTCGATCTGCGCCGGCCGAAGCTGCAGAAGAACCTCATCATGCGCTCGGCGATCACGCGCGTGACGCGTGACTTCCTCGGCAAGAACAGCTTCCTCGAGATCGAGACGCCGTTCATGGTGAAGTACACGCCGGGCGGCGCACGTAACTTCCTCGTGCCGTCGCGGCTCAACGCCGGCCAGTTCTACGCGCTCGCCGAGTCGCCGCAGATCTTCAAGCAGCTACTCATGGTCGCGGGCTACGAGCGCTACTTCCAGATCGTGCGCTGCTTCCGCGACGAGGATCTGCGCCTCGACCGCCAGCCCGAGTTCACCCAGATCGACATCGAGATGTCGTTCGTCAACGAGCAGATCCTCCAGGACACGATGGAGGGCCTCATCTCGACGCTGTGGCGCGAGGTGCTCGGCACCGAGATCAAGCTGCCGCTGCGGCGCATGCCGTACGCCGAGGCGATGGAGAAGTACGGCGTCGACAAGCCGGACCTGCGCTGCGACCTCACGCTGTGCGAGGTCACCGAGGCAGCGAAGACATCGGGCTTCCGCGTGTTCGAGAGCGTCGTGCAGAGCGGCGGCATCGTGAAGTGCCTGCGCGTGCCCGGCCCCTCCGACAAGCTGCCGCGCTCGATCCTCGACGGTCTCAATGACTTCGCGAAGTCGTTCGGCGCGAAGGCCGCATGGGCCCGCATTCAAGAGGGCGGTCAGTGGCAGGGCCTCAAGGGCTTCACCGACGAGGCGCGTAGCGAGATCAACCGCATCGCCGGCGCGCAGGTAGGCGACACGCTGATCTTCGTCGCCGACAAGGCCAAGGTCGCCAACGCGACGCTCGGCGCGATCCGCATCCATTACATCGGCGAGAAGCTCGGCCTGATCCGGAAGGGCGAGTGGCAGTTCATGTGGCTCACCGACCCGCCGCTGTTCGAGATCAACGACGGCGAGATCGCGGCGGCACACCACCCGTTCACCTCGCCGCGCGTCGAGGACGAGCAGCACCTCGACACCGCACCCGAGAAGGTACTCGCCCGCGCGTACGACCTCGTGCTCAATGGCGTCGAAGTCGGCGGTGGCTCGATTCGTATCCATCGCAGCGATCTGCAGGACCGCGCGTTCAAGGCGCTCGGGATCAGCGAGGAAGGCCGCCGCGAGAAGTTCGGCTTCCTCCTCGACGCATTCAAGTACGGCCCTCCCCCGCACGGAGGCATCGCGTTCGGCCTCGATCGCCTCGCGATGCTGATGACGGGCGCCGAATCGCTGCGCGACGTGATCGCGTTCCCAAAGACGCAGCGCGGCTCGGATCTGATGACCGACTGCCCGACCAACGTGAGCAAGAAGCAGCTCGACGAGCTGTTCATCCAGCTCAAGCCAGACATCCCGGTCAAGCAGTAGTCAGGGGATGATCCGGTCGGCGGGCGGCACGGTCGTCCTTCGTGCGTTCTCGATCTCGCGGTCGATGATCCGCCGGCGGTCACGCACGCCGAGCGCGGCGCCACCGACGGCAGATCCGAACGTGAGCAGCATCATCAGGCCGCCGAGGAGCAGCGTCTTGCCGGTCTTGTCGACCGCCGCGAGCGCGATGTCTTTCGCCCGCTCGGTGACCTCTCCGGCGCGGGCTTGCAGCTCGCCCGCGACGCTCTGGTAGCGTGAGTCGATGTCGGTCGCGATGTCTTCGGCATCGACGGGCGACAGCGCCGTGTTCCGCGCGATCTCCTGGATCAGCAGGTCGCGATCGAGGCGGCCCTGCTTCACGCCGCGCTGGGCGACGCCCTTCAGCGTCGCTTCAACCTCGTCGGCGGTGATCGGCGGCTTGCCCTCGCGCTGGAGGCGCGCATTGATCGGGCCAACCAGATCGTTGCTGTCGATACCGAGTGTCGAGAGCACCTGAGTTGGATCGATGGAGGCGCCCGCGCGTGCGGCGTTCGACACGACTGCGGAAGATGCTTGCACCGCGGTGCTGCCGACATGCGCGACGCCGTTGACCAAGGTAGTGACGAGCGACATCACCGCCCATAGGCCGATCACCGTCGCGAGCGCCCACGTGACGCTGCCGTGCATCGCGCCTACGCTTCGCTCCCCACTACCGTCAAGCCGGCCCGCGAGCATGCCGCCGAAGAACAACGCGATCAGCGGAGCGATCAACGACCAGATACCAGTGCCGATGCCGACGCTCTTCAGGCTTCCCGCGTCGTCGACATCGACAGCGGACAGCCCGAGGCCCATACCGAGGACCTGCAGCAGGATCCACAGGCCGACGGCGAGAGCGGTACCTGCGAACACGGCGCTCCACCGCATGTGAGGTTGACGACGTTCGACGACAGCTTCGCGAGTGATGGGACTCATGCACTCGCGCGATGCATGCGCGATGCCCTCGCCGGTGCGAGGTCGTACTAGCTGGCGAGCACCGGTGTGATCTCGAGATCGATCCGCGTGCCGCGGCGAATGATGCCGAGCCTCGTCGCTGCGCCTGCGGAGTGCGCTCGCAGCGCCTTGTGCAAATCGTCGACGCTCTCGATCACATTGTCCCCGAACCTCACGAGCAGATCGCCGTCGACGAGGCCGGTCTTTGCAGCCGGCGAGCTCGGCTCGACCGATTGGACTTCGACGGCGGCTGCGCCGAGGCCGTGGTGATACGCGAGCCGCCGATCGAGCGGTCGCCGCGCGGCACCGATGCCGAGCCATGCGCGTCGCACGCGACCGTGTTGCAGCAACTCGCCGAGCACCCACGCGGCAAGATCGACCGCGATAGCGAACCCGAGGTTCTGCGAGCGCGCGATGATCGCCGTGTTCACACCGATCACGCGGCCGCGCGTGTCGAGCAACGGTCCGCCGGAGTTGCCGGGATTGAGCGGCGCGGTGTGCTGGACCACGCCGTCGATCAGGCGGTTGCCGCGCCCGCGCAAGCTGCGGCCGAGCGCGGAGACCACGCCGGTCGACACCGTCGACTCGAAGCCGAGCGGGTTGCCGATCGCGACCGCGAGCTGGCCGACCTTGGGTGCGAGCGTACCGTCGACGGACAGATAGGGGACGCTGCTGCCCGCGCCCGCGAGCGCCGCCGCGTCGGCACGGATCAGCGCGAGGTCCGTCGCCGGATCGTCGCCGACCACGCGCGCATCCACGGTTTCGCCTGTCGACGTACGCACGCGGATCTTCTTCGCGTTCGACACCACGTGGCTGTTCGTCATGATGTAGCCGTCGGGCGTGACGATGAAGCCCGAGCCAGCGCCCGTCGATCGCCACGCGCTGGCTCCCCCACGCTGGCTGACCTCGAGACTCACGACCGCGGGACCCGCGCGCTCGACGACGTTGATCACTGCATTCGAGTACGCGTCGAGTAAGTCGTCGTCCGGTGGCACCGACTTCAGCGCGACGACTGTCACGCTTTGCTCCCGAGCGAGACGTCGAGCTCGTGGCGCGTGCCTCCGCGAAGCAGCGCGAGCTTGATGGTCTCGCCCGGGCGATCGTTGAGCGTGCGGCGCAGGCTGTCGGGACCGGTGATTGGTGTACCCGCCGCCTCGACGATCACGTCACCGACGAGCACGCCTGCGCTGGCAGCCGGCCCACCGGCCTCGACGTTCGCGACGAGCGCGCCGCTGTCGATCGGATAGCTGCCGACACCGAGGTAGCCGCGGCGCACGCCGCCGTGCTGCTGCAGCTCGCCGACCACGCGTCGCAGCGTGATCACCGGAATCGCCAGATCGGTCTGGCGCATCAGCGTGCGCGTGTTCATGCCGATGACGCGGCCTTCGGCGTCGACGAGCGGGCCGCCCGCGAAGCCGCGTGGAATCTGGCGATCCGATTCGACGTAGCGATCGAGGCGGCCGCCCCACGGGGTGCGGACCTCGGGGCCGAGCACACCGATCGCGCGCATCGACGAACGAATGGTCTTGCCGGGACGGCCGATCGCGAGCGCGAGGTTGCCGACGGCGAGGCCATCGAGCTCGCGGAACGTCGCCGGGGTGAGGCCACCACCGGTGACGCGCAGCAGCGCGATGTCGGTGCCGGGGTCGCGGCCGATGACCTCGGCCTCCCGTTCGTCGATGACCTGCGCACCGCCATCGTCCTTCGCGATGCCGACGGTGGTCTTGTCAGGGGTGTGGAAGCTGCTGGTGATCACGAGGTCCTCCGCCCAGGCGATGCCGGTGCCGCCGGAGCGACCTCGGGACACCTGGACTACGGAGGGGGACGCCGTGGCAACTGCAGCCGCGAGGGCGGAATCGAGCTGGCGGAATGTATCGAGTGCGGGTTGCGCCATTGGAACAGTCTCCTTCAGCGTCGACTGTGGGCCGTCTTCCGGCCTGCGAACATCCGCCATTCGGCGAGGTTTCCGTCGAGAAATCAGGCAGGTAGCAGCTCTGCCCACGCGACTTGCGAGGATCTCCTGCCTGGATGGTGAGGGTTGACCCGGACGATCTGCGTGGCCATGTTGGTCTCTTACAAGGAGAGACGATGACTCGGAACCCCAATATCTCGCTCGGCTCGGTGACGGACTCGATCAAGGTCTCGCTCCTGACCGACGATGCGCTGCTTCGCGCAGGCCTCTCGAGCCTGCTCGCGCAGGTCGGTTCCATCCACGTCGTCGATAGCGACGAGGCGGAGGTTGCCCTGTGGGACGCCGGTGTCGACGGCGACAAGGCTCTCGCCCGGTTCGCCGAGATTCGTGCGCTCCCGGTCCCGACGGTCGCCGTGGTCAGCGATCAGGCACACGTGGCCCCTGCCCTCGCGGCCGGTGCGCGTGGCGTGCTGCTCCGCGACCAGGTCGGTCCCGGCATCCACGCTGCCCTCGCGGCGGTGCGCACCGGACTCACGGTCATGGACGCAACGCTCGCCGAGAGCCTCGTACCGATGCAGCCGAAGATCGTCGGCGCGACGCCCGGCAAGGGTCGCGGCGAGCTGACCGAGCGTGAGCGCCAGGTCGTGCAGCTCCTCTCCGAGGGTCTGTCGAACAAGCTGATCGCGGATCGCCTCGGCATCAGCGATCACACGGCGAAGTTTCACGTCAACGGCGTGATGATGAAGCTCGGCGCATCGACGCGTACCGAGGCCGTGGTCGAGGGGATGCGTCGCGGTTTGATCAAGCTCTAGCGATCAGGCAGCCTTCGCGCCCTGCACGAGGCGCACGAGATCGGCCGCGCGCATCGCGCCGGCCTGCTGCTTTGCCACCCGACCGTCTACAAACACGACGAAGTTCGGGATGCCCTGCACGCGATAGCGCGCGCTGAGCTGCGGCAGATCATCGCTGTTCACCTTCGCGACGAGCGCCTCACCGGCGAGCTCGTTCGCGACGCGGCTGACCTCGGGCGCGACCATGCGGCACGGACCGCACCACTCGGCCCAGAAGTCGACGAGGACGGGCACACGCGCCTTGGCGATCAGCTGGTCGAACATCGTGATGTCGGTGATCACGAGCGGCGCTGTCGAGCGCGGCAGCGACGCCTTACAGCTCCCGCACCGACCGGTCTGGTGCAGATGCTCGGGCGGAATCCGGTTGACCGCTCCACAGCCGGGGCACGTACGCCTCATGTCTCAACCGTGGGCACGGCGGCGGCGACTGGCAACGTGCCGTTTGTCGGCCTTCTTCGGAGACGTGGGCAGCCAGCCGAAAACATCGAGTGGGATGAGACCCGTCTCGCCGATCGACACGCCTTCCTTCTCGAGCAGCTGGCGCTGGATGGCGGCGCCGACTGGATCGTGAATGGCGATCCTGCCGCGCAGCCGGCTCGCTTTGCCAACCACGCGCTGCCACGGGATGCTGTCGCCCGGCTTGCTGGTCTTGAGCGCCGCGGCGGCGACGCGCGCGCCACCGGGAATCCCGGCGAGCTCGGCGACCTGGCCATAGGTCGCGACCGCGCCGCGCGGGATCTTGCGGATCACCGCGTGACAGCGAC
>JBBQFU010000225.1:0-14801 GCA_038322185.1 Haliangiales bacterium
AACGTCTGCGCTCATTTTCTTGGCCATCGTTGCCCCTCCTGGCTGCCACCGCGGGTAGCAGATACGGTGAGGCAACGACCCACGCTCGGTAGCAAATCAAGCGGAGCAATGCGGCGGGGAGATGTAACTGTCGCTCAGCAGGAATCTCGGTCGACGACAACTGAACCAGCTGTCCGGCCTGTCCGATACCTCCAAGGAAATCATGTCGTCTGCACGCCTGCTCATCGCAGTGGGCTTGCTCGTGCAGCTCGCCGCTGTTGCGGATAGCTACGCGTACAAGCTCGAACCCATCTCGCGCGTCTTCCCCTCGGGTTCGAAGGCGACCCAGTCCTTCGAGGTCATCAACAACGGCAAAGAGCGCATCGCATTGACCGTGTCGATCATGACGCTCGAGCGCGACGAGAAGCATGTCGAGACGAATCGCCCCGCGGAAGAGCAATTCCTCGTCTACCCGCCGCAGCTGGTCCTCTCGCCTGGAAAGCGGCAGACGATCCGGGTGACCTGGCTTGGCGAGACGAAGCTGGCTCGCGAGAGCGCCTACCGGATCATCGTGGCCCAGGTCCCGATTCACCTCCTCGATAAAACGGCGAAGCCGGTCGATATGCATGGAGAGATGAAGGTCCTGCTGACGTACCGCGGAACGCTCCTGATTCGCCCTCCCGGTGCGCGTCCGAAGATCGAGACGAACGTCCGCGTCGAAGCGGGCAAGCGACTGGTGCTGTCGGTGATGAACACCGGTACCGCCGTCGCTACCGTGAAGCGTTGCTCGATCAACGCGATTCTGCCGAACGGCAAGGTTGCGACGGTCCATGCGCCTGAGCTCGCGCAGATCGTCAACCACCGGATTCTCGCGGCGAATCGCCGCGTGTACGACATCAAGTGGCCCACAGGGCTTCCGGCAGCTCCACTGAAAGCAGTGGGGCAATGTGTCGCCGGCTCCTGATCGCGACGTTCATCTCGCTGGTCTGTCCGACGTCCCTGCACGCTGAAGACGCGCCCCTCTCCGACGACGAAGTCTTCGCGCAGGTCTTCTCGAAGCGGCCCGTGGCCGCGCACCTGCCCCTCGCGCTCGAGATCGACGGCAAGCAAGTGGGCTCCGTCGTCCTGTTGCGCGTACCGACGGGTGACGAGCTGGACTCGGTCCCGGTGCTTGCGGCCCTCGCCGACGCACGGCTCGACGCGGCGATCCTTGCTCGGCTGTCGACGCGATCGCGAGTCTCGCTTGCCAGCTTGCGCAGCGAAGGCCTCGTGGTGGCGGTGGACGAGCAGCGCCTCAGCCTCTCCATCGCCATTCCTGGGACGCTCATGCGGAAGACGACGCACTCGCTCTCGAGCGGCGTCCCCGAGGAAGCAGCGACGGCGGTGCGTCCTAGCGCGGTCAGCGGCTACGTGAACACGTTCGTCCATGCAGCGACCGATCGGGCAAGCAGTCTCCGCGCGGACGGCGTCGTGAACGTGAACGACTGGGTCCTGAGCGCACGCGGCGACGTCACCGAGCAAGCGATCGCGCGACGCGGAGATGTCCTGCTCTCGCACGACGAGCCGAGCGAAGCGCTGCGCTATCTCGCCGGTGATTTCGCCGTGTCCGGCACGGTGCTTCAGCCGGGCTACCCGATGCTGGGCATCGGTGTCACGCGCAACTTCTCGCTGCAGCCGTACCGTCGTATCCAACCGGTCGGCAGCTACGAGCTCGTGCTCGATTCGCCGTCGCGCGTCACGTTCCTCGTCGACGGCGCGCCGGTGCAGACGCTGGAGCTGCCGGCCGGTCGGCACGATATCCGCGACTTCGCGATCGGCGGCGGGATCGCGGACGTCGAGCTCGTCATCCAGGACGCATCCGGCCATGAGCGCCGCATGCGCTTTTCGTCGATCAACCCGGGCGACCTCCTCGCGCCGGGTATCGTGCAGGTTTCGGTCGGTGCCGGCTTCCCGCTGACCAGCGATGTCGGCTTCCGCGAGTATGCGTGGGAGCGTCCGCTCCTCACGGCCCGTCGCCGCTGGGGCGTCTCCAACCGGATGACGCTCGGTGTCTCGGCGGATGGCGACCTCGACCGCCAGACGCTCGGCGGCTCGGTCGCGCTTGGCAGCCCGGTCGGCAATCTCTCGCTCGACACCGTGGTGAGCGCACGATGCGCAAGCGCTTCGGGGCCATGCGACCAGCGCACGGTACGACTACGCACGGGCGTCGCGGGACGCATCCTCCACGACGCTCACGATCGCGGCGCGGCACTTCACGCCCTCGTACCGAAGCGTCGCTGTCCTCGACGAGACCGGCAAATTCAGCGGCGATCTCACCGTCCTCGGCGGACGCTCGCTGTCTCGTCGCAGCTTCTTGCGCGCGAACGTGCGCTACCAGGTCGCTCGCGGTGACGCGCCCGATGTCGTCGACGCCGGCCTCTCGCTCAACTATTCGCTCCGGAACATGTCGATCGATGCGTCGGTCTCCGTGCGTGACTCCGGCCCTGGTCCCAACGAGCTGCGCGGAATGGTGCGTGCCTACTGGCGGCTCCCCGGTCGTCGCGGCGCTGTCCGCGCATCATCACGCGTCGCGGCCGGAAACGTCACGAACACGCTGCGCTACAGCACCACCGGTGGTGGTCAGCCACGCAATGTGGTCGCGTCGGTCGGCGTCCAGCAGAGCTCGTCCGCCTCGGCGGACGCGGCGGTTGCGTACACGCACGAACGGTTCGTCGTCGCGGCCGGTACGGCTACCTCGTTGCGCGATGTCGCGACAGTGACGGCGCCGCGTGGCGACGTCGAGGTTGGCACTGCGATCGCGTTCGCAGGCGGAACGGTGGCGTGGTCGCGCCCGATCAGCGGAAGCTTCGCGATCGTCGAGCGGAATGCAGCGATTGCTGACCAGCTCGTCGGCGTCAATCCCGGTCGCTCGGGATACGCGGCGCGTGCCGATGACTACGGGCCGGGCGTCGTCATCGGGCTCGAACCGTACCGCGTCGGCTCCGTCGGACTCGAGTCCCCTGACCTCGCAGTCGGTCGGTCGCTGGGAGCTTCGCGCTACAACCTCCTGCCGAGCTTCAAGAGCGGGACGCTGCTCTCGGTCGGCGAGCCGGGTACGGTGTTCCTCCGCGGGACGCTGCAGCAGACCGACGGAACGCCGCTCGCGTTCGCCGCCGGCGAGCTCGTCGTTGGCGGAACCGTCGAGACGGCCTTCGACTGCGCGAGCGAGTCCGTGTTCTGGACCGATCGCATCGACTGTCTCTCCGAGCTGCCGCCGGCGACGGCTGCGGCGCCCCGGTCGTGGATGGTGATGACGAACGGCGCAGGCCGGTTCGCGGTCACGGGTGTCGCGCCGGGACGCTACCAGCTGCGCCTGCCGGGCATGCGTCCTGTCGCCGTCACGATTCCGAACGGGCACGCAGGCGTGTTCACGGTCGGCAACGTCCGCACTCAGCGAGCGGCTCCGTAGCGTCAGTCGCGCTCGGCAACGTACACGCGCCGGTGCACCACCAAACCGAGATCCAGCGACCGTCGACCGATCCCCTTGATGTCTCCCGACGACCGTTGCGGATTCTGCGCAGAAGCCAGTCAGACGATCAGTCGCGTGCGGACCGTGCCGGCAGGGCCGGCCTCGACCTCGATCACATCGCCGGGGCGGAGCAGGGCATTGCTCGTCGCGTAGGTCGACACGAGTACCTCCGCCTTGCGGATCCGATCCTTGACGAGCCTTGCAAGCCGGCGCTTCACCGCCGACAGCCGCATGCCGATACCGGCGGGCGTGCCAGTGAGGATCACGTCACCGCTCGAGAGTGGGCGGCCAAGGTGGGTTCGCGCGGCCCGGGCGATCGCCGCGAGGTCGAACAGCAGATTCTTCGTCGAGCCGCGCTGGCGCTCCTCGCCGTTGACGCGCGTGACGATCGTGATATCGGGGATGCTCGCGAGACCCTCGGGTGGCGCCCACACGCGCGACGCGACCGGGAGGAACTGCGGGAACGACTTCGCGAGCGACCAGTAGTCGTACATGTTCTGCGTACCCTCGCCGAGGACCTGGCAGATGCGCGCGGTGAGGTCGTTACACGCAGCGAGACCGAACGGCTGCGGCACGCCGGCGACCAGGCGCGCCTCGTCGATATCACCGAGCGCGACGAGCGCGACCTCGCCCTCGTAGTCCATCACGGCGGGCAGCAGTGGCGAGACGCGTGCGAGCTGGTCGGCGAGCGTCGGGTCGAGGGCGACGAGCGCGGCGCGCAATTCGTCGTCGGTCGGCACGCGGACGCTCGCGTCGCCGATGACGAATGCGCGCGCGTGCTTCGTGAACGCGATCGGCGGCCCACCCTTGTCGAGCGCCTGGCCCGTCTCCTTGACGTGATCCTTGTAGGTCAAGCCGAGCGCGACGACCGCACCGAGAGGCGGCCAGTCTGTGACGTCGCCACGCGCCGGCGCGACCTTGCGCTGCGTGCTCGGGGGCTGCGTGTCGTTCCAGCCGATGTAGTCGATCCCCGGTAGGGGCGAGCGCTGGTGGATCTCGACGGCCACACCGCCCGCCGCGCGACGTTCGTCGGTGAGGTGCCACAGTAGACCGGGCGCCTTGCGCGCGAACGATTCGTAGTGAGCGGACCCGAGGTCGGTGTGCGCCACCATCAGGTCGCGGTCGTCGGTGTCGCGATAGGCATAGCCGATGAACTGGTCGGCCTCGGCCCATGCATGCAGGTGGTGCAGACGCCGCAGACCGACGACGGTCGCCGTGATGAGGCCGTGTGGATGCGCTGCGGTTGCCGGCGTGCCGTGCACGGGGTGCGGCCCGTCGAGCGCAAGACTCGACAGCCCGAGGGACAGGCCGTCGCGCGGCGAGACCGCGGTGACCTCCATCGAGCCGTCGCCGAGCCAGGGCGTCCAGATCCAGTGGAGCGTCGGCACGCGCCGGTTGCCCCACAGATGCATCGCGAGCGCGCGGCCGCGCAGCGTGTGCGGCGTGCCGTCGACGGTGATCGTGCCTTCCCACTCGGCATCGTGCAGGAGCCCGCGGGCGTGCGTCGGTGTCGGGAGCCAGGCGGGCAGCTCGCGGCCAAACGGCTTGCCGCCCCACCAGCGCGCTTCCCACGCAAGAGCCGCGACGCTGCCGGTGACGCCGGTGCGGGTCATGACGGAGTCGTCGATGCGGATCAGCTCGTCGTCGCCGGTGTGGACGTGATCGAGAGGTGCGAATCGCTTCGCTGCGCGGCTGCGAGGCGTTGCATCGGCATCGAACCAGGCCGCCCAGATCGTCGACCTGCCTGCGCCCTCCTTGGGAACGAACAGCGACTGCCGAACCCACAGGGCGCGGCGCCGGCTCTCGTCGAGGAGGACCGAAAAATAGGATTCGAACCAGGGGCGCTGCCCGCTCCACAGCGGCCTGGTGAGATCCTTAGACATCTCCTCCACATACATCGTTCTGCCGGGCCGCGCTATATGGTGTCCACCGCAGCCGTGCGCCACGGCTCTTACGGCAGCGTGCGTAATATGACTCTGACGACTGGAGCACGACTCGAAGTGGCATCCCGGACCGACGCCAAGAGTCGCCTCCTCGCCGAGCTCGCCGGAACGCCTGCGCGCAAGGGCTACCGGATCGCCTACGACCTGCTGCGCAATCGCGCCGAGGCCGAAGAGGCGGTGCAAGAGGCCCTCGCACGCGCGTGCGAGTCGATCGGCGATCTGCGCGATCCGGGCGCGGCTCCCGCATGGTTCCTGCGCATCGTGACCACGATGTGCCTGCGCACGCTGCGCCGCCGCAAGCTCAAGCGCGCGCTGCTCGGCTGGCTGCCCGGCTCCGAGGCGCGCAGTGATGCCGAGGCCGGCCCGCGCATGGAGAAGTCCGACGCAAGCATCGACGCGATCGCCGAGCGCATGCACGCGACCGCGAGCACGGCACCGCGCGAAGCACTCGTCGATCACGAGACGCTCGGCGCGCTGCTCGACCGCCTCGACGATCTCTCCGCGCAACAGCGCACCGCACTCGTGCTCCGTTACGGACACGACCTGCCGGTCCCCGAAATCGCCGAGATGCTCGGCGTCGAGCCGGCGACCGCGAAGACCCACCTGGTTCGAGGCCTCGCGCGACTGCGCGATCTGATGGAGGAGCACCGATGAGCAATCCGTGTGAAGTCGTAGCCGAGCGTGTCGCGCTCGGAGAACCGCTCGGTGACGTCGCCGATCACGCAGCGAGCTGCGCGAGCTGCCGGCGGATCGCGGCTCTGCCCGCCGAGCTCGGCGCGATGAAGCAGGAGGCCGACCCCGGCCTCGGGTTCTCCGCACGCATGACCGCCGGCGCGCAGCAGCGCATCATCGTGCGCCGTCGCCGTCGCGTGGCCACCGCGGCGATCGCTGCTGCCGCTGCTGCCTCGCTCCTCACGTTCGCGTTGACCCGCGAACCGCCAGCGTCCAGCCCCCGCCAGCAGCCCGCGTTGAAGCAGCCGGGACCCGAGGACGTCGTCGACGAGACCGACGACCTGCGCGCGCTCGTCAAGCTCGCCGATACCGATCGCGCCGGCCGCATCTCGGCGGACTGGGACGAGATCGAGAAACCGTTGAAGCCGTACCGCTCGCTTGTTCAAGGAGTCACGCCGTGAAGCTCGCATCGCTCTTGTCCTCGGTCCTCGCCGGTGGCCTCGTGTTCGGCTCTGCATTCAGCAGCGCCGATCGGGGTGCGGCGCCCGCCCCCCCCCCGCCGCCAACCGCGCCGACCGCGCCTCGGGCCTCGAATGCACCGAAGGCACCGGGGAAGGGCATCCACGTCAAGGTCGACGGCCTCGACGAGATGATCGACGGGCACATCAAGGATGCGCTCGACTCGGTCAGCCGTGATCGCAACGTGCCGCCCGCGGTGCGCGCGAAGATCACGAAGCGCCTCGAGGGAATTCGCAAGAAGGTCCGCGCCCGCGTCGGTAACGGCAGCAACCTCGATCCCGAGGAGCTCGGCGAGCTCGGCGAGGAGCTCGGCCGCGAGATGGAGGAGTTCGGCCGCGAGATGGAGGAGTGGGGCGAGGAATTCGGCGAGGACATGCAGAGGCGGTTCGGCAACTTCGATGTCCGCATCGGGGTCGGCGACGACGATGATGACGACGACGACGATGACGACCATCACCGGCCGCCGAGCCCGGACGACGATCCGGACGACATCGACGACGCCGTTCGCGACATGGGCAAGCTGAACCTGCAGCCCGGTCAGCGCGATCAGATCAAGAAGCTGCGCACCGACAGCGACGCCAAGGTGACCGCGGCGCAGCGCGAGCTCGACCGCGCATCGGAGACGTTGCGCAAGCAGCTCGAGACGCCGGGAGCGTCGGACGCCGACATCTCGCGCGCGATCGACAGCGTCGCGCAGCAGGAGGCGGCGATCCGCAAGGCGCGCATCCTCGCGTGGGTGAACGCTCGCCGCATCCTCGACGACGCGCAGCGCAAGAAGGTCGAAGGCGCTGCCAAGCGCAAGAGCAAGTAGCGCGTGCTATAGCTCGGGCGTGAAGCTCGAGCTGTCCTTGCTTGCGTTGCTGCTGGCCGCTTGCTCGGGCGACAGCGACGCTCCGCCGCGGAAGGACCCGGCCGTCGTGCTCGTCCCCGGCGATGGTGGCGCGGGAACGGCGGTGACCGTTCCGCAAGGCGTCGACCCGTCGTCGGTTCACATCGACGACCACAGCACCTATCGCCAGCCGAGCCCGTTGCCGCTGCCCGGGCGCGACCGTCGTGCGATCGACGTGACGCTGCGCTCGTCGCCTCCCGGCGCGCTCGCAGCCGTCGATGGCACGCCGATCGGGCCGACGCCCGCATTCTGGAGCGGCTACGCCGACGGGCGCGAGCATCAGTTCGTGTTCACGCTGCAAGGGCACGCGATCGCCCGCTATCGCTTTGTTCCGGTGTCGAGCGGCGTGATTCACGCGCGCCTCGATCCGATCATCGAGGAGCGCGACGCCGGGGTGACGCCGCCGCCCGAGGTCGTGCCGCAGCCATCGCCGTCGGCGATCGTGCCGCCCGCCTCGCCTCCGACGATCATCGATGTCGATGCCGCGGTTGCGCCGCCTCCCGGGGCAGCGGATCCGATGACCGGCGGCTCGCCCGTCGGCCCACAGCCGTAGCGGTCTTACTTCGTCGGCGACGGGCGCAAGCCACCGAGCGGCGTGCTGGTATCGCCGGCCTTCACCTGACCGCCACGCTTCGCGTTGACGGGAACGCCGCCCTTCACCGCATCGATGTCGATCGGCGAGGCCGAGTCCGCATCGCCCGCGAGGATGAATGGCTTCTGCTCGCGCACGCTGAACGTGAGCGGATAGTTCACGACCGTGCGGTCGTCGGTGTTGATGTCGGGATTCGGCAGCGGCGGCGTGACCTGATAGGCAGCTTCGAGCAGGCACGCATCGAACGCTGCGTCACCGATGCCGATGACCTCGGCGCGCGTGAGCTCGCCGCGCCCGATCTCGAGCCGAAACTTCGCGGTGCCGGCGAGCGTGCCGTTGGGGCCGAGCGCGCGCTGGTAGCAGGTGAACGCGGCGGGCTGCAGGTACTGACGCAACAGGAGCGTGATGGTGTTGCGATCGATCGCGCTGCCACCGATCACCATCGGTCGGCCGACGCGAATGTCGGGCGGGAACTTCGGGTCGTCGAGATCGACCATGCGGGTGAACGGCCCGCCGCCCGCGATCATCTGGCGGCGACTCGGCGCGACGGTTCCAGTGCGCGAGAGCACGACGAGAGCGTGAGCATCGTCGACGGCGGTATGACGCTCGCGCAGCCGGGCGCGCGTCGTCTCGTCGAACGCGCCGGGCTCGGCGAGCGCGAGTTGCGCCAGTGGTGCGGCGGGCGCCTTGCCGGCAGTAACGGCCACTGTACCGTTCCGAGTCAGCTTGAGCTTGCCGGCGCGCTTGACGATCTCGTACATCACGACGCCGGTGCCGGCGCGCAGCTGGTCGGGCATGCCCTCGAGATCCGTGCCGGTCAGAGCGAGCGCTTGCCACGCGGGGCGCAGCCAGTCGTCGACGCTCGCGAGCGCGAGATCGAGATCCTTGGTGCCGACCTCGATGTAGCTGCCGCCGAAGTAATGCACCGGGGCGCGGAGAGCGGTGGCATCGGGCGCGCTCATGCGACCCGGGGCGAGCGCGATCGTGTGAACGTCGAGCTCGCTCGGCGTGGCGGCGAGTGCCTTGGTGAGCGCATCGGGCGCGATATCGCCGACGACACCGTCGGTGATCACGATGACCATCGTCTGCCCACGCGCGGTGCCGATCAGCTGGCGCGCAAATGCGAACGCTCTCGCCGGATCGCTGCCGTTGCCGGGGGTGTGCTTGTTCACGGCGGTCTCGATCGCGGCGAGATTCTCGGCGGTCGCCGGCTTCCAGCTGCCGAGCACGCGCGTCGCCTGGCGGTCGAACACGATCGCTTCGATCTCCGCCTTCTGCGGTAGCGCCGCGCCGATCGTGCGCACGATGCGCTGTACGTTGTGACGACCGACGAGCTCCATGCTGCGGGAGCCATCGATCACGAGCAGCGCGCGGCGCGAGCTGGCGCTGCGAATCGCCGGGGTCAGCACGGTGATCGCGTGCGCCGTGTGACCGTCGCCGAGCGGCATCGTCTGCGTCCACACCAGCGGCTCGCTGCGCTTGAACGCCAGCACGGCCGAGAGCTGCGCGTCTTCGGCGCCGAGCTCGAACGCCGCCGTGTTGCGCAGCCCGAGCTCGGTGGCATCGAGCCGGATGCGCTCGACGCTGGCGCCGGGACCCGGCTGCACCTGCACGAGCCCGCGGCAGCGCAGGCCATCGCCGCGGCCGGGCAGGCTGAGCCGCAGCGCGCCGTCGCGGATCGTCGCGGTCGCGGTCCACCGCGTCTCGAGCGTGACCTCCTGCTCCTGATCGAGCGGCTGGAGCACCACGCGAAAGCGCGGCCGTCCGTCGTCGCCCGGCTGGAGCGCGGTGACGAGGGCAGGGTCGGAGCCGAGCACCTTCGGGGACGCGGCGCGTTCGGTGGCAGCCCACGACGTGACAGGGAGGGCGGCCTCGGCCTTGCCCTTGCCGCGCTGGAGCGACATTCCGATGAGCTGCGCGCCCGCGGGGAGCTCGAATTCAGTGACCGCCGCGAACGCCGCGGGGCCGGGGTTGGTCAGGCGCTGGCGGACCTCGACGTCGGCGATCGCGCCGCGCATCTCGACCGAGATATCGCAGGCCGCCTCGACCAGCTGCTGAGACGGGCGCAGGGGCTCGGCCACGCCGAACTCCGACCACGGCGCGGCCCCGGCGGCGCTCGTCGTGACGACGAGCACGGAGGCGTATATACCCAGCTTACGCATGTGTCCGTGACAACAGGATTCTGCGAATGGTTGCGACCTGGCGCTACCGACGCGACAATAATAACGGTGCAATCGCCGTCCACTCGCCCGAAGATCGGATTCGTTCTCTCCGGAGGCGGATCGCGCGGGGCCTACGAGGCCGGGATCATTCACTACCTGCGCACGGACCTGGCGAAACGCCTGGGCCGGCACGTGCCCCTGGACATCGTCACCGGCACCAGCGTCGGCGCGATCAACGCGGCATTTCTCGCAGCGACCATGTACGACCCGGAGTCGCAGGCCCAGCAGATCGTCGCGGGCTGGAAGGCGCTGCGCATCGAGGAGCTGATCAGCCTCAAGGCCAAGGACATGCTCCGCGGCATGAAGCTGCTGCTGGGCGGCGATCCACCACCGCCGACACCGGGCAGCTTCCGCTACGGCGGCTTGCTCGACACGAGCGGCCTGGAGCGGTTCGTGATCCGCGTGATCCCGTGGCGCGGCATCGAGCGCAGCCTGCGCGAGCGGTCACTGCACGCGATGAGCGTGTCGGCGACTCACGTCGGCAGCGGCCACACGGTCGTGTTCCTGTCGAGCGCCGAGCCGCTGCCGCGCGAGTGGAGCCGCGATCCGTTCGTGCGCCATCGCTCCGCAAGGATCGGCCCGCGTCACGTGCTCGCATCGGCGGCGATCCCGATGCTGTTTCCCGCCGTGAAGATCGGCGACGAGTTCTTCACCGACGGTGGCCTGCGCCAGAACACGCCGATGTCGCCAGCGATCCGGCTCGGTGCCGACCGGCTGCTGCTCGTGTCGCTCAAGCACGTCAAGAAGGAGCCCAAGATCGTCGAGCAGGAGCGCGTCGAGGCGTATCCCAAGCCGCTGTTCCTCGCGGGCAAGGCGCTCAACTCGCTGATGCTCGACCACACCGAGTACGACCTCATGCGCATGCAGCGCATCAACATGATCCTCGAAGCTGGCCAGGCATCCTTTGGCCCGCGCTTCGAGGAGATGATGAACCACGAGCTCGTGCGCCTGCGCGGCGCGCCGCTGCGCCGGATCCAGACCTGTCACATTCGCCCGTCGGAGGACATCGGTGCGATCGCCGCGGACTTCGCACGCAACGGCAAGGTTCGCGTCGACGGCATGGTCGCGAAGCGGCTGATCGCGCGGCTCGCGGGCGCCGAGGCCAAGAACGAGAGCGATCTTCTGTCATATCTGCTGTTCGACGGCGCGTTCGCGACCGAGCTGATCGAGCTGGGTCGCCGCGATGCGGCCAAGAAAGAGGATGAGCTGGCGGCGCTGTTCGATATGAGCACCCCGGCGCGTGAGACGACATCCGCAGCAGCCTCCGAGCCGTAATCGTGGCACTGTCCACCGCATGTTCAAGCGCCTCCTGGCTGTAGCGCTCGCGACGACGATCGCGTGCGGCAGCTCTTCCAAGACCACGACTTCCACGGTGGGTGCCGGCGGCGGCACCGGCACTGCCGGTAACGCAACTGCGGGTACCGCGCCGAGCGATCCCGACGACGCACCGCTGCCACTGTGGACCAAGGTCAAGAAGGGCAAGCTCGCCAACGGGCTCACCTACTACGTCCTGCCGCACGGCAAGCCCGAGAAGCGCGGCATGCTGTGGCTCGCGGTCAACGCGGGCAGCGTGCAGGAGGACGACGACCAGCGCGGCCTCGCTCACTTCGACGAGCACATGGCGTTCAACGGGACCAAGCGGTTCCCCGAGGCGGCGCTCATCAAGTACCTCGAGAGCATCGGCATGCGGTTTGGTGCCGATCTCAACGCGTACACGTCGTGGGATCAGACCGTCTACCAGCTCGAGGTCCCGACCGATAAGCCCGAGTTCATCGGCAAGGGCTTCGACATCCTGCGCGACTGGGCGGCGGACATCACGTTCGACCCCAAGGAGATCGAGAAGGAGCGCGGCGTCGTGAAGGAGGAGTGGCGGCTCGGTCGCGGCGCGGGGATGCGCCTGTTCGACAAGCACGCCAAGGTTCTGTTCAAGGGCACGCGCTACGCCGATCGCATCACGATCGGCCTGCCCGAGATCCTCGACAAGGCGCCGCCGGCCGCGCTGCTTCGTTACTACAACGACTGGTATCGCCCCGACCTGATGGCCGTGATCGCCGTCGGTGATTTTGACGCTGCCGCGATCGAGAAGGAGATCCAGGCCAAGTTTGGCGACCTCAAGAACCCCGACAAGCCGCGCCCGCGTCCGAGCGGTGGCGTGCCGAAGGCGGGCGGAACGCGCGTCTCGATCGAGACCGATCGCGAGATGGGCGGCACCACGGTGCAGATCGAGAACCTCGTCGCGCATCGTCCCGAGGCGAGCAAGCGCGACTACCGTCGCCTGCTCGCCGAGGGCATCTACACGGCGATCCTCAACGAGCGCCTCGAGTCGATCTCGCGCGGCGCGGAGGCGCCCTACATGCAGGCCGGCAGCGCGATCTCTGGCGTCGTCGGAGCGCGTGACATCGACAGCTTCACTCGCATCGCGGTCGCCAAGACCGGCAAGGTCGAGGACGCGCTGCGTGCGCTGCTCACCGAGGTCGCTCGCATCGAGAAGCATGGCATTCAGACCACCGAGCTCGAGCGGTCGCGCACCGATCAGATCCGTAGCTTCGAGCAGATGGCCGCGACCGAGGCCACGCGCGACAGCCGCGTTCTCACCGACGAGATCACGCGTAACTTCTTCGAGGGCGAGCTCATGGTCGGCAGTGAGGTCGAGAAGAAGCTCGCGCTCGAGATCCTGCCCACGCTCACGATCGCCGAGCTCAATCAGCTCGGTGCGTCCTTCGGTGGTGCGGAGGGCCGCGTGATCCTGATCTCCGGTCCCGACGGCAAGCCGCTGATCACCGAGAAGCGCGTGCTCGAGATCGTGGCCGAGGTCGCGAAGGCGAACCTGACCCCATGGGAGGACGATGCGCCCACGGCCGCGCTGATGGAGAAGGCCCCGAAGGCGGGTAAGGTCACCAAGGAGAAGACCAACGACAAGGTCGGCACGACCGAGTGGACGCTGTCGAATGGTGCACGCGTGATCGTGAAGCCGACCGACTTCGAGATCGATAGCGTGATGATCGCCGCGAGCTCGGCGGGTGGCGAGGCGACCGCAAAGGACGCCGACTACCTCACGATCAAGTGGGCCGATCAGGTCGCTGACCTCGGTGGCGTCGGTACGTTCGATGTCGAGACGCTCGGTAAGATTCTCACCGGCAAGCGCGTCAGCGTGTCGACCGGCATCTCCGAGACCACCGAAAGCATCGACGCCAGCGGCTCGGCCAAGGACATCGAGACGATGCTGCAGCTCCTCCACCTGCGCATCACCGCGCCGCGCAAGGACCTCCAGGCGTTCAGCGTGTGGAAGGCGAACTTCAAGGAGCAACTCGAGAACGCGATGCGCTCGCCGGAGTTCCGCTTCGCCCGCGAGTCGCAGATCGCGCTCTACAAGAACAACATCCGCCGCCGGCCGCCCGAGCCGGGCGAGATCGACAAGATCGACATCGACAAGGCGCTCGCCTTCTACAAGCAGCGCTTCGCGAACGCGGCTGACTTCACGTTCGTGATCGTCGGCGCCGTCAAGCTCGACGAGCTCAAGCCGCTGGTCGAGACCTATATCGCCAGCCTTCCGGCCAAGGGCGCCAAGGAGAAGGAGCGCGACCTCAAGATCCGCAAGGCCGCCGGCGTCGTGAAGAAGTCGTGGAAGCTCGCGTCCGAGCCCAAGGCGAGCGTCCATCTCACCATGTTCGGCAAGGCGAAGTGGACGCGCGACGACGATCGCGACATGAACATCCTCGGCCAGGTCCTCGGCATCAAGCTGCGCGAGACCATGCGCGAGGACATGGGTGGCGTGTACGGCGTCGGTGCGCGTGGCCGCCTGTCGCGCTCGCCGTATCAGGAGCGCGAGTTCTCGATCCAGTTCGGCTGTGATCCGGCGCGCGTCGACGAGCTGGTCAAGGCCGCGCTCGACGGTGGCGAGAAGCTCAAGACCGATGGCGTCGACGACGCGACGCTCGAGCGCGTGCGCCAGACCTTCGTGCGCGGTCGTGAGACGGAGCTGCGCCAGAACCGCTTCTGGCTCGGCTGGCTCGTCAACGCGTACAAGTACGGCGATGACCCGGCGCTCATCCTCGACACCAAGCCGTTCCTCGACCGGGTGACTGCCGCGCACGTCAAGGCCGCCGCGAAGCGGTACTTCGACACCAAGCAGTACTACCAGGCCGTGATGCTGCCCGAGAAGTAGCGTTCGTTGCCTACGGCGCCGGCTTGGCGGCCTTGGGCTTCATCACGCCGAGCACGTACTTGCCCGGGTCGAAGAACCGCTTCGCGCTGGCCTTGATGTTCTCGCTCGTCGCGCGCTTGGCGATGGCGTCGACATCGGTGACGATCTTGAAGTCATCGCCATAGTAGTAGGCCTCCTCGAGGCTGTTCAGCCACCAGCTGTTCTCCTTGAGGTTGACCTCGTGCTCGCGGCGCAGCTGCTCGTGGATCTTCTCGAGATACACCGGGCCGATGCCCTCCTTGGTGATCTTGGCGATCTCGTCGAACACCGCGG